>NZ_CP115165.1:1252500-1497500 GCF_028622095.1 Deinococcus aquaticus | reverse complement strand
GCGTCTGCCGGGACGGGCAGGTGCGGTTTGCCGTCAGTGCCGGCCCCGTGAACTTCTACTCGTTCGCGGTGTTCTTCCGGGACACGCTGGGCTGCCCGGACGCCCTGTATCTGGACGGCAGCATCAGCGCCTACGCCACTGGCGACCGCAGCACGCAACTGGCGGACTTCGCAGGTATCTGGAGCGTGAGCCGCTGAAGCAGTGCGCTCTGGCGGGAACTCTTCATTCATGCAGTCCCGGTGGAACGCCATAAAGAACCGCCTGCCCCCGAAGTGGGAGGCAGGCGGTGTGGGTGGCCTGATTGGCCGGGGTTCAGTTCCCGACGGTCAGGGTCACGCTGCTGAGGGGCTCGGCAGCCGCGTCACCCACCGGGCGGACCTCGTAGGAGATGGTGCCCGCGCCGGGTTTGCTCTGGTAGCTCCAGCCGCAGGTGGCGTCCAGGGGGATGTTCTTGGTGCCGATGGTCCGGTCGCCGCGCTTGACGGTCACGCTGTACCCCTCGCCCTGCCCGACCCCGCCGAAGCGGAAGGGTTCGCTGACGGTCTGCCCGTCCGTGATGCTGAGGGTGTAGTCCTTGGTGCAGTTGGCGGCGCTGGCGTCGGCGGCGGCAGCAGCGATGGTCGTGCTGAGCGCGCCGAGTTCCGTGCCGTCCGGTCCCTTGACCGAGTAGCTGTGCGCGCCGGCCGAGGGGCTGGGCACGTCAAAGGTCCAGGTGCCGTCCTCACCGACGGTGATCTTGCCGAGGCTGGTGCCGTCCTCGAACAGTTCCAGTTCCTCGCCGGCCGTGCCGGTGCCGTTCATGGTGAACCCGCCCGCCGGGAGTTCGGCGTCCGCAGCGGGAGCGCCGATGGCGAAGCCGGTGGCCGCACCAGCGGCGTCCGTGCCAGTCGCGTCAGGAGCCGTCGCGTCCGTGGCCGTGCCGTCGGTGGTGGTGTCCGTGGCGGCCGCCGCGCCGTCAGCGATGTTCACCTTGAATTCACTGCGGGCCGCGCCGCCGTCCACGGTGTAGGTGTGTTCACCCACGGTCGGGGCGGGCAGGTCGGCCGTCCAGTTCCCGTCACTGCCGACGGTGGCGGTGCCGACGTCCTGACCCTCGTCCTGAATGGTCAGGGTCGCTCCGGCGGGGCCGGTACCGCTCATGGTGAACGGCGCGGGCGGAAGGTTCGCGTCGGAGGACGGGTTGGTCACCAGGATGCTGGCCGCCGTGTCGGTGGCCGTGGTAGCCGTGCCCGCCGAGTCCGCCGGCTGACGGTTGACCAGCCAGCAGCCACCCAGGAGCAGCAGTGCCAGCAGCGGAATGATCCACCAGGGGAAGCCGCCCCGGCGTTTCTCCTGGGGTGGGGTGGGCGGCACGCTGGCCGTGTTGATGGGCGGGGCCGCCACGGGAGGCACGTTCGGACGGGACGCCCCCGCCACGGCCGTGGTGGCCGCCCCGGCAGCGGCGGCCAGTCCGCCAGCGCCCAGCAACGCACCCAGGCTGCTCAGGCCGCTGGGCAGCAGGCCCGTCAGGCCGGCACCCAGGCCGCCCAGCAGACCGCTGAAGCCCGCAGCGCCCATGCCGCCGCTCCGGGCGCGGTTGCCCAGCATGCTCAGGACCAGCGGGGTCATCACGGCCAGCAGTCGCCCGGCGCTGGCACCGCTGCCTCCCAGCGCGGTCCCCAGTCGGCCCGCGACCTGATCAACGTTCCCGAACAGGCCGCCCAGCAGGCCGCGCCCCTGCCCCTCGATACGGGCAGATTCGGCGGCGTCGTCGAGCACCCCGGCGCGCAGGTGACCGTCCGCGTCGGTCAGCGACTCGAAGGGACGGGCCATGTTCAGCACGTCGTTCGCGCCGGACTCGGTGCGGCCCTTCTGCACCAGGGAGTTCAGGATCAGCGGCAGGGCCGCCTGCGCCGCACGTTTGGATGCGCCGCCGCCGAACCCGGCCGAGGCTCCGATCCGCTCGGCGACCGGACCGCTGAACTGCCCTTTCAGGAATTCCAGCAGGCCGCTGGCGCTGTCGTCACGGGCAGCCATGCCGGCGGCACCGGCCGCGAGGCCCGCCATGCCAATGCCAACCGCCGGCACATCCAGTGAGGGCACGTCCAGGGAAGGTACGTCCAGAGAGGGCACGTGCACGGCCGGCGGCGTGAGGTCCGGAGCGCTGACCTTACCCAGTGCCGGACCGGTCAGTGCCGGGCCACTCAGGGCCGCGCCACCCAGTGCGGCGGCCGCGCCGGCCCCAGCACCCAGCAGGCCGCCCATGCCGCCCAGCTGGCCTCGCAGGCCGCCCAGCATTCCGCCGATGTTCCCGCCGTTCACGCCGGCCTTGCCGAGCTGACTCAGCAGCAGCGGGAGGGCCATGCCCATCATCTTCTGCACGCTGCCGCTGGCCGCGCCGGTCTGCGCCGCCACGGTCTGCGTGAGGTTGCCGGCGCGGTCGCCCAGCAGCACCGGACCCAGCAGCTCCCCGGCCTGCTGGAGGTTCTGCGCGCCGTCGGCACCCGCCAGGGCGTCCTGCACGCTGCTGAACTGCGGAAGGTTCTGAATGGCCTCGGCAATCTGCGACTGTCCCTCGGCGCCGCGGGCGTGATCGGCCAGCGCGTCCAGTTGCAGGGGCAGGCCGGCGCTGAGCACGCGCTGCGCGGTCTGTGCGTCCAGGCCGGACACCTGACCCAGACGGGTGGCCCCGTCACCTCCGAAGAACGATTGAATCAAGTCTGTGATGTTCATGACGCCTCCTGGGAACTGCCGTGAAACGGACTGCCTGAACTGCTGGGAACCGGGGATGAACCCTGAACGGCCTTGACGGACCGCGCCGCCTTCACGCGGACACGAACGCCTCATCGGCGCAAGTGTAAATTATTTCACTCTGTTATGGCAGCGGGGGTGGAACGAGCCACACCGTAACACCTTCGGCGGCACGACGTTCCACACGTCATAAAAGACACTCTTAAGGAACCGGACCCCCCGCACCGCCCCCATCAGGGGCATGCGGACCGGCCACCCGGAATCCCGTCACGAACAGCAGCAGCCCCGGCAGGTTTCAGGACGGAATCTGCGAAGCGGCGCGGCGCCGGTACGTGCTCTGCACGAACCCGCTGCCCGCGAACACCCGCGCCGACACCAGCGTCAGCGGCAGGTCGGCGTCCAGCGGCCCGAACAGCGGACGGCCCCGCCCCAGCAGCACCGGCACGACCGTGACCGTCAGTTCGTCGATCAGTCCGGCCCGCAGGAACGCCTGAACAGTCTGCCCGCCGTCCACGTACACGGCCCGCGCGCCCAGGCGGCCCAGTTGCTCCGCGACCCGTTCGGGTGGTCCGGCCATGACCTGCACCGTGCCCCGCAGGGCGGGTGGCAGGTCCGCCGCGCTCAGGGTGCGGCTCAGGACAACCACCCGCAGGCCCGCGTACGGCCACTCCGGGAAGTCCTTCACGGTCTCGAAGGTCTCCCGGCCCATCAGCAGGGTATCCACGCCCGCCACGAACGCCGCGTACCCGTGATCCTCGCCCACTGGCGCCGCTGCACCGTCCGCCGTGGCTCCCGGCAGCCAGTCCAGGCGACCGTCCGGCCGGGCGATCAGGCCGTCCAGACTGACCGCCACGAACACCCGGAACTCAGGCCGCGCGGCACTCATCTCACGGACTCCGATTGAATGGTTCGCAAAAACCGTTCAATCTGAGCGGAGAGAGTAGGAGCAAAACGGATTCCGGGCGTGGAGTTGGCAACCCGGTGCGTTGGCGGGTTGTGAACGAAACAGACGGCAGTCCGTATCAGATGCGGCCCTCGTACCGGTCACGGTGCACGATGTACGCCAGCCCCAGCGTGCTCAGGGTACTGACCAGACTGCTCAGGCCGTAACTGATCAGCGGCAGGGTGATGCCCGTCAACGGCAGGACACTCAGGGCCGCGCCGACGTTCTCGAGAACCTGAAAGCCGATCTGACCCAGAATGCCCGCGAACAGCACCTGATCCTGCAACCGGGGCGCCTCGCCCGCCATGCCCGCCAGCCCCCAGAACAACCCGCCGTACAGCAGCAGCACCACCACGCCCCCCACGAACCCCTGTTCCTCCAGCCACGTGGACACCGCGAAGTCCGTGTGCGCCTCCGGCAGGAACCCGTTGTGCGACTGACTGCCCTGCTTGTACCCCTTGCCCTGCAACCCACCGCTGCCCACCGCGATGGTGCTCTGAATCACCTGATATCCCGCCCCGCGCGGGTCCTCGTAGGGGTTCAGGAAGATCGTCAGGCGCTTCTGCTGGTACGGCTCCAGGTGCGGGTACAGCACCGTCGGCACCGCCGTTCCCACCACCAGCGCCGCCAGCAGCGCGTGCCACACCGGCATGCGCGCCGCCAGCATCATCACGGCGAACATGACGCTCAGCACGATCGCCCCCCCGAAATCCTGAATGACGACCAGACCCACGGCCGGCAGGAACACCGCCAGCGCCCGCCCGTACGTGGACACCCCCTTGAACCCCCCGCGCAGCGTGACAGCCAGCATCAGGATCAACGCGAACTTCAGGATCTCCAGCGGCTGAAACTGCAGCGGCCCCAGCTCGATCCAGTTGCGCTGCCCGTTCACTTCCTTCCCGATCACGAACGTACTGACCTGCATCAGCAGCGCCAGCCCGTACAGGTACGGCGCCACGCGGTAGATGCGGTCCCGGCCCACCCACCACATCAGGGCAATCGGCACGGCCGCCAGCACCACGCCCAGCACCTGCTTGTTGAACACACCGCTCGACACGCGCGGCGACAGGGCCGCCGTACTGACCGTCATCAGGCCCACCGCCAGCAGGGCCGCGATGATCACCGGGAACCGCAGGTCGTACTTCAAGGCGTCCCCGCCAGCGGCGCCCGCACGGGCACCCCGGAGTGAAAGGCAGACTGAACATTCAAACGCGACACCCCCACAGGCTACGGCCTGCGAGGGTGAAGGTGCTTAGAGCTGAGGTGACCGCAGCAGGGTGCCTGGGCAGCAGGGCCCGGCGGCCGGGATCAGCGGTTGCGTTCGGCCGCACGGCCCGGCGAATCCTCATCCAGTGGAATGTTCGCCATCAGGACCACCATGTCGCCCCGCTGCTCGATCTCCACGCTGCTGTTCCCCGTCGGGAAGTACCGCTTGACGACTTCCAGCAGGTCGTTCCGCAGCGCATCCACCTTGCCGGGCGGAATCTGCGCCCGGTCGTACGCCAGCACCAGTTCCAGGCGGTCTTTCAGGGTCTCCTTGGTCCGGCCGCGCTTCATCCAGGAAAACACGTCAGGCCCCCCCGAACAGTCGGCGCAGCGCCGCCAGGAATCCCTTGTCCTCCTCGAACTTCGGGTACGGCACGTCCTCGCCCTTCAGGCGGCGCGCGGTCGCCATGAACGCCTCGCCCGCCTTCGTCTTGCCCAGCACCGCCGGCTCACCCACGTTCGTCGAGATGATGATCCCCTCGTCCTCCGGCACGATCCCGATCGGCTTGACACCCAGGATGTCCAGAATGTCCGCCTCGGACAGCATGTTCCCGCTCGCCACCATCTTCGGACGCAGGCGGTTGATGACCAGCCGGATCTCACTGACCTGCTGGGCCTCCAGCAGCCCGATGATGCGGTCCGCGTCACGCACGCTGGAAACCTCCGGGTTCACGACCACCAGCGCCCCCTCCGCCGGGGCGGCCGCCGTGCGGAACCCCGACTCGATACCCGCCGGGGAATCGATCAGGATCCGGTCGAAACCCTCGGTCTCGATCAGATCCCGCACCACACCCTTGAACACCTCCGGGTCCAGCGCGTCCTTATCACGCGTCTGACTGGCCGGCAGCAGGAACAGGTTCTCCACCCGCTTATCCCGGATCAGCGCCTGAGACATGCGGCACTTACCTTCCAGCACGTCCACCAGATCGAACACCACCCGCGACTCCAGACCCATCACCACATCCAGGTTCCGCAGGCCCACATCCACGTCAATGACCGCGACCTTCTCACCCAGTTTCGCGAGTGCCGCTCCTATGTTCGCGGTGGTCGTGGTTTTACCCACGCCCCCCTTGCCGGACGTGACCACAATAACCTTGGCATTCATCTTCAGGCAGTGTACAGCCCAACCCTGAGAGACGCGCCCCCGAGCGACAGCGGACAGCCGCGCGAATCAGGGGGTGCTGGATCTGCGGCACCATGTGGCCACCAGAGGGAATACCGTACGGCATGGCCCGAACTGCGAACTACGTGCTGTACCACAACCCCGCCTCAATGGGCATCGGCTTCCGGGGTGAGGTCGCAGAGAGCGGCATGATCGCCACCAACAAGGAAGCCGTTGCGGAGAGGGCCGCCACGGAAGGCGGGATCATCTGGTGCATTGGCCGGCCAGACAGCAAGAGCAAACGCTACTTCCTGTACCAGCGAATCGTGGATACCCGGTGCAGTTACGGACGCTCGGACGACGAGTTCCGCGTGACCCTGACCGGAAAACGCACCTTCCGGGACGGTTACGAGAAGGACATCACGGACGAGCCGTACTTCCCGAAGATCAAGAAGCTCCTGAGCCTGGGATTACAGAGCGTCAGCGACCGCGACATTCTGGACGCTTTCGAGCAGGAGTTCGCAGGCAACGCCCGAACGTAACTGAGCCCCTCTTCCGGGGTGATCCTGTAATCCAGTGCGTCGCCCGGCGCGGCCCGTCCCTGTAGAGTGGCGGGCTGAACCTCTGTGCCCCCGGGGTGCTGGGTGCGGCGCAAGGGAAGGAGTAGATGATGATGGAAGGCAACGGTCCCGCTGTGGCGGGCGCAAAACGGGTGGGGTTCATCAGTCTGGGGTGCCCGAAGGCGCTGGTGGACAGCGAGCGGATTCTGACGCAGCTGCGGTTCGAGGGCTATGAGGTGGCGGCCAGTTACGAGAATGCGGACGCGGTGATCGTGAATACGTGCGGGTTCATCACGCCGGCGGTCGAGGAGTCCCTGAGCGCGATTGGTGAGGCGCTGGAGGCGACGGGGAAGGTCATCGTGACCGGGTGCCTGGGCGAGCGGCCGGAGAAGATCATGGAGCGGCACCCGAAGGTCGCGGCGATCACGGGCAGTGAGGCGGTGGATGACGTGATGGGTCACGTTCGGACGCTGCTGCCGATCGATACGAGTGCGTTCACGGGTCTGCTGCCGGTGGCCGCGCCGGGCACACGGGCGGACGCCGTGCAGCCGGAGCGGGAGGATACGCGGCACGGGGATGTGTTCGCGCCGAGCGTAAAGCTGACGCCTAAGCACTACGCGTACGTGAAGATCGCGGAGGGCTGCAATCACACGTGTTCGTTCTGCATCATTCCGAAGTTGCGGGGGTTGCAGGTGTCCCGTGACGCCGGTTCGGTGCTGTACGAGGCGTACCGCCTGATCGCGGGCGGCACGAAGGAACTGATGATCATCTCGCAGGACACGAGTGCGTACGGCGTGGACGTCCGCTACCGCGAGAGCGAATTCCAGGGTGAGCAGGTCCGCGCGCACCTGACGGACCTGGCCGTGAAGCTGGGCGAGATGGGCGCGTGGGTGCGCATGCATTACGTGTACCCGTACCCGCACGTGGAGAAGATCGTGGAACTGATGGCGGCGGGCAAGATCCTGCCGTACCTGGACGTGCCGCTGCAGCACGCCAGTCCGAAGATCCTGCGGTCCATGCGCCGGCCCGGTGCGGGCAAGCAGCTGGACACCATCCGCCGCTGGCGGGAGATCTGCCCGGAGCTCGTGATCCGCTCCACGTTCATCGTGGGCTTCCCCGGTGAGACGGAGGCCGATTTCGTGGAGTTGCTGCAGTTCCTGGAGGACGCCCGCCTGGACCGCGTGGGGGCGTTCACGTACAGCGATGTGGACGAGGCCGACGCGAACGCCCTGCCGGACGCCGTGCCGCAGGACGTGAAGGAGGAGCGCCTGAGCCGCTTCATGGAGGTCGCGCAGCGCATCAGTGCCGAGCGGCTGGCCGAGAAGGTCGGCACCGTCATGGACGTGATCGTGGACGAGTTCAACGATGACGAGGACGACGCGCCGGGCACGAAACTGATCGGCCGGACGAAGGGGGACGCGCCGGGCATCGACGGACAGGTGTACCTGTTCGCCGCCGACTTCGCCGGGACCGTGAAGATCGGGGACATCGTGCGCGTACGCATTGAGGACAGCGACGAGTACGACCTGTACGGTGAGGTCGTGGAGACGCCTGCCTGGAAGCCCAACGTACCGCAGCTGGGGCACTTCGGGAAGCACTGATCAGACTCCGATTGAATGGTTTGCAAACCATTCAATCCGAGCGAAGCGAGTGGGAGCAACGGGGGTTCCGGGAGTGGAGTTGGCAGATCGGTGCCCTTCCGATCTGTCAACGCAACAGACGGAATCCGTAGGGGCGCAACGGTTACTGATGGGTGGCGGGTGTCCTGGGAACGGGGCGCCCGCCATTCCCCTGTCTGAAAGCTCACGTGCCTGCGTGCCAGACTGGGTGCATGGTCCGCCTGTACTTCAACCGCACGGGACGGCAGCCTTCGACGTGGCTGCTGGACGTGCCGATCTTCACGGTCTGTCCGGCATGCGGGTTCGTGCCGCACGAGGCGCGGCGGTACGTGGGCAGCCGGTACGGGCACGTGGGCGGCTTCACCTGCGGGGGATGCGGGGCGCGCGTGACGATTCTGGATGGTGACTGCCGCCCCCCGGTGCGGTTCGTGGCGGACGTGCCGGGGAAGCCCGAGCGGTCCTTCGTGTTCGAGGACGTGTACCGCCTGAACTGGGCGGACCTGACGCGCGCCGGGGCGCTGACCCGCACGGCGCTGATTCCGCCCGACGAGAAGGGCTACGTGGACTTCGGGGCGGCCCTGGCGGCGGCGCAGGGCGAGGCGGCGCAGCTGGGCGTCCCGGTCGTCCCGGCGCCGCTGCCCGAAGGGGTCTCCTGGGTGCCGGAGCCGCTGCGGGCGTGGCTGGACGCGCTGTTCACGCTGGACGGCCCCGCGACCCGGTAAGGGCCGGGCAGCTGAAGGCAAGACAGCTGTGAGAGTTGTTGCCTACACTGCCGGGGTGACCCCTGACGTCCTCCTCGTGATCTTTGCTGCCCTGCTCGGCCTGCTGGTCGGGTCGTTCTCGAACGTGCTGATCTGGCGCCTGCCGCGCGGCGAGAGTATCGCCTTCCCGCCCAGTCACTGCCCTAACTGCGATCACCGGCTGGGCGTGCCGGATCTGGTGCCGGTGCTGTCGTGGTTGAGCCTGGGCGGCAAGTGCCGGTACTGCCGGGCGCCCATCAAGGCGCGGTACCCGGTGGTGGAATTGCTGACCGGGCTGGGGTACGGCGTGATCGCCGCATTATTCCCACCGCTGGTGGTCGGGTGGGGCGCGCTGGGATTGATGGCGCTGTTCACGATCCTGCTGGTCGGGAGTGCCATCGACCTAGACACGTACACCATCCCGGACGAGCTGACGCTGCCGGGCACGGCGCTGGGCATCCTGTTCGGGCTCCTGAACGGCCGGGCGGGCGCCGAGGGGCTGCCGGACCTGTCGGGCGCGGTGCAGGGCGCGCTGCTGGGTGCAGGTCTGGTCGTGGCGATCAACCAGTTCGGGTCGTGGGTGCTGCGCCGCTTCCGGGAGCGCTCGTACCCGGAAGCGCCCATCGGGTACCAGCAGATCAGTCTGGCGCTGCTGGCCGGGGCGTGGCTGGGGCCGTGGTGGGGCCTGGGCGCGGCGCTGCTGTCGGCGGCCGTGAACGTGGTGGCCCGGCGCGTGGTGCGCGTACCGGAACTGCTGACGCTGGGCGGCCTGCTGGTCAGCGTGGTGCTGGGCAGCGCCGGGTACGGCCCGGGCATGATCCTGATGGTGCAGGGTGCGCTGGCCGCAGCGGGCGCCACGTCGCTGGTGGCGGGCGTGTACTGGTGGCTGAAGTACCGTGGGCAGACTGTGGACGACGCGGCCGACGAACCGGCCGACGCGAGCGCCATGGGCTTCGGGGACGTGAAACTGGCCGCCGTGATCGGCGCGTTCCTGGGCTGGGAGCGGCTGCTGCTGACGCTGGTGGTCGCGGTGTTCGCCGGGGCGCTGTTCGGCGTGACGCAGCTCGCCATGAAACGCGAGAACCGCGTGAAGTTCGGGCCGTTCCTGGCGGTCGGTGCGCTGGTCGCCCTGATCTGGGGCGCGCAGATCATCGAGGGGTACCGGGGCAGCCTGGGGCTGTAAGAAAGGTCGAAGGCCGATGGCAAATGGCAGAGGTCCGATCACGGAACCCCTGCCATCTGCTTTCTACCGTACGCCGTGGTTACATCTTGACGCCCGTGCAGGTCACGCCGGCGTCGGCGGGGGCGCCCGTGGCGTCCTTGGCGGTGTGGATGTTGAAGTACGTGGCGTTCATCACGTCGGCGGCGGCCACGCTGCCGGTCAGGGTAAGCATGCCCATGGCGTCGCTCTGCCCAACAATCATGCTGTTCATGATGGGTGCGCCGCCACTGCTACACGGGTCGGCGCTGGCCGCGCCCTGCAGGTGGTAATGCGCGACATAGTACGTGTTCGGGGCGAGGCCCATGACCCTGGCGCTGGTCATGACGGTCATGCCGTCTTTTTTCACGTCGACCATGCCGCTGGAGGCCAGTGCGCCGCCAGCCGGTTGCTTGGCGAGGGTGTAACTCATGGCGGGGGCCATCATGGCGCAGGAGCCGAGGGTCAGGGCCAGTGCAGAGCCGAGCAGAAGTCTGGTGATGGTCATGGTGGAGAACCTCCTGGGAGTGAGGGGCGGTGGGCCGGTGGGTTGTCGTGCGACTTGCAGTGTGCGCGTGCCGGGGGCGCTCAGAGTGTCGCCGGGGCTTCTTTGTGACGGGGCGCTCAATGCGTTCTCAAGGGAGGCGTGCGCTCTATACTCGGTTCAATTCCGTCCTGTTCCGCCTCGCCACTCGGGCACGCCCGGCCCGTCACCCGCTCCCCTGTGCCGCACTCCCCCGAGGTGCTCATGTCCGATTCCAGCCTGCCCGCCCCTGACCTTCACGCCCTGTTCGCCGCGCAGCAGGCGCAGCGCTGGCCGGCCGCGCAGACGACCGCCGCGCAGCGTCAGGCGATCCTGCGCCGCCTGCACGACGCGGTCCGCGCGCACCGCGTGCCCCTGGCCGACGCCCTGAAAGCCGACCTGGGCAAGAGCCGCGCCGAGGCCGAGATCACAGAACTGCACCCGGTGCTGGAGGAGATCCAGCATGCCATCCGCCGCCTGCCGCGCTGGATGGCGCCCCGCCGCGTGGACACGCCCAGCATGCTGTTCGGGGCGCGCAGCGAGGTGCAGATGCAGGCGCGCGGCGTGACCCTGATCCTGAGCCCCTGGAATTACCCCGTGAACCTCGCGCTGGTGCCGCTGGTCGCCAGTCTGGCCGCCGGGAACACCGTGATCCTGAAACCCAGCGAGAAGGCCCCCAACGTGGCGCGCGCGCTGAGTGACCTGATCGGCAGCGTGTTCGAACCGCGCCTCGCCGCGGTCGTGGAGGGGGACGGCGAGGTGGCCCGCACCTTGACGGAACTGCCGTTCGGGCACATCTTCTTCACCGGGAGCGGCGCGGTCGGGCGTCACGTCATGCGGGCCGCCGCGAACAACCTGACGGGCGTGACCCTGGAACTCGGTGGCAAGAGCCCCGCCCTGATCGACGCCAGCGCCGACCTGGACGTGACCGCCGAGCGGCTGGCGTGGGGAAAACTGCTGAACGCCGGGCAGACCTGCGTGGCCCCGGACTACGTGCTGGTGCCCCGGCACCTGGAAGAGCCGCTGCTGCGCCGCCTGGAGGCCGTGATCGCGCGGCGCTTCGGGACGGGCGCGTGGCTGCGGGCCGGGCCGGACTACGGGCGTATGGTGGACAGCGCCGGCGTGCAGCGCCTGGAACGCCTGACGCAGGGCAGCGTCGCACAGGGCGCGCGGGTGGTGCTGGGCGGCGAGTTCGACGCGCCGGGCCGGTTCATCTCGCCGACCGTAGTGAGCGGCGTGACGCCCGGCATGCCGCTGATGCAGGAGGAACTGTTCGGGCCGGTCCTGCCCATCCTGACGTACGACACGCCAGAAGAGGCTCTGAGCCTGATCCGCCGCCTGGACCCCCCGCTGGCGCTGTACCTGTTCAGCCGCGACGAGGACATGATCCGCCGCGTGCAGCGCGAGACGACCAGCGGCGGCATGGTCGTGAACGGCGCGGTCGTGCACCTGACCAACCCCAACCTACCGTTCGGCGGGGTCGGCCCCAGCGGCATGGGCAACTACCACGGCGAACACGGCTTCCGTACCTTCAGTCATGAGCGGGCCGTGTTGCGCGAACCCACGCCCAGTCCCGTGCGGTTCATGTACCCCCCTTACGGCCGACCGGTGCTGCGACTGGCCGCGTGGGCGCTGCGGCAACTGGAACGCCAGAGCGGCCCGCGCGAGTGACCCGCCCGCCGCCGGGCCTGTGGCTGACCGGAGCCGTCACGGCAGGCGGACGTTCCAGCCGCTTCGGGAGTGACAAGGCCCTGGCCCTGCTGAACGGCCGGACACTGCTGGAACGCGCCTGCGCGAGCCTTCAGGACTGCCCTGCACGCCTGCTGATCGCACCGCCCGGCCGTTACGCCCTGCCCGCCCACCTGGGCCGCTGGGACACGCACGCCGACCTGCGCCCCGGCGAGGGCCCCCTGGCCGGACTGGAAAGCGCCCTGACGCACGCCCCGCCCGGCTGGGTGGCGTTCACCGGGGTGGACCTGCCCTGGCTGACACCCGACTACTGGCGCACCCTGAGCGCCGCCATCACGCCCGGCCGCCTCAGCTTGCAGGCCACAGACGGGCAGGGCCGCGCGCAACCGCTGGCCGCGCTGTACCACACGGACCTGCTGCCCCACGTGACCGCCCTGCTGGACAGCGGGGAACGCCGCCTGAGACGCGCCGCGCCGCCCGAACACACCACGCTAGTGGGTGGCTTCACGGCCCGGACGTTCCTGAACGTCAACACGCCGGACGGGTTGATGGTTGATGGTTGAAAGTCGATGGAAACAGCACACGACCCCATCAACCATCAACTTTCAACCATCGACTCTCCTATCTTCAGCCGTACTGGGCCTTGTGGGCTTTCTTCAGCGCGGCGTACTGCTCGTTCGCTTCGGCCTCGTCCCATTTCGCCTTGAAGATGCGGGCGGACTCGGCCTTGACCGGGTCTTCCGGCGTGCGGGGCAGTTCCGGGCGGCCGTGCGCGCCGCTCTGGCCCTTCTTATCCTCCGGGACCGGGCCAGCGTACTTCTTGCCACCCCGGTGGTTCGCGTAGCGCCGCGCGCGCGTGAAGCCCATCTGCAGGAACTTGCGCGCCATGTCGGCCCCCACGAACTCCCCGGCCCGCAGGTACGCCAGGAACATTCCATAGATGACCTCGCTGCTTTCCCGCGCCAGTTCCGGCGTCGCAAACCGCCAGTGCGGCAGCAACTCGGACTTGTACGGCTGCACCAGCAGCACACCTTGCTCGCCCACCCCCACCCGGTACAGTTCCGGATGCGCGCGCAGGTCCAGTTCAGCGTAATGGAGGGAATAGTCGAATTTCGGCATAGGAGTGCAGATGGCAGAAAGCGGATGGCAGAGGCCCTTCGCTTTCTGCCATCTGCCATCTGCGCTGAACTGCTCAGTTCATCCGGTCGTCGTCCATCATCGCCTGAAGCATCCAGCGGATCTTGTCGACGGTGGCAGCGTACCCGTTGTACATGTCGGCGGTGGCGGGATCGTTCGCGTCGTCGACCGTCTGGCTGTCGTCGCGGAAGCCGCGGCCTACGCGGCTGAGGTCGGCGACGAGGTCCTCGACCTGCGTGCGGGCGTCACGGACAGTCTCGGTGGGCACCTTCACGACGCTGAAACGCTCGATGTCGGCGGGCGCGGCGATGGGGCTGCCGCCCAGCGCGACCAGACGCTCGGCCTGCTCGTCGATGCCGGGGAAGATCTCGTCGATGAACTCGTCGTACGCGAGGTGCAGGTCACGGAAGAACCGGCCCCGGATGTCCCAGTGGTACTTCTTGAACTTCAGGTACAGGCTGATGGTCGTCGCGAGGTTGCGTTGCAGGGTCTCGGCGACCGTGCCGAACTCGGCTTCGGTCAGGTAGTTGTGGTCTACCAGGGCGTTGTTCGTGGCGTTCAGGTGCGCGGCGTCCGCGCCGCCCTTCCCGCTGGCTTTCGCGGCGACGGCCTTGCCGTCACTGGTGGCCTTGCTGGCAGATTTCTTGGCGGGTTTGGATTTGCTGGTCATGCGTTCACCGTACCCCCGCACCCGCCGGGCCGCCCATACGGGTTTCCTTTACTCTCCCGCCACAAACAGCAGGCGGTTCTCGTGGACCTGCATGTGCACCTGCCCGGCTTCGAGCAGTTCGGTCAGGTGGGCGCTGACGACCGCGCGGTTCAGGACTACCGCACCCGCATTCGTCATGGTCACGCCCAGCGCGCCGCATACCCGCACCAGCAGGTCGTCCACGCCCGCCGCGCCGACCTGCACGGCCTCCAGCACGGCCGCCGTGGTGCGCGTGTACGCCGCGAGGTTCGCCGCGACCAGCCGTGTCAGGTCCGGGGTGGGGTCCCCATGACCGGGCAGCGTGACGCACACGCCCTCCAGTTCACCCAGGCGGGCCGCCGCCTCCTTCTGCAACGCCGAGTCCGCGCAGAACGTCAGCGGGTGCTTTGCCAGGGCCGCCTCTCCGAACAGCGCGTCGGCGGCGTACAGCACCTCGCCCACCCGCACGGCGTACATCATGCTGGCGTGCCCGGCCACCTCCAGTAGTTCCACCACCGCGCCTCCGATCCGGCACAGGCCCGGCTCGGGGGCCAGCCGCGCCGGGCTGGGCGGCGCGAGCAGGAACTTACTCTGCAACTCCCTGGGCGGCCGCGCCCCGAACAGCGTGATGGGTTCCAGAATCGGGTGCGTGATCACCGCGTCCTCCAGCGGCGGCGCAAACACCTTGAGCTCCGGGAATCGCCGCAGGATGAACGCGTTCCCGCCGTGGTGGTCGGCGTGACTGTGCGTGTTCAGAATCCCGGTCGGCGTCAGGTTCAGCTCCGTCAGGCCGCGCAGGAGCTTGCGCGCGTGCCCGTCATCCAGGCCCGTGTCCACCAGCAGCGCCCCGCCCCGACCATCCTCGACCACCAGACTGTTCACCGCGCCCGGCAGGAAATGCACCCCCGGAGCGAGCAGAAGAAGAGACCCCATGCCCCGCAGCGTACCCGCTCAGGTGCGGCAGCGGCGCGCGGGCGGGCGACCCCGGCCCTGAAGTGAGGCGTCCCGCGTGATGGGCCGCCGTGCTGGTGGGCGGGTGTACCCTGCGCGCGTGTCTGCGCCCCAGCCTGCCCCTCCCGCTTCGCCCATTCCTACGCCCATCTACCCTGGGCCTGTCTCCCCTGCCCCGGAGGCCGCCGCGCCCGGCCCGCCCGCGCCGTTCCGGTTGTCGGCGGCGCAACTGGGCCTGATCGGGTCGAATTTCCTGATGTGGGGTGGGTTCTTCGCGGTGATTCCGCTGGTGACGGTGCATTTCAGCGGGTCCGTGGCGGGAGGTGGGCTGGGCTGGTCGGCGGCGAGTATCGGGGCGGTGCTGGGCTTGCGGCAGTTGACTCAGCAGGGCCTGACGGTGTTCGGGGGTGCGTGGGCGGACCGCTGGGGGCCGAAGCCGTTGATCCTGCTGGGCTGCGCGCTGCGGACGCTGGGGTTCGCATGGATGGGCTTCAGTGACTCGTGGGGGGAACTGCTGGCGGCGGCGGTGCTGGCGGGCGTGGGTGGCGGCCTGTTCGACGCGCCGAAAAGTGCGGCGATCACGCAGGTGACGCTCCCGGAGCACCGCACGCGGATGTTCAGCCTGACCAGCCTGTCCGGGAACGCGGGCATGGTGACGGGCCCGCTGATCGGGGCGGCGCTGCTGGGGCTGGGGTTCCGGACGGCGGCGCTGTCGGCGGCGGGCGTGTACCTGCTGGCGGGCGCGGTGATGGCCTTCACGTTGCCGCACCTGCGGCCGGCGGGGCGGGTGGGCAGCGGCCTGGACGGGTTGCGGCTGGCGGCGGCGGACACGCGTTTCCGGCGGTTCACGCTGGTGCTGATCGGGTACTTCATCCTGAGTACGCAGATCAACGTGGTGGTGACCCTGAAGGCCATCGCGCTGGCGGGGAACGGCGCGACGGGGCCGCTGTACGGGCTGTCGGCGGGCATGGCGGTGCTGCTTCAGTATCCGCTGCTGCGGCTGGTCGAGCGCTTCGTGCCGGTGCGGTCGGCGCTGGTGGCGGCGGTGCTGCTGGTCGGCGCGGCGCTGGGCCTGATGTCGGCGGCGGCCACGTTCCCGCAGTTGCTGGCGTGCGTGGCGCTGTACAGCCTGGGCACCATGATCGTGTACCCCACCCAGCAGACCCTGACGGCCCGGTTCGCGCCGGCGGGGCGGGTCGGGAGTTACTTCGGGTTCTCCGCGATCAGCCTGGGGGTGGGGGGCGCGGTGGGCAGCGTGCTGGGCGGCGCGCTGGTGGACGGCGGCACGGGGCTGGGCTTCCCGGCGCTGCCGTGGCTGACGCTGGCCGTGATCGGCGTGGTCACGGCGCTGGGGCTGCGCTGGGCGCTGCGGGGCCTGCCGGACCACGCGGCCTGAGGCGGGCGGGTCCGGTCAGGATTGTCCGGTCAGGGTTGCGTGCGGAACGGATCGATGGACAGCACGGGCGCGCGTTGCAGGGACTGCACGCCCAGTTGCAGCAGCGGGTCGAAACCCAGCGTGAGCTGCCGGGTTTCATCCTCGCCCTGCGCGCGCAACTGGTCGGGCTTGACGCGCTGCGGGTAGGGTGTGCCGTCGGGTTTGGCGTAGTTGAGGATGGTGAGCTGCACGGCGGCCTCGCCCACCCGGAAGACGCGGGTGGCGGTGTTGCCCACGCCGGCCGTGGCTTCACCGATGACGGGGCCGCGCCCGGCGTACTGCACCTCGTACGCGAAGAATTCGCTGCATGAGGCGCTGCCCTCGTCGACCAGGACGGCCAGCGGGCCGGTCCACAGGCGGGCGCCGCGCACCCCGCCGGTCAGCCGGCCGTCTTCCAGGCGGGTACCCCGGCTGACGACGGTGCGGGCGTTCCCGTCGGCGCTGCGGGCCACGCGGGTCAGGCTGGGCACGAAGGCGCTGACGGCGCTGTCGCACTCGCTGAGACTACCGCCGGGGTTGCCGCGCAGGTCCACGATCAGGCCGGTGGCGCTGCGGTTCTGTGCCTGCCCCACGAGGTCATGCACGGTCTGCGCGACCCGGCTGCCCGACAGGAATGTGGGAATGCGGATCACGGCGACCTCGCCCTGCCGCGTGGGTTGCTGGGAGGTGCCGGCGCCCGTGGGCAGCGCGGGAATGCTGGCCGTGCCGTCGGCGGGCACGAAACTCAGGCGCGGCAGGTCCAGGGTGCTGCTCTCGCGGGCGGTGATGTTGAACGTCTGGAGCTGTCCCAGCCGAAGGACGCCCAGCGCGATGGGGGTACCCTTCTCGCGGGCGCTGCGCAGGTCCTCGTACAGGTAGGGTCTGCCGTTCAGGGTCTGCATGGAGTCCCCGCGTCTGAGTCCGGCGTCCTCGGCGGCGCTGCCGGGCACGACCTCGGTCACCACGCGGTTCTGGCCGTCCAGCCGGGCAAGTTTCACGCCGAATTGCAGGCGGTTGCCGCCGGTGGCGCTGGCAATGAACTCGCGGTAATCCTCGGGCGTCTGGAAGAAGCTGTGCTCGTCGCCCAGCGCGGTCAGTTCGGCTTCCAGGACCGGGTACGCGCGGGCTTCCTCGCAGGTGTCGGGGGTGGGCGCGCAGACGTTGTTCAGGCGCTGCTGGTACTCGCGGGTCAGGGCGGCGCGGTCCACGGTGGACAGCCCCCCGTACTGCGTGCCGATCAGGTCGTTCACGCTGGTGAACACGGCCTGCGCGGGCGACACGCCGCTCTGCGCGCCGGCGCCGGGCAGGGCGGCCAGGCTGCCCAGCAGCGCGGTGAGGGCTGCGGTGCGCGCGGCGCGCAGCAGCGGCAGACGGGACCGGGCCGGGCGGTCACGGCGCGGAAGCGAGCGGCGCAGAAATGGATTCATGACTGCGCTTATTCTGCTCTGAACAGATGGGAATTTGGTGGGCCGCGATTGCAACGTCAGCTACAGGATTGACCGACTGGCACGCGCTTCAGCCGTCAGCGCCCACAGACTGACCGGGCGCGGGGGCGGGGGTGCCCAGGGGCAGCCGGTGGGGGAAGCCCGGACGGGCGTGGGTCAGGCCACGGGGGAGCGCTGGTACAGCTCCACCAGTCGCCGCAGGAACTTCAGGCCCGGCGCGAAACTGGCCGCCTGCACCCACTCGTCGGTGCGGTGCGCGTTCCCGCCCCGGTACACACCGACCGCCACCGACGGCAGGCCGTGCGGGACGGCGGCGTTCGCGTCGGTGCTGCTGGACGCCAGCCGCAGGTCCACGCGCACCTCGCGGGCCGCCTCGCGCACCAGCGGCAGCAGCGCCCCGCTCTGAAGGTCCCCGCCGGGCCGGTCGCCCACGCGTTCCAGGCGCAGCGTCACGCCCACCTCGCGCGCCGCGGCGTGCAGGACGGCCACGGCCCGCGCGTCCAGTTCGGCCAGCACGCCGGCGTCCAGCGAGCGCAGGTCCAGCAGCAGCCCGGCGTTGCCCGCAATGGAGTTCACGCTGGTCCCGCCGGACGCCACGCCCACGTTCAGGGTCGTGCGGGGCGTGACGGGCAGGTGCAGGGCGTACAGGGCGCTGATGGCGCGGCCCAGCGCGTGCAGGGTGCTGGGCGCCTGATCGCCCCACGAGTGCCCGCCCGGCCCGACGAACTCGGCGCGGTAGCGGCGCACGCCCACGCCGCGTGTGACCGCGATGCCCAGGTACCCGTCCACGGCGATGAACGCGCCCAGTTGCGCGCGGTGCCGGGCGATCAGGTGCTTGGCGCCGCGCAGGTCGCCCAGGCCTTCCTCGCCCACGTTAGCCGCCACCCACAGCGGGCGGCGCAGCGTGGTGCCGCCGCCGCGCAGGTCGCGTAGCAGGGCGGTCACGACGGCCAGACTGGCGCTGTTGTCGCCCACGCCGGGACCGGTCAGCCGCCCGGCGTCCTCGCGGACCGTCACGTCGGTCCCGGCGTCGAACACGGTGTCCAGGTGCGCGGCCAGCAGCAGCGCGGGGCGGCCCTCGGTGCCGGGCGGGGTGATGCGGGTCAGGACGTTCCCGACCTCGTCGCGTTCGGTCACGTAACCCAGGCCGGTCCACAACTCGGAGATCAGGTCCGCGCGCGCTCCCTCATGAAAGGTCGGGGCGGGCGTCTGAGCGATACGAGTGAGGTACGAAAGAGGCATTGCGCGGCATTCTAGAGCAGTTCCCGGAATCACAGCGTCGGATCAATCACGTCCGGCACGCCTCTTCTCTGGAGGGATGGATACAGGACCCCGCTCTGGATGACCGGGCCGCGCGGGTGGGCTGTGCCGGGCAGGACGCAGCGCAGCGGGGCACCCCAGTCCAGGGTGCCCCGCCCGCCGCGCCTGTCACGGCGCAGTGTTGTCATGGCACAGTGTTGTCACGGCGCAGTGTTCAGGGTGGGTGTCAGCGGCGCAGCATGCGACTGCCGATCATGCCGGCCAGGCCGACCAGTCCGGCTTTCACCATGGGGTTGCTGAGCAGGCCGCCGGCCCCGAAGGCGGCTTCCAGGGGGCTTTTGCCGTCCTGGGCGGGGGCCTGCGCGGTTTTCGTGTACGCGTCGATCAGGTCGTCGTCGTCGCCGGGGCGGATCTGCTGGACGGGGTTGGCGGGGCTCCTGACGATGGCGTCGCCCATCTGCTGTTTCTGTTCGGGGGTCATGCCGCCCACGTACTCTTTCAGGATGGCCTGCCGCTCTTCGGGGCTGGCGGTCTGAAGGTAGTCGTGAATGTACGCGGCCGCCTCCTGGGGGGTCACGACGCCGTCGCCGTTGGTGTCGCGGGGATCGAGTTTCGCCATCTGTTCGTGCCGGTCTTTCTGCTGGAAGAACATAGTGTCTACCTCCTGGGGGGTTCCGGGTGCCCGGGTGGGCCGCGCCCGTCATGAACTGTCTCGCGGTCTTACGCTACGAAGTTCCGGGCGGGGGGCGCTATGGGGGAAATCTTCAGGAACCGGCGCGCCCGGCCTCACGGACGGCCCGGGCCGACTGGCGGGGTGGGCGGGGCGGGACCGCATGCTCCGGGACAATTCCGGGCGCGGGCGGGCGCTACAGTCGGTGGGTATGCGTTCCCTGGTGCTTATTGGTCATGGATCTCACCTGAACGGTGAGTCGGCGGTCGCGGTGTACCGGTATGCGGAACTGATCCGTCAGCGTGGGCTGTTCGACGAGGTCATCGAAGGGTACTGGAAGGAAGAGCCGTCCCTGCGGCAGGTGTTGAAAACAACCGCCAGCACGGACGTGACGGTCATCCCGATGTTCATCAGCGAGGGGTACTTCACGGAGACCGTGATCCCGCGCGAGATGGGCCTGGGTCACCAGGGGCCGGTGCCGCCCGAGGGCGTGGCCCGCGTGATCGGCGGCCGGACCGTGCGCTACACCCTGCCGTACGGCGTGCACCCCAGCATGACGGACGTGATCCTGGAACGCGCGCGCGAGGTCCTGCCCGACGCCAGCCCCCACGACACGGCGCTGATCGTGCTGGGGCACGGCACGACCCGCAACGAGAATAGCAACAAGGTGGTGTACCAGAACGCCGACCGCATCCGCGAGTCCGGGCAGTTCGCCGAGGTGCAGGCCCTGTTCCTGGATGAGGACCCCAAGGTGGGCACGTGGCCCGAGACGGTGCGGTCGCCGCGCGTGGTGGTCGTTCCGTTCTTCGCCAGTGAAGGCTGGCACACCCTGGAAACCATTCCCGAGGACATGGGCCTGACCGGCACCGTCACGGACTTCCCGGAGAACCCGCACGGGCATCAGCAGGTGTTCTACGCCAAGCCGGTGGGGACGCACGCGGCGGTCGCGGACGTGATCCTGCACCTCGCGGAGGAAGCCAGCGGCGCGGGCGGGCAGGGCGGCGACACCGAACGCGGGCACGAGGCGGCGTGGCAGGCGTTCCTGAAGGGCGCGCGCGCGGGCCTGCGGATCGGCGAGGCGCTGGTCACGCCGGAACTGGGCGTGTTCGAGCTGCGCCACGCGCTGGACGAGGGCCGCCCCGGCGCGGACCTGACCACTCTCGTCACGCCCGAGGGCGTGCGGGATCAGGTGCGCTTCACGGACGGCGGCGAGCACCGGCCCGTGCACACGCTGCGCAACCTGCCGCGCGGCTGGCGGGCCGTGCTGAGCGAGGCGGACCTGCGCCGCGCCATGCACTACCTGTACCCGGCGGTGATCGAGGAGACGTACGCGCACGCCTGCCACGCGCTGCGGCCCACGCCCTGGGCGACCACAGCGCGGCGGCAGACGGGCATCTACGCCAAGGTGCAGAAAGCCACGCCGGAACAGGTGGAGCACGTGGTCGAGGACATCTGCACGGGGTGCCTGCGCACGCGCCTGTGGGCCGGGCAGCGCCTGACGCACTCGTTCCTGGATGGCGTGCCGGGCGGCATTCCCTGCGCGGAGGCCTGCACCTTCATCGTGGCCGAGGTGCGCGAGGAAGTCAGCGGGAAACGCGGCGGCGGCGGGCACTCGCACAGCCACTGACCTGAACAGCCGCTGACCGGCCTGCCCCGTTGTGGGCCGCGTTCGTCCGAGTCCTCTGAACACCCCCGGCGTTCCGGCACGCGGGGGTGTTACGCTGTCAGCCGGTGATCAGCCCTCCCGCGTGGAGGGTGGGTTGCACTTCCCTTTTCTTCCACCCGCGTCCTGTGAGACGCCCCGCCCCGGCCGCGCGCCGTGAAACAAGGGCGGTAAGCCCGTCCGAGAGACGGCGATGGAGGCTTCACATGTTCAGTACCGCGACATTCCAGCGTCGCCCCGGCCAGCTTCGGGGGACGCTTTTCCTACATTCCGGGGACACGCCCGCCCAGGCCGCCCCCACCCCCCTGGAGGGCGCATGACCGCAAGCCGAGGCGAACTGAAGTACGAGGGTAAGGCCAAACGCGTGTACGCCACCGCGAACCCCGCCGAGTACATCGTGGAGTACAAGGACGACGCGACCGCCTTCAACGGCGTGAAGAAAGCGCAGATCGGGGGCAAGGGTGCCATCAACAACGCGATCACCGCGCACCTGTTCCCGCAACTGGAGGCGGCCGGGGTGCCCACGCACTTCCTAGAACTGCTCTCCACCACCGAGCAGCGCGTGCGGGCCGTGACGATCATCCCGGTCGAGGTTATCGTGCGTAACGTGGCCGCCGGGTCGTTCAGCAAACGCCTGGGCGTCGAGGAAGGGACCGAACTGTCCCGCCCGGTCGTGGAGTACTGCTACAAGAGCGACGCGCTGGGCGACCCGCTGATCAACACCGACACCGCCGTCGCGCTCGGCTGGGCCACCCCGGAGCAACTGAAGCGCATCCGTGAACTGGCGCTGAACGTGCAGGCGTTCCTGGTGCCGTACTTCGCGGCGCGTGGCGTGAAACTCATCGACTTCAAGCTGGAGTTCGGCACGCTCGCGGACGGTACGGTCGTCCTGGCCGACGAGATCAGCCCCGACACCTGCCGCTTCTGGGACGCCACCACCAACGAGAAGATGGACAAGGACCGCTTCCGCCGCGACCTCGGCGGCGTGGAAGACGCCTACGCCGAGATGCTCCGGCGCGTGACCGCACCGGGCGCGAATGGCTGAAGGTCGATGGCCGACCGCCACGACCCACCTGCGCCAGCACTCCTGACCATCTGCCATCAGCCTCTTGCCATCTGCCCTCCGAAGGAGTCCCCCCATGTCGACCTTTAAAGCGAAAGTGTTCGTGACCCTGAAGCCCAGCATTCTCGACCCGCAGGGCCGCACCGTGGAACGCGCCCTGTCGCACCTGGATCACGGGAACGTCAGCGGCGTGCGCGTCGGCAAGTACATCGAACTGACCCTGAGCGGCAGCCGCGCCGAGGTCGAAGCGCAGCTGAAGGACATCACCGAGAACGTGCTGAGCAACCCCGTGATGGAAGACGCCCGCTGGGAACTCAGTGAACAACAGGGCGAGGAGCTGGTCGGCGCGTGAAGACGGCCGTCATCCAGTTCCCCGGCAGCAACTGCGACGGCGACGCCCTGCACGCCGCGCAACTGCTGCTCGACGACGGCGCGCAGTTCGTGTGGCACACCGAGGCCGGACTGCCGGACGGCACCGAACTGGTGTTCCTGCCCGGCGGGTTCAGTTACGGCGATCACCTGCGCAGCGGCGCGATTGCCGCGCGCAGCCCGATCATGCAGGCCGTCAAGGCGCACGCCGAACGCGGCGGGTTCGTGCTGGGCGTCTGCAACGGCTTTCAGGTCCTGACCGAGTCCGGCCTGCTGCCCGGCGCCCTGAGCCGCAACCGCGACCTGCACTTCATGTGCCGCCCCGTGCACCTGCGCGTCGAGAACAACAACACCGCATTTACCGGCGCGTACGCGAAAGGGCAGGTCATCAAGGTGCCCATCGCGCACGGCGAAGGCAACTACTACGCCGACCCCGAAACCATTGCCCGGCTGGAAGGCAACGGGCAGGTCGTGTTCCGCTACGCCGACAACCCCAACGGCAGCCTGAACGACATCGCCGGGATCGTGAACGAACGCGGCAACGTGCTCGGCATGATGCCGCACCCCGAACGGGCCGTCGAAGCCCTGCTGGGCAGCGAGGACGGACGCGGCCTGTTCGACAGCCTGAAGGGCGCGCTGGTGTCCCGGTGAGCACCCCGGTGGGCGCGGTGACGGCGTTCCTGGCCGAGCAGTTCCGCAGCGAACTGGAGATGTTCCGCGCCGCGCTGGACAGCGCGCAGGGTGACGCGTTCCACACGTCCCGCCTGGGCCACAGTCCCGCGTGGCACGCGCTGCACGTTGCGGAGTGGATGCGCCTGATGATCCTCGACGACCGCACGCCCAACTACCACCACCTCGGCTGGGAGGACAACGCCCGCGTGCAGGCGCTGGGCACCCAGCCCGCCCCCTTCACCGAGACTGACCCCTGCGAGCAGATCATGGCCGCGCTGGACGACACCGGCGCGCAGGTGATCGCGTGGCTGGAACAGGCCGACGACTCCGCCCTGGACGGCGAGGTCTTCAGCGCCGCCACGCCCGGCGGCACCCGTCCCCGCCGCGCCGCCATGGGCATGCAGCTGCGCCACATCGGCTACCACCGAGGCCAGCTGAACCTGCTGCTCAAGTCCTGACATGACCGATCCCCGCCAGTCCCTGATCACGCAGCTGCTGGACGCCGAGTTCACGGCGTTCGAGGCGGCGCTGCACGCCTGCCCGGACGCGATCTTCGGGCGCGTGCCGCGCGTGGGGCACAGTGTCGCGTGGCACGCGCTGCATGTCATGGACTGGACGCGGGCCACCATTCAGCCCGGCCTGACCGGCCCCGACCCGGCGCACACCTTCGGGTACCTGGGTTCCGAGGACGCCGACTGGGCGCGGGCTGCATACGGGCCGACGCTGGCCCACGAGACCGACCCGCCCGCGCTGATCCGCGCCGCCGTGCAGGACGTGTTCGGGGCGGCGCGGCGTGACCTGACAGACGCGCCCGCCGAGCGTTTTGGCCTGGACGCGACATTCACGATGTTTCACAAACGGCGGCACGTGACCGGCAGCGTCACTTACCACCTTCGCCATACCGCCTATCACCGTGGGCAGATCGCCCTGGTTCTCAAGGAGCTTCAATGACGCAAGCCGCCCCATCCCTGCGTGACCGTGCGGGCACGTTTGGCCTTTCGACTGAAGAATTCGACCTGTTGGTTTCGCAGATCGGCCGGGAGCCGAACGCGCTGGAGGCTGCCATCGTGGGGGCCATGTGGAGCGAGCACTGCGGGTACAAGAACTCCAGGCCGCTGTTCCGTCACTTCCCCACGACGGGGCCGCAGGTGTTGCAGGGCCCCGGTGAGAATGCGGGCGTGGTGGATATCGGGGACGGGTGGGGCGTGGCGTTCAAGATGGAAAGCCATAACCACCCGAGTGCCGTGGAGCCGGTGCAGGGTGCGGCGACGGGCGTGGGCGGCATCCTGCGCGACATCTTCGCGATGGGTGCGCGGCCGTTCGCGGTGCTGGACAGTCTGCGTTTCGGGAACCCGGACAGCCCCCGCACCCGCTTCCTGCTGAACGGCGTGGTCGAGGGCATCGCTCACTACGGCAACGCCATTGGTGTGCCCACGGTGGGCGGCGAGGTGACCTTCCACCCCAGTTACCAGGAGAACCCGCTGGTGAACGTGATGGCGCTGGGCCTGCTGCGCCACGAGGATCTGGCGAAGGGGACGATGGGCGAGGTCGGGAACACCATCGTGTACGTGGGGAGCAAGACCGGTCGGGACGGGCTGGGCGGCGCGGTGTTCGCCTCCGCTGACCTGAGCAACGCGTCTCAGGCGGACCGTCCGGCCGTGCAGGTGGGCGACCCGTTCATGGAGAAACTGCTGCTGGAGGCCACGCTGGAGGCCATTCAGGCGGGCGTGGTGGCGGGCGTGCAGGACATGGGCGCGGCCGGACTGGTCAGCAGTACCTGCGAGATGGCGTACCGCGCGGAACTGGGCATCACCATGGACCTGGACCTCGTGCCCACCCGCGAGGACGGCATGGTGCCCATGGAACTGTGCCTGAGCGAGTCGCAGGAGCGCATGATCCTGGTGCCGGTGCCCGGCAAGGAACAGGAACTGCTGGACCTGCTCGCCAAGTGGGAACTGGACGTGGTGACCATCGGACAGGTCGAGGCGCACAACAACTACCGCCTGACCTGGAAGGGCGAGATCGTCTGTGACCTGCCGGTGGCCCTGCTGAACGAGGCCCCCAAGTACACCCGCGAAGGCATCGAATCCGAGGAGATCAGGGCCAAGCGCGAACGTGACCTGAGTGGCGTGCCCGTTCCCGGCGACCTGGGCGCGGTCCTGACCGACCTGCTGGGTCACCCCACGATTGCCAGCAAGCGCGCCATCTTCGAGCGCTTCGACCATCAGGTCATGACGAACACCGTCGTCGTGCCCGGCGCGGCCGACGCGGCCGTCATGCGCGTCAAGGGCAGCAGCATGGGCGTGGCCGCCACCAGCGACTGCAACCCCCGCTTCGTGTACCTCGACCCGTACACCGGCGCCGCCGCCGCCGTCGCCGAGGCCGCCCGCAACCTCGCCTGCGTGGGCGCCACGCCGCTGGCCATCACGGACAACCTCAACTTCGGGAACCCCCACCGGCCCGAGGTGTACTACCAGCTGGAACGCGCCGTGCACGGCATCGCGGACGCCTGCCGCGCCCTGAACACGCCCGTCACGGGCGGGAACGTCAGCCTGTACAACCAGTACACCGAAGGCGACGAACGCGTCGCCATTCACCCCACGCCCACCATCGGCATGGTCGGCGTGCTGCCGGACATCACCAAACGCGCCACCATGAACCTGAAAGGCGAAGGGCAGACCATCTACCTGATCGGCCAGCACGCCGACAGCATCGGCGCCAGCCAGTACCTCGAAACCGTGCACGGCCTCGAAGCCGGACACGTGCCCACCCTCGACCTGACCCGCGAGCAGGCCGTCATCGACGCCACCCTGCACCTGATCCGCGCGGGCCTGACCGACACCGCCCACGACACCGCCGAAGGCGGCCTCGCCGTCGCCCTAGCCGAGATGGCCATCGCCGGAAACACCGGCCTGAGCGTCACCCTCGACGCTCCCCAGGAAACCCGCGCCGACGCCCTGCTGTACGGCGAGGCGAACGCCCGCATCCTCATCGCCACCACCGACGAGGCAGGCACCGAAGCGGCCCTCACCGCACAGGGCGTTCCCTTCGCGCGCCTCGGCACCAGCGGCGGCGACACCGTCACCATTGCCCTCCCCGCCCACCACGTACACTTGAGCGTGACCGTCAACGCCCTCGCCCACGCGTTCAACACGCCCCTCGCAGAGATCCTGGGATGAAAGGACACCCCTCACCCCCAGCCCCTCTCCCCTGGGGAGAGGGGAGTCTGGGACGCCCTGCCGTTCTCCCTCTCCCGTGGGGAGAGGGCCGGGGTGAGGGGTCACTCCACCAGTGCCGCCTGAATGACCTGCACGACGCCATCCAGGTTGGTCAGCACCTCGTTATTCCAGAAACGCAACACCCGGAATCCGGCGGCGTTCAGGTACCGGGTGCGTTCGGCGTCGTGGGCGCGGCCCTCCGGGGTGGCGTGCCCGCTACCGTCCAGTTCCACCACCAGTCCACGCTCGATGCACGCGAAGTCCGTGATGTACGGCCCGACCGGGTACTGACGCCTGAACTTCACGCCCAGCCCACGGCTCCGCAGCACGCGCCACAGCTTCGCCTCCGCGTCCGTCTGATCGCGCCGAAGCCGCCGCGCTTTCTCGGTGATCCTCGCCCCCACGCCACGAATCCTAACCTCCCCACCATTCTCCCTTCTCCCCCCGTGGGAGAGGGGTCGGGGGTGAGGGGGCGTCCAGACCGGCGTTCCCGCACCGCCCCTACCAGCCACTCTGGAGTCCCGCATGATTTTTGATGAATTCACGGATAAACCGCAGGATGAATGCGGTGTGTTTGGCATGTACTCGCCGGTGCCGAATGACCTGGCGTGGTTCACGTACCTGGGTATGTTCGCCTTGCAGCACCGTGGGCAGGAGGCGGCGGGCATGTGCGTGTCCGACGGTGAGAAGTTCCACGTGGAGAAGGACCTGGGACTGGTGACGCAGGTGTTCGACGAGCGCCGCCTGGACAGTGTGCGGCTGGCGAACGCCCGCGTGAGCATCGGGCACGTGCGGTACAGCACCACAGGCAGTAACCTGCGTTTCAACGCGCAGCCCCTGACGACCCGCACGAACAAGGGCATTCTGGGACTGGCGCACAACGGGAATTTCGTGAACGCCCGCGAGGTCCGGAACGCCATGCTGATGGAAGGCGCGCTGTTCGCCACCACCAACGACAGCGAAGTCATGCTGAACCTGATCGCCCGCGAGAGTCACATGGACCTCGTGGAAGCCACGGCCGCCGCCATGAAACAACTGCGCGGCGGCTTCGCGTGCGTCCTGATGAGCCGCACGCAACTCCTTGGGTTCCGCGACCCGAACGGCGTGCGCCCCCTGGTCATCGGGCAGCGTGAGGACGGCGCGTACGTGATCGCCAGCGAGCCGTGCGCGCTGTTCACGGTCGGCGCGAAACTGATCAGGGACGTGCAACCCGGCGAACTCGTGTGGATCGACCGGGACGGCCTGCACTCCCTGATGGTCGAACCCAAGAAACCCACCCCCTGCGCGTTCGAATGGATCTACTTCGCCCGCAGCGACAGCCGCCTCGACGGCGTGGACGCGCACGAAAGCCGCATCCGCATGGGCCACCAGCTCGCCAAGGAACACCCCATCGACGCCGACATCGTCGTGCCCGTCCCGGACAGCGGCATCGGCGCCGCCATCGGCTACGCCCGCGAGAGCGGCATTCCCTTCGATTACGGCCTGTACAAGAACCCCTACGCGGGCCGCACGTTCATCGCGCCCACGCAGGAGGCGCGCGAGTTGAAGGTCAAGATGAAACTCTCGCCCACCAGCGCCGTCGCCGGGAAACGGGTGATCCTCGTGGACGACAGCATCGTGCGCGGCACCACCAGCCGCCAGATCGTGAACCTGCTGCGCGAGGCCGGCGCGACCGAGGTTCACTTCCGGGTGAGCAGTCCGCCCATCAAGCACCCGTGCTTCTACGGCATCGACACCGCCGCGCGCAAGGAACTGGTGGCGAGTACGCACAGCATCGAGGAGATCCGCGAGTTGATCGGGGCGGACACGCTGAGTTTCATCAGTGAGCAGGGCATCCGCGAAGCCGTCAGCGGCCCCGGCCTGTGCCTAGCCTGCTTCAACGGGGAGTATCCGGCCGGAACGCCACTGCTGAATGACGTGGACAAGCTGGCGCTGGAAGTCTGAATTCAAAATCGGCGAACCATAGATAATAATCCAATTGTGAAATTTTCAACACAGATCGCCAGATTAAGATTTTTGCAAATATCTCATAGAGAATCGACTTTTTTCAGCTCATCCATCGCATCCGAGCAATCCTAAAGAGCAAATATCATTGTATTATGACCTACAGAGTTAATATAAAGATTTATCAATCTTTACATATTCAACTACAATTACGCCTAATCTTAATTTATAGCATAGATTTATCCCAGAAATACTATGTGATTCATAGTATCGTTTCATTTGCTTTAAGCAAGCAGGAGGATTTATGGAAAAAAACAGAGACGGCGGGATCAATCCTGAAAACCGAATTATTCTCCATGATAATAGGACAGACTGCTATAGTATAGCAATTGTACTCAGAATCGGAGATTATCTAGATGTCATAGAACACGCCTATAAACACAGAGGCGGAATATTATTACAGAGAGATGCTTTAAAAACAAAAACCGCCCTTCAAATTAGAAGTAGAATGGTTGAGGACATAATTAGCGGCGCGGTACTACCCCCCATAGTAATTGGGATGCTTTATAAAGATATTGATTTTGACAAAAATAGCGATGATGCAAGCATAGAAGTTGCAGCCAAACTACTTACAGCATCTTCGGATATCAATCTTTCCATCATTGATGGAATGCAAAGAACAACGGCATTGAAGGAAGCCGCCACAATAGATACGTCCGTCAAGGATAAATTTGTAAGAATTGAAATATGGTTTGCCAAGAGCGTCAATAGCCTACTTTATCGTATGCTGATTCTCAATACCGGACAGATACCATGGAACCTTAGACGTCAATTCGAAGTAATCTACAACCCAGTAATAAATGAAATTGCCAGCACCGTTGAGGGCATCGAGATATTTTCTTCTGACGATGGAAGGCGAAGATCCACTGGTGGTCAGTATCAAAGCGATGACCTCATAGAATTATTCCTCGTGTTTGGGTCGCGCAAAGAAGACGTGGATTCTAAAGAAAAACTCACTGATGAATTCGTTAAACTAGATTTTATTAATGCCACTGGCGATTTTAATTTATCTAGTAAATTCCATGTCGTCTTGTCTTCATTGGTAAAAATAGACAAGGCCTTTAGTACTTTAACCGACCCAGACACAGATAATAAACGCTTTTCTAAAGGCAAGGACTTATTCAAGAGTCAAACTGCGTGCGTTGGATTTGTTAACGCGGCGGCTATATTTTGCATCGGCCGTCCGGGGGCAGATAGAGACATCGAAGAACAAAATCAGCGCATAAAACAATTGACCACCATTGTCGATCGATTGGTTAACAAATTCTGCTCCATGAGCAGCGAAGGCAAGCGAGATTTTCTTGATTTGGAACGTTTGAGTCAATTACTGGAGAAGAAAACGGGAAAAGTTGGGGATTTTGAAAGGACTTTTTTCACTAAAGCTTTCACAGCGCTTTTCGATTCAGATGGAGAATTATCTGATATGACGCCCTGCTGGAGGGCTTATTAGTGTCCAAAAGTGTTAAAGATATAAATTCAGAAATTTTTGCTAGACTAAGCAAAGAATTAGAATCTATAGGATTTTCGATATCGCCTGGCACAAGATGGATATCCAGCGAAAGATCAGCTAATAATCTAATATCAGGATTAAGAGTTCTTGATCTCTTATATTCATATTCCGAGACCAAAAGGTTTTATAAACTAACTTATAATGATAGGTATTTCATTTTTTTAACCGATTTTAATCATAAGACCTCTAGTGATTCTTTGTATATACCGAAAGATACTGATCCCCTCACTGTAGCGGCAATTTATTTAACTAGGCCGCATTTGTCGTTCGATATAGATACCCAACAACTGGAGAATGACATAGGAGGAATATCAAAGGAATCCTACAGTCAATATCAAGGGCATGATATAGAAGTATTGCTAAAATATTTTATTCCAATGGGAATTTTTGAAATATCGGACGAATATAGTAGTGATATAGACTATGTATTTGATTATATAGCCCATAACAGAAGCGCACTCAGAATAAATCACTCAGAAGATTTCCTTTTAGCTTCGGTAGGCTTAACAAACCTAGTATGTAGTAAAAAGATTCCCATGAATCCAATAATTTCAGCCATACTGACAGATAGGTGGGACAACGCATTTCTTTATCTTTATAGAATAATAGAGTCTCTGTATTACCTACCGGACTACATAAAATTGAGTAACAACAAGCTGATATCTTGTGATTTCAAGACATTTGATGCCGGAATTGATAAAATAATCAGCTGGAGACCAAGAGAAAGAGATTCTCTGGCGTCACTATTTGAAGATCTACCACCCCGACTGCTTTATTTGCTCAAATCTGTAAAGGGACAAGGTGCATCTAATTTAAAAATATTTAATCCAGCCCCGCTCATATATAGTATACGAAATGACTTAGTTCATGATCATAAATTCGACACTCAATCTTATACAGTGGAAACATGGCAAAAGCTGACAGAGTTTCTGATTGGCAGCATTGTACACATTTACCAAAAATACGATAGATACCTACCCGATTTTGAGTAGTCATTAACCAATTATTTTGCATGAGCATCCTTAAAAACTATTTTACTTGAGCATAATTATATCTATCTTATTCAATTTAAATGCAAGATCTGGTGAATTATAAATATTTTTGCGATCTGCAAACACACCGTCATCTTCCTCTCTGTCCCACATGCGCGAAGGGTGTACCTGAATGCAGCTTGTGCCCTTACACAAAGGACACGCTACGTAGCGGAGTCCCGTACCCTGATTCCATGCCTCCCCTCCGTTCGCAGATTCAGCCCGGCGTGACCGTGGACATCGTTCAGAAGCAGGATCAGCCGACCGGACGGCTGACGCGGGGCGTGGTGGCGGCACTGCTCACGCGTTCGCCGTCGCATCCGCACGGGATCAAGGTGCGCCTGACGGGCGGGCAGGTCGGGCGCGTGCAGGCCGTGATCACGCCGGGCGAGTAGGTCTTCCCCTGCTGGTTGCGCCTTCGCCTACGGAACGCGACTCTCCCTGCGTTCACACTGCGGGTATGAGCGACCTCCGGGTGTGGCGCGCCGTGACCCTCGCGGGTTTCCTTCTCTGCGCGGGGGCGGGGGCGCATCAGCCGCTGTTCAATCCGGGCAGCGGCACGCTGGATTCGGCGTTCCGGGTGCCGCAGCCGACCGTGTCGAAGGTCATCACCGTGCAGGGCCGCGCGGGGGGCCGCGACTGGTACGCCCTGACGACCGGGGCGGGCTTCCGCCTGGACGTGGCGGTGTTCGTCAGTTCCGCATGTGACGCGGCGTACCGTCCCCGCCTGTGGCTGGTCGGGCCGGGCGTGCCGGTGGGGGCGGGGCAGCCGGACTTCGTACCGAGCGGCTGGGGCGCGGTGGGCGTGTCCGGGCCGTACGCGGCGTACTCGGGGCATGGCGTGGCGGGGTGGCGCGGGCCGACGCTGGCGCGGACGCTGGGGGCCGGGACGCATTATCTGGTGCTGGAGCATGGCGCGCGGGGCGGGTGGTCGTTCATCTCGCTGGCGGGCGCGGAGGTGCCGGGCGGCACGCCGGAAGGGCGCGCGGCGCTGGGCCGCTTCGGACGGTGCGGGGCGTGAGCGGGGGTGTCCCTGGCTCCCCTCAAGGGGAGCTGTCGGCGCAGCCGACTGAGGGGTCGCCCGCGACGGTGTTGCCCCGGCAGGCTCAGGGCGTGCTCTTTCCGATTCGCCGGGCGTTTTGCAGGATGTACTGCGCGACGCTGGGGAGTTGCTGTTCGATCAGGGCGCTGTCCATGAGGTCCGAGCCGGTGTTGAAGTACGTGTACACGAAGGTCTGCCCGGTGTTCAGGGTGAGCAGGCCGCTCATGGTCAGGTTGCGCCAGCCGCTGCCGGCTTTGCTGCCCCAGTAGGTGACGCTGGGGTCGTTCACGCGGCAGCAGCCCTGGGCCAGGGTGCGGCGCAGGGCGCTGCGGTTGGTGGGGGTCAGGGTGGGGTCCAGGTACTGGCGAGTGATCAGGGTGGCCCATTCGCAGGGGGTGCTGCGGTTTTGCAGGTACACCTCGGTCTGCGGGTGGTACGTGGGGCTGTAGAAGTACCGGTCCAGGGCGTTCAGGAGGGTGTCGGCGTTCAGGGTCTGTGCTTGCGTGACGGCCTGCGCGGCGGTGGCGGCCTGCTGTTCGGGCGGGGCGGTGAAGGCCTGCTGCGCGCCGGTGGGCAGGTGCGGGCCGTACACGCCGGGCAGCAGTCCGGCCTGCGCGGCCCACCAGGCTTTGGTGGTCATGTTCACGCGGGTGTGGCAGGTGCCGTGGGCGTTCACGAGGGCCTGTACGCGTTCGGGGGTCAGGTGCAGGTGCAGGACGTCGCTGGCGGTGTTCTCGCTGCGGGTGATGGCCTGCGTGATGAGGTTCTGCACGGTGCGGTTGCCCGGCTGGTACGTTTCGATGCTGCGGTTGGCTTCGGTGACGCTCAGGCGGGTGTTCAGGGTCAGGGTTCCGGCGTTGATGTCGCGGTAGGCGGCCCAGGCGATCACCTGTTTGTAGGTGCTGGCCAGCGGGTAGAGGCTGTCGGGGTCGTGTGTGATGACGCGCAGGGGCGTGCCGGTGCGCGGGTCGATCTGCGCGAGGTAGAACCCGACGGGGCCACTGGCGAAGGTGGGCGGCTGGTACGGCAGTTCCGGCACGCCCGCGCCGGGCATGTCTGCGCCTGGACTGCTGGGGGTGCAGGGCGTGGTGGGTTCCGGCTGGTACTCCGTCCAGCTTTCCGGTGGGTACAGGTCGATGGCGGTGGTGGCGTCCTGGCCGGGGATCACGCCGGGCCGGATGTGGCTGAGGTTCACGCGCAGGGGTCGCCTGTCGGCGGTGCGGGCCGTGACGGTATGGCCCTTGATGCTGATGGTCAGGTCGCCCGTGGCGGTGCTGACGGTGCGGTTCAGGGGGGGCAGCGTGGCGCGGAAGGTCAGGGTGGCGCCGCTGCCGTCGGGTTCCGCTCGCAGCGTGCCGTCGGTGGCGTTCAGGCCGCGCAGGCTCAGGCGGTACGCGGTTCCGCTCCAGGCGGCGGTGACGGTCACGGGCGCGGCGTGCGCGGGGGTCAGCAGCAGGGCCGCCAGGGTCAGGCAGGCGGCAGTCAGGCGGCCCGGCGGCAGGCGGCACGCGGGCCGGCGCTCTGTTGGCCGGGTCACTGTCGGCTGCGGCTCTGGTAGCTGGGGCTGGGCAGGGTGGGTGGGCATGGGTGTGCCCCCTGTTCTAGCGCGCCGCCCGCGCCCGCGCATGGGCAGATCAGGCGCGGGCCAGTGGTGCGCTCAGTCTGCGCGCGGTCAGCGGGGGTTTCGGGGGCCGCGGCGGGCGGGGAGGCTCAGGCCCAGGCCGGTCAGCAGACCGCCCAGCGCGGCCAGTCCGGCGGTGATCAGCACGCCGTTCAGGGGGCTGGGGAAGTTGGTGCTGCGGTTGGCGTTCGCCACGGCGTGCAACTGGTTGATGTCGATCACGTCCTTGCCAAGCAGGATCGCGGCGACGACCAGAATGATCAGGCCCAGGGCGGTGGCAAGGCGGGACAGGAGTTGCATACCACCAGCTTAAAGGGTGGCGGGGGCAGGGTGGGTACGGGCCGCTCTCTTTACGGGTGCGTGGGGGGCGGGGCGGGTGGTACGCGCGGGGGAACATGACGCGGGTGGGCAGGTGCCATTTCCGGCGCGCAGCGGGGGTATGCTGAGGTGTTATGACGCAGTCGCAGACGATCATGTCAGGCGGGAACGCAGCCTTTATCGAGGGTTTGTACGAGGCGTACCTGGCCGACCCGCAGAGTGTGGATCCCGAGTGGCGTTCCTACTTCGATGAACTTCGTGGAGGCGCGCAGGAAACGCCTCATTCAGCCATTCAGCAGGCGTTCTACGAGCTGGGCACGCAGCGCCGGGGCGGCGCGGTCGTTCCGGCGCCGCAGGGTGTCAGTGGGGCGCAGCAGGCGGCGGGAGCGCTGATCACGGCGTACCGCGTGTACGGGCACATCAGTGCGCGCACCAACCCGCTGACCATCCGTGGCCTGCCGGTCGTGCCGGAACTGACGCCCGAGTACTACGGGCTGTCGGCCGCTGACCTGAGCGAGCAGGTGCACGACGGGCCGTTCAGCGGACCGCTGCGGGACGTGATCGCGCAGCTGCACGAAACGTACTGCGGGACCATCGGGTTCGAGTTCAGTTACCTGCCCGCCACGGAACGCGCGTGGTTCCAGGGGCGCATCGAGGAGAACCGGGGCCGGGGCGTGTACTCCGCCGAAGAGCGCCGGCGGTTCATGTACAAACTGAACGCCGCCGAGGGCCTCGAACTGTACCTGAAGAACAAGTACCCGGGCGTCAAGCGGTTTGGTCTGGAAGGCGGCGAGAGCTTCATCACGCTCCTCGACCGCGTGATTCAGCAGGCGGGCGTGCAGGGCGTGAAGGAAGTCGTGATTGGCATGGCCCACCGTGGCCGCCTGAACACCCTGGTGAACATCTTCGGGAAGCCCGCCAGTGTGCTGTTCGACGAGTTCGACGGCAAGAAGAAACTCAGCGACAACCCGGACGTGGCCGGCGACGTGAAGTACCACATGGGGTACTCCAGTGACGTGCGCACGCCGGGCGGCGCCATGCACCTGGCGCTGGCGTTCAACCCCAGCCACCTGGAGATCGTGGCTCCCGTCGTGCACGGCAGTGTCCGCGCCCGCCAGGACCGCCGGGGTGACGAGTCGCGCCGCAGCGTGCTGCCCATCACCGTGCACGGCGACGCCGCCGTGAGCGGGCAGGGCGTGGTCATGGAGACCCTGAACCTGTCGCGCCTGCGTGGCTTCGCGACCGGCGGTGCCGTGCGCATCGTGATCAACAACCAGGTGGGCTTCACGATCAGCGACCCGCGCGACACCCGCAGCAGCCGCTACTGCACCGACGTGGCCAAGATCGCCAACGCGCCCGTGCTGCACGTGAACGGTGACGATCCCGAGGCCGTGGCGTTCTGCGGTGATCTGGCGCTGGCGTACCGGCAGGAGTTCGGCAAGGACGTGTTCGTCGACCTGATCTGCTTCCGCCGCAACGGGCACAACGAGGGCGACGAGCCGCGCATGACGCAGCCCATCATGTACCGCGAGATCGACAAGCACCCGGGCACGCGGTCGCTGTACGCCGCCAGCCTAGAGAAGGCGGGCGTGCTCAAGTCGGGCGAGGGCGATCAGATGGTCGAGCAGTACCGCGACCGCCTGGACCGCGCCGAGCCGGTCGTGACCGAGATGGAGAACCTCGCGCAGAGCAAGCTGGCCGTGGACTGGTCCGGGTACACCGACACCCAGTGGCAGGACGAGGTGCCGACCGCCGTGTCCCGCGAGAAACTGGAGGCGCTGGGCGCGCAGCTGGCCGAGGTGCCCGCAGAGTTCAAGGTGCACCGCACCATCGAGCGCACGGTCATCGGGCCGCGCCGGGCGATGGCGAAGGGTGAGCAGCCGCTCGACTGGGGCATGGGCGAGATGCTGGCCTACGCGAGCCTGCTGGATGAGGGGTACGGCGTGCGGCTGGTCGGTCAGGACAGCGGGCGCGGGACCTTCGTGCACCGTCACGCCGTGCTGCACGACCAGAACGGTCAGGACCCCATGAACGAGGAGTACATGGCGCTGGGGCACCTGCGTGACGGGCAGGGCAAGGTGGAAGTCATCGACTCGACGCTGTCCGAGGAGGCCGTCATGGCCTTCGAGTACGGGTACTCGACCAGTGAACCGAACGCCCTGATCGCCTGGGAAGCGCAGTTCGGTGACTTCGCCAACGGCGCGCAGACCGTCATCGATCAGTTCATCGCGGCCGGTGAGAGCAAGTGGCAGCGCCTGAGCGGCCTGACCCTGCTGCTCCCGCACGGGTACGAGGGCGCGGGGCCCGAGCACAGCAGCGCCCGCCTGGAGCGGTACCTGCAGCTGTGCGCGCAGAAGAACATGCAGGTCGTGGTGCCCAGCAGCGCCGCGCAGATCTTCCACCTGCTGCGCCGTCAGGTGCTGCGCCCGTACCGCAAGCCGCTGATCGTCATGACGCCCAAGAGCCTGCTGCGCAACAAGCTGGCCATGAGCCCCCTGTCGGAACTGGCCGAGGGCCGCTTCCAGGAGGTCATCGGGGACGCCGAGGTGACCGGCGCGCGCCGCGTGGTCATCAGCAGCGGCAAACTGCACTGGGAACTCAGCGAGGCCCGACGCGCCGACGAGCAGGGGCACGAGGGGGTCGCGCTGGTCCGCCTGGAGCAGCTGTACCCCTTCCCGGCCGAGGCGCTGGCCGCCGAACTGGCCCGCCACCCCGGCGCGCAGGTCGTGTGGGCACAGGAAGAACCCGAGAACCAGGGCGCGTGGCTGATGATCTGGGAAGACCTGGAGAAACTCCTGACGGACGGGCAGACGCTCACGCACTCCAGCCGCGCCCGCAGCGCCAGCACGGCCGCCGGGTACGCCAGCGTGCACGCCAAGGAGCAGGCCCGGGTCATCGCCGATGCGCTGGGTGAGAAACTGAACCGTGAAGTGGTCGAGGATCAGAAGGAACTGGCCGAAGTCGCCAAGCAGCAGGGCTGAGCCGCCCCGCACCCCCTGACCGTTGCTGTGGGCGGGCCGTTCCTCCGGGGGCGGTCCGCCCGCTCACCTGCAGTATTGGGGAGCGGTGGGGGCGTCCCCGCCCCAGTCACAGTCCCGGAGGGGTATAACTGAGAGCGTTATGGCGGACATCAAAGTTCCTGTTTTTTCCGAGTCTGTCAGCGAGGGTACGCTGCTGACATGGCACAAGAAGCCCGGCGACGCGGTCAAGCGCGGCGAGGTCCTGGCTGAAATCGAGACTGACAAGGTCGTGCTGGAAGTCACGGCGTTGCAGGACGGCGTGCTGACCAGCATCGCCAAGCAGGAGGGCGACACGGTCCTCAGCGAGGAAACGCTGGGCGTCGTGGGGGACGCGGGCAGCGCCCCGGCCCCCGAAACCGCGGTCCCCGCAGAGGCCCCGGCTGCTGCGGCCACGCCCGCCGGGGCTCCCGCTGCTGCCGCTCCGGCAGACGCGGCCCGCCGTGAGGACCTGTCCCCGGCGGTGCGCAAGGTGGTCCTGGAGAACAACCTGAACCCCGCGCAGATTCCCGCGACCGGCCCGAAAGGCAACATCACCAAGGCCGACGCCATGGGCGCCGTGGGCCAGCAGGCTCCGGCCAGCACCCCGGCCGCGCCCGCCCCGGCGGCCAGCGTTCCGGCCGGCGCGCGCCCCGAACAGCGCGTCCCCATGACCCGGATCCGCCAGCGCATCAGCGAGCGCCTGAAGGACGTGCAGAACACCGCCGCGATCCTCACGACCTTCAACGAAGTGAACATGCAGCCCGCCATGGACCTGCGCAAGAAGTACCAGGATCAGTTCGTGAACAAGCACGGCGTGAAACTGGGCTTCATGAGCCTGTTCGTGCGCGCCGCCACCGAGGCCCTCAGGGCCTTCCCGGTCGTGAACGCCAGCGTGGAAGGCAAGGACATCATCTACCACGGCTTCTACGACATCGGCATCGCGGTCGCCAGTGAGCGCGGACTGGTCGTGCCGGTCCTGCGGGACACCGAACAGATGAGCCTCGCCGGGATCGAGAAGGCCATCGGCGGCTTCGCGCAGAAAGCCAAGGCCGGGAAACTGACCCTGGAAGACATGAGCGGCGGCACGTTCAGCATCACGAACGGCGGCACCTTCGGGTCCATGATGAGCACGCCCATCATCAACGCCCCGCAGAGCGCCATCCTGGGCATGCACAACATCATCGAGCGGCCTATCGCGCAGAACGGGCAGGTCGTCATCGCGCCCATGATGTACATCGCCCTGTCGTACGATCACCGCATCATCGACGGGAAGGAAGCCGTGCAGTTCCTCGTGACAATCAAGAACCTGCTGGAAGACCCGGCGCGGATGCTGCTGGAACTGTAAACAGCGTCAATGGTTGAAAGTTGATGGTTGATAGAGGGGAAGTCCCTTCCATCGACCATCAACTTTCAACTGTTCACTCCTCTCACTCTCCGTGTCCGTCAGGCTTCTGCCAGAGTTGGTTTTCTAGGCTGGGCAGCATGAGTTTAGAGGGCCGGTTTGGCAGCGTGACGGAAGGGCTGGCGCTGAGCGCACAGTGGGACGGTTCGCGCCTGAGCGCGCGGGTGGGGGGCTTCACGGACGGCACGGACGTGCAGGTGTGGCTGGCCACGGGCGGTCTGACGGGCCGCGTGGGCGGCGTCACAAGCGGCTGGGACGTGCAGGCGACCATCGAGGCAGGCGTGATGCGCGTCCGGCTGGGCAGCTTCATGGACGGCATTGACGTGACCCTGCAATTCTCGCCGGACGGCGTGACCGGCCGCTACGGCAACTTCACGGCGGGGCAGGACGTGACCCTGCGGCACTACGCGGGCGAGGTGCGTGGGAGGTTCGGGTCGTTCACGCGGGGCGTGGACATCCGCCTGGACCTGGGCGACGTGCCGTTCCCGCTGGGCGTGCTGCTGGGCGTGTGCGCCCTGCACCTGTGGCTGCGGGACGGGCGGCCCCTGACCCCTACCCGCTGACCCCCGCCCGCTGATTCCGGGGGAAGGCGGCCTCTCCCCCACTCTGCACGGATGTTCTGCCGCTACCCGCTGTATTTCAGGACGTGGTACGCGCTGCGGAATCCGGCGCGGCGGGCGGACGGGATGCGCTGCGCGTTGGGGGTCAGAGTGGCGGTGACGGTGGGAGCGGGGGCCGTCCAGGGAACGCCCAGGCCGGTCCAGGCGAGGCGGGCCGCGCCGCGCAGCGAGGCGTCGGGGACGTTCGTGACGTGCAGCGGGCGGTTCAGGGCGTCGGAGAGCAGTTGCTGCCACCAGGGGTCCAGGGTGCCGCCCCCGGCAAGGCGCAGGGGCTGCGCCCGGGGCAGGTTCAGCAGTTCGGCGGCCTGCGCGATGGACAGGGCCACGCCCTCGAAGGCGGCGTAGGCGAGGTGGCCGGGGTCATGGTCGGCGCTCAGGCCCAGCCAGCCGGCGCGGGCATGGGGGTCCAGGTGGGGGGTGCGGTCGCCGGTCAGGTACGGCAGGAACAGCGGGGCGGGGTCCCCGTCGGCCTGCTGCGCGCCGAGGTACATGTCCGGCCAGGAGAGGCGCAGGGTGCGGCGCACCCATTCCAGCACGTTGCCGGCGTTCTGCACGGCGGCCAGCAGGTACCAGCCCTGCGTGGCGTCCCGGAAGGCGTGCAGCGCGCCGTGCGGTTCGGGCAGGTCGGCGCGGCTCAGCGCGAGTTGCGCGCCGGTCCCGACGGTCAGTTGCGCCTCACCGGGGGTGAGGTCGGCGGCGTGCAGGGCGGCGGCGGTGTCGGCCGCGCCGGTCATGACAGGCAGGCCCGGCGGGAGCCCCAGGTCGCGGGCGGGCGTCTCACGCAGAAATCCGGCGACGCTGCCGGACGGCCGGATGGGGGGCAGCAGCGCGGCCGGGAGGCCCAGGCGGTCCAGCAGTTCGGTGTGCCAGTCCTGCCGCTGCGGGTCGAACAGCAGCGTGCCCGAGGCGTCCGAGGGGTCGGTGGCGGCCTCGCCGGTCAGGTGCAGGCGCAGCCAGTCCTTGGGTTGCAGCGCCCAGCGGGCGGCTGCCAGGGTGGCGGGTTCCTGCGCGGCCAGCCACAGCAGGGTGGGGCCGGCGAATCCCGTGACGGGCGGGTTGCGCAGGTGGCGCAGCAACGGCTCTGGCAGCGCGTGGTACGCCGTGAGTTGCGGGGCGCTGCGCGTGTCGGACCACAGCACGGCGGGGCGCAGGGCCTCGCCGGTGGGAGCAGTCAGGGTCACGCCGTGCATCTGGCCGCTGAGGGTCACGGCCTGCACGTGCGCCGGGTCGGTGCCGCGCAGGACGGCCCGCGCCGCTTCCCGCGCGGCCGCCCACCAGTCCTGCGGGTGGCTTTCGGACCAGCCGGGCTGTGGACTGTGGGCCGGGTAGGGGTGCGCGGCGCGGCGCAGGGTGTCGCCGCCCGCCGTGATCAGCGCCGCTTTCAGGCTGCCGGTGCCGAGGTCCAGGGCCAGCACGACGTCCGGCTGGTCGGCCGGACGGGCGGGGTGGGCGGCGGGTGGGGGTTCAGTGGGCCAGGACATCGGCGCTGAGGTCCTCGGCGGCCAGGGCTCCGGTCATGACCGAGACGGTGTCGGCCATGCTGATCTTCCTGGGGTTCAGCAGCGCCGCGCGCTTGCCCATGCGGTGCACGTGAATGCGGTCGGCGATCTCGAACACGTGCGGCATGTTGTGGCTGATCAGGATGACGGGCAGGCCCTTGTCCCGCACCTGCCGGATCAGGTCGAGGACCATGTTGCCCTCGCGCACGCCGAGCGCGGCGGTGGGTTCGTCCATGATGACCACGTGCCGGGCGAAGGCGGCGGCGCGGGCCACGGCGACGCCCTGCCGCTGCCCGCCGGAGAGCGTCTCGACCGGCTGGTTCATGCTCTTGATGGCGAACTGCAGGCCCTGCATGTGCTGCGTGGCCTCGGTCAGCATGCGCTTGCGGTCAATGACTTTCAGCAGACTGCCCAGCGGCCCCCGCACGTACAGTTCGCGGCCCAGGAACAGGTTCTCGGCGATGGTCATGGCGGGCGCCACCGCGAGGTCCTGGTACACGGTCTCGATGCCTTCGCGGCGGGCGTCGCTGGGCGTGCGGAAGTGCACGGGCTTGCCGTCCAGCAGGATCTCGCCCTCGTCGGGAATGACCGCGCCGGACAGCGCCTTGATCAGGCTGCTCTTGCCCGCGCCGTTGTCGCCGATGACGGCCATGATCTCGCCGGGCCGCAGTTCGAAGTCCGCGCCGTTGATGGCGGTCACGTGCCCGTAGCGTTTGATCAGGCCGCGCGCCTGCATGACCAGCGGCGCCGGGGTATGGGCGGGGGTGGGAACGGGCATGGTCGCAGCGGTCATGACTTCCTCCGGGAGAACTGGTCGGTGGCGACCGCCAGGATGATCAGGATGCCGGTGATCAGGTTCTGGTACACGCTGTCCAGGCCCATGAAGGTCAGGCCCGAGCGGAACACGCCGACAATCAGCACGCCGATCAGGGTACCCATCACGTTGCCGCGCCCGCCGAACAGGCTGGTGCCGCCGATCACGACGGCCGTGATGCTCTCCAGGTTCTCGGTGGTGCCGGCCTCGGGGGACGCGCCGCCGATGCGTTCGAGCAGCAGCAGGGCCGCCACGCCGTACAGCACGCCGGCGAAGGTGTACACGCTGAGCAGCAGGCGGTTCTGGGGAATGCCGCTCAGGCGCACCGCTTCGGGGTTGTTGCCCAGCGCGTAGATGTGCCGGCCCGGCGCAGTGAAGTTCAGGTACAGCCACGTGGCGAAGAACAGCGCGACCATCAGCAGGCTGCCGTACGTGAACGGCGTGCCGAACACCGTGAAGCGCTGCGCGAGGAAGGTCAGGCCGTCGGCGGGCATGGGGACGCTGGTGGCCTTCGAGTAGATCTTCACGGCGGCAAACACGATGGAGTACATGCCGAGCGTCACGATGAACGGCGGGAGTTTCCATTTCGTGATCAGCAGGCCGTTCAGCCAGCCGACGAACGCGCCGACCGCGAAGCCCGCCAGGATCGCCAGCGGAATGGGCACGCCCTGCTCGACGGCCAGTTTGCCGATCACCATGCTGGCCAGTGCCATGATCATGCCGCAGCTCAGGTCGATGCCGGCGGTCAGGATGATCAGGGTCTGCGCGATGGCGATCACGCCGATGAACGACGCCTGCTGCAGGATCAGGGAGAAGGTGCCCAGCGTGAGGAAGCGGTCGGACTGCGTGGCAAAGAAGATGCAGGCGACCAGCAGGGCGATCAGGGGGCCCAGCGTGCTGAGGTTCGGGAGTTTCAGTCCGGTGCGGGCGGCGGGCGCGGCGGTGGGTGGCGCAGTGGGTGGCGTCATACGCAGGGTTCTCCGGGTGGGGGGGAAGAAAAAAGAGTCACGGCTGGGCGGTGGTGACCGCTGACGTGACTCCGGTAGGGGAACAGCTGGGCCAGTGTGGAAGGTGAACCCGCGCTGGGGGTGGGTCAGGAACTTCAGGTGGTGCCTGGGTCCCTGACCCGCGCGGACTTACTGACCCCAGCAGTTGGCGAGGCCGAACTTGCCGTTCTGGCTCTTGACGCCCGCGGCGGCCTTGTTGGTGATCAGGGTGACGCCGGTGTCGGTGTAGCCGCTGACCTTCTTGCCGGTCTTGGCGTAGTTCACGCCGGCGGCGACGCCCATGCTGGCCATCTTCAGGGGGTACTGCTGGCTGGTCGCGCCGATCACGCCCGCCTCGACGTTGCGGATGCCGGCGCAGCCACCGTCGACCGAGACGATCAGCACGTCCTTCTCGCGCCCGGCGGCTTTCAGGGCCTGGTAGGCTCCGGCGGCGGCGGGTTCGTTGATGGTGTACACCACGTTGATGTCCGGGTTCTTCTGCAGACAGTTTTCCATGGCAGTCTGGCCCTTGGTCTGGTCGCCGAAGGAGTCCTGCGCGCAGGCCACGCCGGTGTTCACGATGTCCTTGGTGCTGGCCGTGATGCCCTTGACGCCGAAGCCGGCCAGGAAGCCGTTGTGGCGGGCGATGCCGACCGGGTGACCGGGGAACAGGTCGAGCGCGGCGATCACGGCTTTCTTGTTACCCATGGCTTTCTTGGCCCACTGGCCGATCAGGATGCCCGCCTGGTAGTTGTTGGTGGCGAACAGCGCGTCGACGCCGCTGGCAGGTTCGGTGGGGCTGTCGAGCGCGATGACCATCACGCCGGCGGCGCGGGCCTTGGTGATGGCGGGCACGATGGCCTTGGAGTCGCTGGGGGTGATCAGGATGGTCTTGGCGCCGGCGGCGACCATGTTCTCGATGGCGGCGACCTGCCCGGCGTTGTCACCGTCGGCTTTCCCGGCGGCGGTCAGCAGCTTGGCGCCCAGGCGGGTGGCTTCCTTCTGCGCGCCCTCTTTCATCTTCACGAAGAAGGGGTTGGTTTCGGTCTTGGTGATCAGGCCGATCACGGGTTGCGCGCTGCTCTGGGCCTGCACGGTGCTGATGGTAAAGGCGGCGGCGCTGGCGAGGACGGCGGTGGCGGCGATCAGTTTGGCGTGGCGCATGGTGGGTCTCCTGGGGGGGGGTATGAGAGGTCGGGTGCGGGGTGGGCGGGCAGAGGCCGGGCGCAGGCAGTGCTAGGCGCGGGGTGGACCGGCAGAGGGAGGAACGGGCGGGTGACTGGAGGTGGCGGGGCGGGCTGGATCACGGCTGGACGCATTGGCCCTGGGCTGGCCCGGAGGCCCGGTGGAGTGACGGATGATCAGGGTGGTGGGCAGCTGGACTCGGGCCGCTGACTTCGTGCGGGTGCGGCCCAGTAGGGCGATCAGTTGCTCGCAGGCCTGCACGCCCAGGTCGTAGGCGGGCTGCGCCACGACGGTCAGGGGGGGGGTCATGGTCTGCGCCCAGCGGGAATCGTCGAAGCCCACGATGCTCAGGTCGGCCGGGATGTGCAGGTTCAGGGCGCGGGCGGCCAGGACGGCGCCCACGGTCATCTCGTTGTTCCCCACGAACAGCGCGGTGGGGCGGCGGTCGGCCGGGAGGCTCAGCAGGTGCATGGCGGCGCGGTACCCGTCGTCCTCGCGGTGGTTGCCGGACAGGACCAGGGCCGGGTCGTAGGTCAGTCCAGCGGCTTCCAGCGCGGCGCGGTAGGCGTCGTGGCGTTGCGTGGCGGTGCTGATGTCCTGCTGGCCCACGATCATGCCGATGCGGGTGTGCCCCAATTCGATCAGGTGCCGGGTGGCGGCCGCGCCGCCGCCTGCGTTGTCGGTGGTGACGGTGGTGGCGTCCGGGTTGCCGGTCACGCGGTCGAGTTCCACGACCGGCAGGTCCGGCATGGCTTTCAGGTGCTCGCGCGCTCCGCTGGTGGGGACCAGGATCAGGCCCTGGGGCAGGTGGCCGCGCAGGGTTTCCAGGGCGCGGCGTTCCTTGGCGGGTTCCTCGTCGCTGTTGAACAGGAAGGCCACGTAACCGTGCCGGTCGGCGGCGTCCTGAATGCCCTTGGCGAGCGTGGCGTGGAAGGGGTTCAGGATGTCCGTGACGACCACGCCGATGGTGCGGGTCTCGCCCTGGCGCAGGCTACGGGCCAGCACGTTCGGCTGGTACCCGAGCTGCTGCGCGGCGCTCAGCACGCGTTCGCGGGTGGACTGGGCAACCATGTCGGGGCGGCTCAGCGCGCGGGAGGCGGTGGCCGTGGAAACCTGGGCGAGCTGGGCGACATCCTGAATACTGGCCATGCGGGTCACCTCCCTGCGGGTGAATGAGACGGACGTCCGCACGCGGCGCGCGGCGGCACGGGACATGCAACGCCGTAGGCCGGCGAGGCATTTCGGAAACAGGTGGAAAAGTACGGCTGGGTGCTTGTTTCCCAGACAAGGAAACACTCTTGCAAACGATTACATTGAGGTGTCGTTAGTGTGCACTCATCTGCCAGCCCTGTCAATCCCCTGACTCGCCGTCAAATTGGACCCGGTTCACACACGGCCTGTCGTCACACGGCAGGGGGGCGGCGGGCAGGGAGTCCGTCTCCCCTGCCCGCCGCCCCCCTGAGTGCGCGTGTCAGCCGCGCACGATTTCCAGAATCTTCTCGCCGTACTTGCGCAGACGCTCGGGGCCCATGCCGCGCACCTCGTGCAGATCAGCCTCGGTGTACGGCACGCGACGCGCGATCTCGGCCAGGGTCGCGTTGCTCGCCACGATGAACCGGCTGATCTCCTGCCGCTTGGCCTCGGCGTTGCGCCAGTCGCGCAGGCGGGCGTACACCTCCGCCTGCTCGTCACTGAGGTCCGCCGCCGGGTCCTCCCTGCCGCCCGGCAGGTCCGGCGTGAGCAGCACGGGCGTCACGTCCGCCACGGGCAGCGGCTGACGATCCCGCACGGGGCGCCCGGCACCCCGGTCAGGGCGGCCCTCACCGCGTCCGGCACCCCGGCCCTCATTGCGGCCCTCGCTGCGGCCACGACCACCACGACCTTCCGTCCGTGGCGCTTCCAGGCCAGTCGCCTCTGACCCGGACATCCCGGCGGTCTGAACGTCGGGCCGTTCCGCCTCCACGGGCGCGTCTGCGCTGCCGGTACTGATCGGCGCGGGCAGCGGCGCCGGGGCGATCTCCGGCGTGCTGGACGGCGAATCGCTGAACACGATCTCCGGCTCCCAGGTTTCCTCCGGCGCGGAGTCCAGCGCAGGGGCCACAGCGGCGGGCGTCACGGGAGCGGCGGGGCGATCCAGGACGGCCTGCACGGGGTTGTCCTGCACAGGGTTGTCCTGGATGGAGTTGAACTGTGTGGGGTTGACCTGTGCAGGACCGGCGTGGGCAGGAGCCTCGAAGGTCACGCGCTCAGGCTGCGCCGCACCTGACCGGTCACGGCCCCGCTCGCCCGGCCGGTCGGCAGGACGACCCTGCGGGCGGGCATCCTCGCGCAGCGGTGCGTCCGACTGCGGCAGATCACGCGCCGCACCGTCCCTGGGGGCGGTGTCCTGGGTGGCGCTGTCACGGGCGGCGCTGTCACTCCGGCCGTCGGCAGCGCGGCCCTCGGAACGCTCGTCCGGGCGGCCCTCACGGCGGAACTCGTCGCGGCGCCCGCGTGAGAAGCGGTCACCTCCACGGTCCGGGCGGTCGCGACGGCCGGACCGGAACTCACGGCGCTCCTCGCCCCGGCCGCCGCGCCCCGCGTCGCCCTGAGCGGCCTCCGGGTCACGCGGCGCGGCGCTCTCCTGGCTGACCTGCCCCTGGCCTGTGGGCGCGGCGCCGGCACCCTGCTGGCTGGCACCTTGCTGGCTAGAACTATGGCTGGCGCCTTGCTGCGCCGCCTCGCCCTGCAGCAGGGCCAGGGTCACGCTCAGGTCCTCCAGGCCCGGCGTGACCAGCACGCCCCCGCTGACGCTGCGCGCAGCGGCCAGTACCCCGCCCGAGGGGGCGGTCGTGTCGGCCACGGCGTCCGGGGCCAGCAGCAGCGCGGTCGGCCCGGCCGGTTGCGCCGCGCCGCCCAGCCGCTCAGCCAGTTGCGCGGTCGTGCGGGCCGCGCGGGCCAGTCGCAGCGGCAGGGTCGCGGCGTCCCGCAGGGCCAGCGACACGCTCAGGTCACTGGGCGGCGCGCCCACCACGTCGGGGCAACTGGCAGGGCCAAACAGCGCCGTCAGCGGGGCGTCGCCGTGGCCGGTCAGGGTCACGCTGTCGCGGTACACGACCAGCGCCGCGCCGCGCCGCAACCAGTCGCCGCCCGGGGCGAGGGTCGCGTCGGCCATCACGGGCACCCCAGCGCGGCGGGCGCGGTCCAGGTCGTCCGCGCTGGGTTCCATCAGCCACACGGCGCGCGCGCCGCGCCAGTCGGCGTCCAGGGTCGCGGCGGCCAGTCCGGCGTCGGCCAGGGCGTCCCGGTTAAAGCGGACGCGGGGGTCCACGCGCAGCGTGCCGCTGCCCAGCTGCGCGGCCAGCTGGCGGGCCAGGGCAGCGTGATCACGCAGCAGCAGGCCCCAGTCGGCGCCTTCCAGCGCGGCCAGGGCACCGGCCAGCCGGGCCTGCGGGTCGCCGCGTTCGGCGTGCAGGCGCACGAGGCGGGCGTCAGGACGCAGGGAGGCAGGAGCATCAGTCATACCCTCCATTGTGACGCACCCGGCCCAGCGGTTGGAATAGCGGGCCGGTACGGCGACGTTCACGCGCGTGAAAGGCCCAGACCCTTACAAAGTGCCGCCCGGAAACGCGCCATGCTGGGAGTGAACGGAGGTCTTCATGGCGCGCATTACCCGGTACAGCAAGTTCGAGGGGGAACTGGATCAGCTGGATTCCAGTGAACTGATGCAGATGATTCAGGAAGCGCTGCTGGGGCAGGGCATGAACGACCCGTACGACCCGGACCCGAACGCCCGGCCCAGCATGGACGACCTGTTCGACGCGATCCTGGAAGCGCTGGCCGAGCGCGGCATGATCCCGGAAGATCAGCTGCTGGAGGCCATGCAGGCCGACGACATCCGCGAGACGGGCCTGGGGCAGCAGATTCAGCAGTTGATGGACCGCCTGCAACAGGAAGGTTTCATCCGCAAGGAGTTCGAGGATGGCGAGGGAGGCGGCGCGGGTGAACCCGGCGACGCGAAATTCCAGCTGACCGACAAGAGCATCGATTTCCTGGGGTACAAGAGCCTGCGGGACCTGATGGGCGGCCTGGGCCGCAGCAGCGCGGGCGCGCACGACACCCGCGAGTACGCCAGCGGCGTCGAGATGACCGGCGAACTGAAATCCTACGAGTTCGGGGACACCATGAACCTCGACACGACCGCCACGCTGGGCAACGTGATCAGTAAAGGCTTCGAGAACCTCGAGGAGTCGGATCTGGTGATCCGGCAGGCCGAGTACAACAGTTCGGCGGCGACGGTGGTGCTGCTGGACTGCTCTCACTCCATGATCCTGTACGGCGAGGACCGCTTCACGCCCGCCAAGCAGGTGGCGCTGGCGCTGGCGCACCTGATCCGCACGCAGTACCCGGGCGACACCGTGAAGTTCGTGCTGTTCCACGACAGCGCCGAGGAAGTGCCAGTATCCAAACTGGCGCAGGCACAGATCGGGCCGTACCACACGAACACGGCGGGCGGCCTGCGACTGGCGCAGCAGCTGCTCAAGCGTGAGAACAAGGACATGAAGCAGATCGTGATGATCACAGACGGGAAGCCCAGCGCCCTGACCCTCCCGGACGGCCGCATCTACAAGAACGCGTACGGCCTGGACCCCTACGTGCTGGGCGCGACGCTGCGCGAGGTCGCCAACTGCCGCCGCAGCGGCATTCAGGTGAACACGTTCATGCTGGCCCGCGACCCGGAACTGGTGGGTTTCGTGCGCCGCGTCAGCGAGATGACGCGCGGCAAGGCGTACTTCACGACGCCGCAGAACATCGGGCAGTACGTGCTGATGGACTTCGTGACGAACAAGACCAAACTGGTGAACTGAACGCCGGGACGAACGCAAAAAGGCCGCTGGCAGCGTGAATCCGCCAGCGGCTCTTTCTGATTTACTACCTGACGTGCTGTTCGCTGCTTCCCGGCTGACTCATACGGGTTCCGGGCGTGGAGTTGACAATCGAAACCCGTTCCTCTCCCACTCGCATCCGCACGGATTGAACGGCTTCGCAAGCCATTCACTCGGAGGCCGTATCAGCCCATCTTGACGAACATGGGCGGTTTGACGCCCACCATGCGGGCCATGACCCACACCTGTCCCTTGTGGTGCGCCTCGTGGGTGATGATCATGTCCAGCAGGGCGGTGACGGGCATCTCGCGGCCGCCGAAGGCCGGGACGCGCCGGGCGAGGTCGTCGTCGGTCAGGGCGCTGATGGCGGCCAGGGCCAGTTCGTTGGTGTCCCACAGGCGGCCGCGCGCCTCGGTGAGGGTCTGGCTGGGTTCCGGGGCGAGGGCGGGAGCCTGCCCCTGGATCATGCTGAGGAAGCGGGTGGCGCTGACCGACAGGTGGTCGGCCTGCGCCATGAAGTTCATGCCGCCTTCCCAGGCGCTGAAGGTGCCCTGGTCCTCCGGCAGTTGCTCGTAGAGGTCCATCAGGGCGGCGCGGTGCATCTGGAAGGCGCGGGCGTAGTTCGCGGATCGGGTCATGCCCAGCAGGATAAGGGCGCGGCCCTCACACCAGTGGGGGCCGCGCTTCAGTCGGGGGCTGTCAATCGGGGGCTGGGGTTCAGCGGGTGCGCAGGGCGTCGCGGATTTCCATCAGGAGCTTCTCTTCGTTGGTGGGGCCGGCGGGTGCGGCGTCGGCGGGCTTGGTCATGCGTTCGCGCATCTTGTTGTAGGGCACGACGACCACGGAGTAGATGACGGCCATGGTGAGCAGGAAGGTGATCAGGGCCGTGATGAACAGGCCGTAATCGAAGTCCACGCCGTTGACCGTGAACTTGCCGCCGATGGCGCCGCCGCCCGTGACGAGCTTGATGAGCGGGTTGATGAAGGCGTTCGAGAAGGCCGTGACGAGGGCCGCGAAGGCCGCGCCGGTGACGACGGCAATGGCGAGGTCGACGATGTTGCCGCGCATGATGAAATCCCGGAATCCGCTGATCATGCGTGAAGTTTTACACTCTGTTCATCAGATAGCAATGCAATTCACACAAGGTTGTCTAGGTGATTTCAGGGGGGATGTGGGGTATTTCAGGTTAAAACATCCCTCTTTCTGCTACCAATCGCAGACAACCCCCCCCAGCGGGCCATACCACTTGCGCCGCCCGCCCTCGTCAGGCCAGAGCGCCCGCACCAGAAGTCAGGTGCGCAGACTGGCGGCCGGCCGCAGGGTGTCACGCGCTGCGTCCTGCTCGGCGCTTTCCATCATCCGCGCCCCCCGCATGGTCGCCCCGACCACCAGACCACCCGCGATCAAGATCAGGTTCTTCAGGATGTACTGCCCTTCCAGATTCGGGACCAGCGGCACGAACTTGAACGTCTCGGTGGGAAAGAACACCAGCGGTAGGAACGTCCCGGCCATCTGCGCGAACAGCAGGACCAGCGTGACCCGCATGAAGCGGCCTGTCAGCAGGCCCAGCCCGATCAGGCACTCCCAGGTCGCCAGGACCGGCAGGCTCACCTGCGGCGGCACCAGCCCGAACGTCAGGACCGAGATGGTCCGCGTGGCCAGCGCCTCGGCGGAACTGAGGCCCGGAAAGAACTTCTGCGCGCCGAACCACACGAAAATCAGCCCCAGCGCCAGCCGCAGCAGCGTCACACCGTGCCGTACCCACCAGCCCACCAGCCGCAGTTCAAGGGCATCGACCTTCTGCGCCAGCGGCGCGGCGTCCCGGCGGGGCGGAACGGTCAGGGTGGTCGCGAGGCGCGATTCGATGAAAGGAGTTTTTCGCATGGTGGAACCTCCGGCGCGTGGCCTGGAACGTGAAGCGGTGACGGTGAAATCCAGGCTGGCCGCGTGAAGGATTCACCGCAGCCACCCGGCCTGCCCCGAACACTTGCCGGGTCCTGAACAGTCATATGCGCCGCAGTCCCGATCGGATGACGGGCCGGTCAGTCTGGCCGCCACATGAAGGGGCCGCCAACCATCCGGGTGTCCACACGCGGCCCGGCTGTTAGGACTCCTGTCTGTTCAGTCCGACGATCCGTTCTGCGCTGAAACGACGGGAAACACCCGGTGCGCGACCGGGTGCGTGTGCGGTGTTCTACACGCGACCACGACAGGGGCGGCAGCCTCAGCCGGGCCAGATGTACGCCCGCTGAGGCTGCCGCCCCCGTTCCCTGCCCTGTACCTTTCCGCTTAAGCCTGACCGCGCATGTTCTGCTCGGCCACCTGCACGGACGCCGGTTCCTCGCGCCCGCTGTCCTTCACGGCGTGCGCGCTCATGCCCCACTGGTGACCGCTGCTCTGCGCGCCCTGAAGAATCACGCGGGCCAGTTCGCCCAGCGTCGCGCCGCCCGGCCGGATGTCCATGCGCAGCTCGGAGCGCAGTTCGTCCAGGCTCACGTCGTCCAGCATCAGTTCCGTGCCGTAACGCAGCGTGGTGGGCGGCACGATCAGCAGGTCGGCCTCGCCGGGCTTGATGGCGTGCCGGAAGCAGCGGCCCGTCAGCAGGCCCGCCACGGTCGTGACCTTCCCGAAGGTCTTGTTCTCGATGGCCCGCACCTCCAGGGTCAGGCCCCCGATGGCCCGCAGCGGCTCGACCGCGCGGTCCAGGGACTCCGCGAACAGCGAGCCTGTCCCCAGAATCACGCGCCGGGGCTCGGGCAGCGCCGCCGGGAGTTCCGGCAGGGCCTCGGTCAGGAAGTCGCGGATCATGCCCACGCCGTTTTCCAGCATCGGGAAGCCCTCGTACTCCTCCTCGGTCGGCAGCGGCTCGCCGGCCAGCAGGTACAGTTCGTCGCTGGGGAACACGAAGCGCGTGCCCCGCTCGTTCAGGAACTTGCGGCGCCACACGTTCAGGCGGCGCAGGCTGTCCTGCGCTTCCTCCCGCGTGAAGGTCCGCACGTCCGGCAGGTTCGTGCGGTGACTCGTCAGGCCGATCGGCACGACCGCCGCGCTGATCACGTTCGGACGGCTCGCGAGGTACTCCACGGTCTCGTCGAGGTTCTCGCGGTCGTTGCGTTCCGGGACCAGCACGATCTGCGTGTACAGGTCGATCTGCTCCAGACGCTCGATCATGGAGCGGATCTGCACGGCCTGCTGGTCTTTGACCTTCAGGCGCCACCACTTCATCATGTCCTGCCGCAGGTCCTGGTTCGCCGTGTGAACCGACACGTACAGCGGCGAGAGGTTCTCGTTCTCGATCCGCACGATGTCGTTCTCGGAGAGGTTCGTCAGGGTCACGAACGACCCGTACAGGAACGAGAGGCGGTAATCGTCGTCCATGATGTACAGGCTCTTGCGGAAGCCGCGCGGCATCTGATGCACGTAACAGAAATCGCACTTGTTCGCGCACTTCTTGATGCCGTCGAACAGCACCTCCTCGAACTCCAGACCCGGGTCCTCCCACTCCACGTCGAACGTGAAGGTGTCCTCCAGACTGGGCGCAGTCGGCAGGAACAACCGGTGGTGATCCTGCGCGGTGCCCGCCACGCCCGTCATGACGCGCGGAGCTTCCTGCGGCCGGGCGATCTCCAGCGTCGCGCGCCCCTGCGACAGCGCGTGCCGGTATGCCAGGACGTCCGTTACCGGCTCACCGTTCACGCGCAGCAGCACGTCACCCGGCTGTACGCCCGCCCGCTCTGCCGCGCTGCCACCCTCGACCGATTTGATCGGTGCGGGAAAAACCTGATCCTGCATATTCTCAGCTGCCGTCACAACACATCACCCCTTTTCGGGACTCCAGTGGCGGCCCCGCATCAAGCACAACAGCATAACAACCCCGTTCACAGCCGGGTGTGAGTCAAAGCGGGATTGGCGAAGGGAGGTGGGAACGCCTCCCCCGCACCCCGCCTAGCCGATCTGTTTCAGCAGGTTCACGGTCTCGATCATCGCCAGGACCGCCTCGCCGCCCTTGTTCCCAGCCTTGATCCCGGCGCGGTTCAGAGCCTGCTCGACCGTATCAGTGGTCAGCACCCCGAACGCCACCGGCACGCCCGTGTGCAGGCTGGTGTTCAGGATGCCGTTCGCCGCGCCGCCTGCCACGAAATCGTAGTGGTCCGTGTCGCCCTTGATGACGGCCCCCAAGCACACCACCGCGTCGTACTTCCCACTTTCAGCAAGTTTGCGAGCGATCAGCGGTACCTCGTAACTGCCCGGCGCCAGAAACTGGTCCAGGTTCTCGGTCTTCCCACCGTGCTGCACGAACGCCAGCTCCGCCCCCTCCACCAGACGGTCCACGATCAGGTGGTTCCAGCGGGTACTGACAACAGCGAACTTCAGGTCGGTGGCGAGCAGATTGGCTTCAATTCGGTTCATGGTGGGTCTCCTGTGAATGGGGATGTAAGCAGTGGGCTATATGGACTTGGCAGATGGGGAGAGGCGATAACGCTGCGGAAAAACCCCTCCGCCCTTCGGGCACCTCCCCTCAAGGGGAGGCAAGGATCTGTTGTTGGCTCCCCTTGAGGGGAGCTGGCCGCGAAGCGGACTGAGGGGTTCTCCGCCGCTCAGTCCCCGCTGCCGTCCGTGCCGATGTGGCCGAGTTTGGCGGCTTTGGTGCTGAGGTACGCGGTGTTGTGTTCGTTGTGCCCGACGTGGAGGGGCACGCGTTCGACGACTTCCAGGCCGAAGCCGCCCAGGGAGTGCAGTTTGCGGGGGTTGTTCGTCAGGACGCGCAGTTGCCGGGCGCCGAGCAGGTGAAGCATCTGGGCGCCGATGCCGAAGTCGCGGGCGTCGGCGGGAAAGCCGAGTTGCAGGTTCGCTTCGACGGTGTCGGCGCCGCCGTCTTGCAGGTGGTACGCGCGGATCTTGTTGAGCAGGCCGATGCCGCGCCCCTCCTGCCGCAGGTACACGAGGACGCCGCGTCCCTCGGCGGCGATGGCCTGCATGGCCGCGTCGCGCTGCGGGCCGCAGTCGCAGCGCAGGCTGTGGAAGCCGTCGCCGGTCAGGCATTCGCTGTGTACGCGCACCAGCATCGGCTCTGGCGTGATGTCGCCCATGACGAGTGCGACGTGCTCGGCGCCGGTCAGGGAGTCCTCGAAGCCGACAATGCGGAACTCGCCGTGCTCGGTGGGCAGCTTCGCTTCCGCGACGAGCTGCATGAACGGGTCGTGTTCCATGCGGTAGGCAATCAGCGCCTCGATGCTGCCGACCTTCAGCCCGTGCCGCTCGCCGAAGGCGAGAAGGTCCGGCAGGCGGCTCATCTCGCCGTCATCGCCCATGATCTCGCAGATCACACCGACCGGCGCGAAGCCCGCCAGCCGCGCCAGATCGCACCCGGCCTCGGTGTGCCCGGCGCGGCGCAGCACCCCGCCGGGCCGCGCCACGAGCGGAAAGATGTGTCCCGGACGGCGGAAATCCATGGACTTCGCCGCGTCGTCCATCAGGGCGGCGATGGTGGCGGCGCGGTCGAAGGCACTGATGCCGGTGCTGTTGCTCACGTGATCCACGCTGACGGTGAACGCCGTGCCGTTCGGGTCGGTACTGCTGCCTACCATGGGTGTCAGGTCCAAGACGCGGGCGCGGTCGGGCGTGAGCGTCACGCAGATCAGGCCGCGCCCCTCGCGCGCCATGAAGTTCACCCACTCGGGCGTCGCCGTGGCGGCGGGCATCAGCAGATCACCCTCGTTCTCGCGGTTCTCGTCGTCCACCAGAATCACGGGCCGCCCCGCGCGCAGTTCCGCCAGCAGGTCAGGAATGGAGGCTAGGCTCATGCGCCTACCCCCTGCTCCGGCTGTCCGGGCTGTTCGGGCGTCCAGTCGCGCATCAGGATCAGGCGCTCGACGTACTTGGCCATCTGGTCCGCCTCCAGGTTCACTTTCGTGCCGGCTGCCCAGGTGTGCAGGGTGGTGACCTCCAGGGTATGCGGCACGAGCCACAGCGTGAACTCGTCGGGGCGCAGGTCGGCGCGGCTACCGGCGGGGCCGCCCGCGTCCACGACGGTCAGGCTCACGCCGTCCACCGTGACGCTGCCCTTCGGCACGAGGTAGCGCGCGAGGTGCGGCGCGGCGCGCACGTTCATGGTGTACGCGCCGGGCTGGGCGTCCACGCGCAGGATCTCGCCCACCCCGTCCACATGCCCGCTCACCACGTGCCCGCCGAAACGCGCCTGGGCGGTCATGGCACGTTCCAGATTGACTTTCGTGCCCTCCCGCCAGTGCGGCGCAGTCTTGGCGATGGTCTCGCGACTGAGGTCCACGGTGAAGCCCGCCGCATCCCAGGTGGTCACGGTCAGGCAGGTGCCGTTCACGGCGATGCTCTCGCCGAGTTCCACGTCGGCCCACATGCGGGCGGGCTGGATGGTGACGGTCAGGTTGCCTTCGTTGTCAGTGGTGCGGGCGATGACGCCCACCTGTTCGATGATTCCAGTAAACATGCTTTGACCTCGGGTGGAGCGAGGAACCCCTCACCCCCAGGGAGAAGGGAGAAAGACTAGACGCGCGGGATGTCGTGCAGCAGGCCGGTGATCAGGACATCCGGGCCGAGTGTCTCGACCGTTATGTCCCGCAATGCCTGCGCCTCGTGCATGGGCCGCTCGGGGCCGGTCAGGGGGCTCAGGCCCGCGCCGAGGAGTTTCGGCGCGATGAAGACCCGCACCTCGTCCACCAGTCCCTGCGCGAAGAAGGCGCTCAGAAGGGTAGGGCCACCCTCCAGCAGCACGCTGCTGACCCCCAGGCCAGCCAGTCCGCTCAGGGCGTCCGGCAGGGAGGCGGCCCGCTGCACCTTGATCCCGGCGGCCTCGTGCGCGGCAACGTCGGCGTCCGGGGCGGTCACGAGCACCGCGTCGTCGCGCCACGCGCGGGCCTGAGAGTCGCTCGCCGCGCGGCGGTCAAAGACAACCGGGCGCGGATCACGCCCGCCCGTCACGCCGCGTGTCGTCAGGGCCGGGTCGTCCAAGTCAATCGTGCCGCTGCCGACCGCGACGGCGTCCAGTTCGTCACGCCAGCGCATGGTGCGCTCGCGGGCCTCGGGGCCGCTCACCGCGCCGTTGCCCTCGCCGGGCGCGGCCACCTTGCCGTCGAGAGTCATGGCGTACTTCGCCACCACCCACGGGCGGCCCCGCACGATCAGACTGCGGAACCCCGCCTGCTGCCGCTTGGCCTGCGCCTCCAGCACGCCCACCGTGATCTCGATCCCTGCCTCGCGGAGCTTCTGCACGCCCCGCCCCGCCACCAGCGGGTTCGGGTCCAGCGCCGCCACGACCACCCGCCGCACGCCCGCTGCGATCAGCGCGTCCGCGCAGGGCGGCGTCCGGCCGTGATGACTGCACGGTTCCAGCGTCACGTACGCCGTCCCACCGCGCGCCTGCTCGCCCGCGTCCCGCAGGGCGAACACCTCCGCGTGCGGCTCACCGGCCCTCGGGTGGAAGCCTCGACCCACCAGTTCATCGCCTTGCACGATCACGCAGCCCACGGGGGGATTCGGCGCCGTGCGGCCCAGTCCTCTGGCAGCCTGCTCAAGCGCGAGCGTCATGAACCGCTCGTCTACCGGCAGTGCCGCCGCCACCCCTGCGGGTGGAGCATTCACTTCATACATGGTCTGTCGCTACCTGCTGGGGGGCAGGCAGCGTTCCTCCTTCTCTCATCCGGACTCTGACCGTCGGCTCTGGATTCCCACCAGATCGGGCCTGCGCGTGGTGCAAATTGCGCGGGCTTCGCGGGCTGAGGCTCACGCCATCACCGCCGGTAGGGAATTTCACCCCGCCCCGAAGGAAGCGGCCCACCCCAGAGGAGCGGGCCACCTAGAAATTAACAGGCTTTCCCTGAACGGGTGTGGGAGAAATCAGACACCCGCCGGGGGACAATCCGCCATGCGCCATGGCGTCTGCTGAAAGCCGCCCGTCCTCTTCTCCCCTTTTCGCGCCGCTGGAGGCCACCCCATGACAACGATGCTCGTGACCGGAGGCAGCGGCGTGCTGGGCCGCGCCCTGACGCATACCCTGGAAGGCCGCGCGGACGTGCGCGTCCTGTCCCGCCACGCCGACCCCCGCCCCGCCTTCCGGCAGGGTGACCTGCAGACCGGCGCGGGCCTAGCGGACGCACTGCGCGGTGTGGACACCGTCATTCACGCCGCCAGCCAGCCGTCACGGCCCCAGGCGGACGTCGAGATGACCGGCGTGCTCCTCGCGGCGGCGCGGGAGGCGGGCGTGCGGCACGTCGTGTACGTCAGCATCGTGGGCTGCGATCAGGTGCGGGCCTTCCCTTACTACCGCGCCAAGACGCACTCGGAGGCGCTGGTCACGGCGGGTGGCGTGCCGTTCACGGTGGTGCGCGCCACGCAGTTCCACGAGTTCGTGGCGTTCATGCTGTCGCGCCTGACCCGCGCGCCGCTGCTGCCCCTGCCGGGCCTGCCCCTCCAGCCGGTGGACATCCACGCCGCCGCCGCCGGGGTGGCGCAGGTGGCACTGGGCGACCCGCAGGGCCGCGCGCCGGACATCGTCGGACCACAGGTCATCCCACTGCCGGAACTGGCGCGCAGCTGGGCCGACGCGACCGGTGCACGCACCCGCCTCGTGCCTATCCCGGCCGCGCGGCGCTTCACGCCCCTGACCCGCCCGGACCTGAGCGGCGTGGGCCGCACCTGGGCGCAGTGGCTCGCGCAGGAGGCCACGCGCCCCAACCCCTACGCGGGCTGAGCCGGGCGGGGCGGCTGGTCGGCGTTCAGGTCCGCCAGTTCCGCCTCCTGCCCCCCGCGCCAGATGAACACGCGTCCGGCGCGGGCGATCAACAGCCGCCCCCGACGGTCGAGGTCGGCCCAGGTCGCACCCTCCAGATCGGGCGACGGTCCTTCCGCCAGCCAGCGGTACCGGACGAAGCGGTGATACCGCTGATCGCTGATGAAATTCAGTTCCAGTGACTTCTTACGCAGGGTGAACGGGTCCGCTTCACCCATGCCGATCCAGCGTCTCGGCTGATGAGCGACGTGCCAACCCGTCCGTTTCAATACGACGCGGAAGGTATCCACCCGCAACGTGCCCGTAGGATGCAGGACCTCAAAACCCGGCGGGCGAATCAGTTGCTGTTTCGTCAGGTCGGTGTGGTTGACCTGAATCGTCCGTGAGTCCCGGAACGCGCCGCCACCGCTCCAGCCGTCCGAGGCGTTCCACAGTCCGATGGCGTGAACCTGCGGCGGTTTCGACAGAGCCGTCCAGTCCCACATTCTGACGCCGTAGCGTTCCATTGCCAGCGCCTGCTGCCGTTTTGACTCGTTCTGCGCGTGGTACAGCAGGTGCTCGCCGTCGGGAGAGAGGTCGCTCATCCACTCGTACAGCCGCCCGTGGAACCACGATCCGGGCGAGAGGGTGTCGGTGGCGGTGTCCCACAGGTACACGCGCGTCCAGCGTGAGGGGCCGCGCCGGAAGAGCACCACGCGGTCGGCCTCGCTGGCGAGCAGGCCCCAGATGCGCGCCGGGACGAGTCCTTTCTTCATTCGAGCAGCGCGGCGAGTCCGCGTGACGCGACGTCCCGCACGGCGAAGGTCATCTGGTGCGAGATCTCGGTGTCGGTAGGGTTGATCTCGATGGCGATCCCGCCGCGCCGCAGCGTCTCGGCGGCCAGTCCGGCGGCGGGGTACACGGCCCCGCTGGTGCCGATGACCAGCGCGACCTGGGCGGCGGCGAAGGCGTCCTGCGCGGCTTCCAGGGCGTCCTCGGGCAGGAGTTCGCCGAACCAGACGACGTTGGGCCGCATGCGGTTCCCGAGCGGCGAGGTGGGCGGCGTGACCAGTTCGGCGGGCGCGGCGAGGGGGTGGATTTCGCCCGTCACCTCGTCCCGGGCGCTGAGGAGGTTGCCGTGCAGTTCCACGACCGTGCCGCCGTGCGTACCGCTGCCCGCGCGGTGGTGCAGGCCATCCACGTTCTGCGTGGCGAGGAAGAAGCCCGCGCCCTTCTCGCGCTCCAGCCGGGCGAGCAGGTGGTGAGCCTCGTTCGGCTGCGCGGCCAGCACGTCCCGGTAGCGGCCCGCGTACCACTCCCACACCATCTCCGGGTCGCGGCGGTACGCGGGCGGACTGGCGAGATCCTGAGGTTTGAAGCGCGCCCAGTGGCCGGTCTGCGCGTCCCGGAAGGTGGGAATGCCGCTCTCGGCACTGACGCCCGCGCCGGTCAGCACAGCAACGCGAGAGGCGGCTTGCAGGGCGGCGCGGGCAGCAGCGAGATCCATAGGGGCAGGGTAGCCCGAAGCGCGAAACCCCGCTCCCACAGTTGACCCAGTACGGTCGCGTTCCTCCTGCACATGATGGTGGCCGCGCGTCCCCACACCCTTCCGTCGCTTCGCGCCTCCCTCCCTCTCTCGCAGGGGGAGAGGGAAAAAAGCAGAACGCAAACCACCAGCGGCTGCGTCAGTCAAACCTCTTGCCCAGTGCCGACTTTGGCTCCCCCGTCCCTCTGGGGCTGGGGGTGGGGCAAAGCAGGGAAAATAGCCTAAAACGAAAAACCCGCCTTCTTCGGCGGTGATAAGGAAAGGATACCCCAGTATGCAGGGCACGTCAACCCCTATCGGCCGGCCTGATTTCTACCGTCCAGCACGGCACGAACAGCAACCGTTTTCATGCCTTATGCACCGTCGATGAACGCAGGCGGCACCATGTCCACCAGCCACACGCCGTTCTCGCTGACGAACAGCACGTGTCCGGCGGTGTGCATCTCCCCTGCCCGGATGGTGAGAGTGATGGGCGGGCCGCGCCGCGCGCCGACTCGCCGGGCGGTGTCCGGGTCGGGCGAGAGGTGGACGTGGTGGCGGTTCATGGAGCGCAGTCCACCCTCGCGGATGGCAGGCAGGGCGCCCGCGTGCGTGCCGTGATACAGCAGGGCGGGCGGCACGCTGGGATGCAGTTGCAGGTCGACGGGCACGCTGTGCCCCTGGTTGGCGCGGATGTGGTCGCCGCGCAGGCTGAAGCGTTGCTTATCGCTCCCCGCGACGACGGCTTCGACCTGGGCGCGGGTGGTGTTCAGGTGCGTCAGCACGGGCGCGAGCGGCACCCATCCGCCGGGCGCGAGAGTCAGGCCCGCCTCGTGCGGGGCGTGACGCAGCAGGTACGAGAGGCGCCGGGAGAGGGCGGGGTCGGTCATGCGCCCAGTCTGCGCGGGGTGAGGCGGGTGGGGAATCGGCCAGTTGGCGCAGACTGAATGGCTTGGTTACAGGTGCCGGGCGAGGTAGTCGGCGATGAGCCCGGTGGTGCGGATGCGGGCGGCGGGGTCGGCGGTGCCGTGGCCCTGGTCGTCGAATTCCACGTACTCGTAGTCCTGCCCTTCGTGTTTGCCGGTGGCGTTCAGGGCGTCGCGGAAGCTCCGGGCCTGGTTGATCGGGCAGCGGGGGTCGTTGGTGCCGTGCAGGATGAGCAGGTGAGCGTTGAGGTTCGCGGCGTGGGTGATGGCGCTGCGGTCGCGCCACAGGTCGGCGTGCTCGTCGGGGTGGCCCATCATGGTGCGGAAGTAGTAGGCGAGCTGAGGGATGTCGCGGCTGTTGTCGGCGTGCAGCTGGTGCAGGTCGGTGATCCCGACGATGGGAATGGCGACTTTGAACAGGTCGGGGTGTTTGACGGGCGCGAGGTACGAGAGGTAACCGCCGTAGCTTCCGCCATACAGACCGATGCGGGCGGGATCGACGTGGGGAAGCGTGGCGAGGTACAAGGCGGCGGCGGCGATGTCCTGCAGGTCGCGGCCGCCCCAGTCGCGCAGGTTCGCGTCGCGCCAGGGGGTGCCGTAGCCGGTGCTGCCGCGCACGTTGGGGCAGATGACGGTGTAACCGAGGCTGACGAGGTATTGCACCTCGTCGTCGAAGGTACGGAAGAACTGCGCGGTGGGGCCGCCGTGCGCGTGCACGAGGGCGGGGTGGCGGACGGCCGGGTCGAGACCAGTGGGTGCGTAGAGGATGGCGGGCACCTGTACCTGCGGGTCGTGGGCGCTGGGGCTGGGGTAGTGCACGTACTGGCCGGGCGTGAACTGTTCGGGGTTCAGGGTGCCGTATTCGGCGGGGATCAGGGTGCTGGTAGTGTCGGTGGTCAGGTCGTACAGGAGGACGTCCGCGCGGGTGGTGGTGGTGGCGTGCCCCACGAGCAGCTGATGCCCGAGGGCGTACTGGGTGCCGCTACTCAGGCCCGGCGGCAGGTGCAGGGCGCGGGGGGCGGCCGTGTCCAGGCTGTACAGCAGCGGCGTGAGGGTGCTGTCGGCGTTGCGGGTGACGCTCAGCCACTGGCCGTCCGGGCTGATGCGGCCGGGGGTCTCCTCGGGTCCGCCTTCGGGCGTGAACCACTTCACCTCGCCGCTGGTCAGGTCGAGCAGTCCGGCGCGGCTGTGCCCGGCGGCGTCGCTGGCGGCGGTCAGGTGCGTGCCATCCGGGTGCCAGTGTCCGACGCTCTCGCGGGTGCCTTCCTGAACGTGCAGCACGCGGCGCATTCCCGTGCCGTCGGCATTCATGACGTACCCGTCCATGTTACGCAGGTCGGGGCTCTCGTTGGTGTTCAGGCTGATGCGGCCGCCGTCGGGGCTGTAAGCGACCGCCTGGGTGCTGTTGGGCTGCGTGGTCAGGGGCGTCCAGGCGTCCTCGCCGCTGCGGGTCAGGTCGTACTGCCAGACGTTCATCTGACCGCCGCGCGTGGAGTTCACGAGCAGGCGCGTGCCGTCCGGGTGGGCATGCACGGGGAAGTCCATGCTGCCGGGCTGGTGGTGCAGGGCGCGCACTTCACCGGTGTCCAGGGTGAGGACGTGCAGGGCGGTGCGTTCGTTCCCGTCGTGGTCCCAGGCGAGGAACAGGGCGCGGCTGTCGGCACTCCAGACGGGGGCGCTGCGGGGGGTGGCGGGGGCCTGCCCGCTGGTGTGCTGGCGGCGCTCGCGGGTGCGCAGGTGCAGGCTGCACAGTTCCATGCGGCCGCTGCGGTTGTCGTAGTACGCGACGTGCTCACCGTCCGGCGAGACGGTCAGGCCCATCGTGATGGGCAGGGTGACGAGTTCCTCCAGCGGCAGGGGTGTGGGCATGCGGGCAGTCTGACATCCGGTCGGCGCGCGATCTGCCGCAGGTGCGCGGTACCCTGCGGGTCATGACACAGCATGAGACGTGGGTGGCGCTGCGGGCGCACTGGCAGGAGTTGGCGGACCTGGGTGGGATCGGGGCGCTGCTGGGGTGGGATCAGAGTACGCACCTGCCGGGCGCGGCGGGGTCGGGCCGGGCGCGGCAGCAGGCGCTGCTGGCGGGCGTGCGGCACGGGCGGGCGACGGACGCGGGGTACGGGCGGCTGCTGGATCAGGCGGGCGCGCTGGACCTGGGGCCGGTGGAGGCGCGGATGCTGGCGGTGGCGCGTCGGGAGTTCGAGCGGGCGACGCGGCTTCCGGCGGCGTTCGTGCGGGCATCGTCGCAGCATGCCGGGGAGAGTTACGCGGCGTGGGTGGAGGCGCGGCCCGCGAACGACTGGGCGCGGATGGTGCCGCTGCTGGAGCGGACGCTGGACCTAAGTCTGGAGGGCGCGTCGTTCTTCCCGGAGTTCGCGGGGCCGATGGATTACTTCATTGACCGTTCGGACGAGGGCATGACGGCCGCTCAGGTGGACGCGGTGTTCGCCGAGTTGCGCGCGGCGTTGGTGCCGCTGGTGGACGCGGTCGCAGCGGCCCCGGCGCCCCGGACGGATTTCCTGGCGCGGGAGTACCCGATTCCCACTCAGTTGCGGCTGGGTGAGGAGATCGGGGCGCTGTACGGGTACGATTTCACGCGGGGGCGGCAGGATCTGACGGCGCACCCGTTCATGACCCGGCTGGGCGCGCGGGACGTGCGGATCACGACACGGGCGCAACTGGCGGACCCGACGGACGCGCTGTACTCGACGCTACACGAGGTGGGTCACGCGCTGTACGAGCAGGGCGTGGCTTCAGAGCTGCTGGACACGCCCCTGGGTGGCGGCGTGAGCGCCGGGGTGCATGAGAGTCAGTCGCGGCTCTGGGAGAACATCGTGGGCCGCTCGCGGGCGTTCTGGGCGGGGCAGTTCGGCCGGTTCCGGGACGCCTTCCCGGAGCAGCTGAACGACGTGACGGAGGAGGAGATGTTCCGCGCGGTGAACGTGGTGCGCCGCAGCCTGATCCGCACGGACGCGGACGAGTTGACGTACAACCTGCACGTGATCACCCGCTACGAGCTGGAGCGGCAACTGCTGGGCGGGTCGCTGGCGGTCTCTGATCTGGCGGACGCGTGGCACGCGGCGTACGAGGCAAACCTGGGCCTGCGCGCGCCCAGTCACGTGGACGGGGTGCTTCAGGACGTGCACTGGTTCAGCGGCGGGATCGGCGGGGTGTTCCAGGGGTACACGCTGGGGAACGTGCTGAGCGCGCAGTTCTACGCCTCTGCCAGCGCCGCGAATCCGGGGCTGGACGCGGAGTTCGCGCGCGGCGAGTTCGGTCGCCTGCACGGCTGGTTGAGCGAGCACGTGTACGCGCCGGGGCGGACGTTCACGCCGAACGAACTGGTGGAACGCGCGACCGGGCAGGGCATGACGGCCGCGCCGTACCTCGCGTACCTGCGCGGGAAGTACGCGGACCTGTACGGCCTGAGCTGAGCGCCACGCGAAAAAAGGGCCGCCCGGCCGGGGGAACATCGGCGGGCGGCCCTGAGTTGGGGGTGTGGGGGCTGGGCAGGGCGCGGGGATCACCGCGCGGAGTCTGCCGGTCCGGAGTTCAGTGTGCCACGCGGGGTATTTCGGGATTCTGACAGCGGCGCGTGATGCTCATACGGATTCCGTCTGTTTCGCTGACAACCCGGAACATCACCGGGTTGCCAACTCCACGCCCGGAGGGGCGTTTTCTCTCCTTCTCGCTCTTCTGCGAAGCTCTGCGAGTCCGCTCGGACCCAGCGGCTCTGCAAGCCATTCAATCGGAGTCCGTATCAGCGGCGGCCGACGCCGGGCGCGAGGGTCAGGGGCGCGTCGAGTTTCAGCCAGATGAACTCGTTGGTGTCCTTGATGGCCGCGCCGCGCCCGCCGGTGCCGGGGTAGTTGTTGTCGTTGGCGACGAGGACGGTGGTGGCGTCGAGCACGATGACGTTCTCGATGGTCACGTACGGGAAGCGGAACACGCCGCCGGTCGTGCTGGGTGCCAGGCCCTGCGGGTCGGCGATGTTCAGCAGGTCGGCCAGCAGGGTCTTTTTCAGGGTGCCGTCGGTGTTCCGGTCGGTCAGGCTGACGCGGTAGAGGCGTTTGGTGCGGGCGGCGTCGCCGCTGCCACCGTCGCGTTCGATGACGATCAGTTCCGAGGCGTTCACGGGCGTGATGTCCCCGATGGCGTTGCCGGGCGCGTCGAGCGGGTAACGGCCGGTCAGGGTCCACTTCTGCGTGGCGAGGTCGATGGCGTGCAGGCGCAGCTGGCCGGGCGCGTCGCCAGCCACGGTTTTTTCCAGCAGGGCGTACAGGGTCTTCCCGTCGGGGCTGAGGGTCAGGCCCTCGAAGCCGCCGCTGCTGCCCAGCGTGGCGGCGCTGCTGCTGCCGCCCTGCGTGAAGGCGGGGTGCTGAGGGCTGCGGACTTCGGGCGCGGCGTACTCGGCGACCACTTTCGCGCCGGTGGCGGGGAAGTCGGTGAACAGGCCGTCCACGCCCGCCTGAATGGCCTGCCGCATCTCGGCTTCGGGGTTGTTGGCGTACTGGGCGGGCAGGAAGGTGGGTTCGTTCCGGAAGGTGTACGGATGCACGAGCAGCCCGGCGGCGTGCGCGCGGGTCACGAAGTCCGTGGTCTGCCCCTTACCGTCGATGATCCAGCCCTTGCTGGGGCCGATGCCGCTGGCGTACGTGGCGATGTCGCGCAGGCCGGCCGGGGTGGTCAGGTCGGCGTTCTGGCGGGGGTCCTTGCGGGCGCTCAGGTCGTAGGGCGCGCCGGTCTGGCCGCCCAGCAACTGCACCAGCGGGAGTTTCACGCCGGCGGCGGGCATGATGGTGCTGTTCAGGTCGCGCAGGTTGGTGGTCTCGAAGGACTGGATGAACACGCGCGCCGGGTCCGTGAACCCCTCCTTCTTCAGGGTGTCGATCAGCAGTTGCGAGGTGTTCACGCCGGCCTGCGCGGCCATGAAGGTGGGGTGTTTCGTTTCGGGGTAGATACCGACCCGGCGGCCGGTGCGGGTTTCGGTGTCGCGGATCAGGGCGATGATCTCGCTCAGGGTGGGCACCTCGAACTGCCCATCGAAGGTGCGGCCGCGCAGCGCCGGGAGGCGTTCCACGGCGCGCAGGGTCTTGAGTTCCGGCAGCGTGAAATCCTCGACCCAGTACCCCGTGACGTCCTGCCCGTCGAGGTTCTTGGTCTTCACGCGCCCGGCGAATTCGGGGCGGGTGGCGACGTCGGTGGTGGCCTCCGTGACCTTGCCGTCCTTATCCAGGATGACCATGACGGGTTCGTGCCGGGCGACCAGCACGCCGTCTTTCGTGACGACCAGATCCGGCTCGATGAAGTCCGCGCCCGCCTCGATGGCCACTCGGTACGCTTCCAGGGTGTGTTCCGGGCGGGTGCCGCTGCTGCCCCGGTGCCCGATCACGATGGGCGACCGGCCGGTCAGGGTGGGCAGGCCCGGCAGGTTTGGGGTGGGCATGGGCGCGGTCAGCAGCACGCCGTCCGCGCTGAAGTGCAGCAGGTACGGGCCGAACTCGTCGCCCACCCACAGGGTCCCGTCGGGCGCAACCACGAAGCCTTCCGGGTCGAAGTCCGCGCCGGTCAGCAGGCGCTCCGGACTGGCCTCGTTCACGATCTGCCACGGCACGCGCCGCTCCGGGTCACGCAGTTGAATGAACGCCCCCACCTCCACCTTCCCGGTTCCCGTGGGCGCGGTCTTCGGGGTGAGGGTCAGGCGGTTCAGGCGCAGCAGGGCGTCGGCGCTGTTGTTCTTCGCGCCGAACCCGTTGTCGCTGAGGAACAGGTAGGTGCCGTCCGGCGCGAACTGCACGCCGCTGAAGCCCTGCACCGGCTGCCCCTGAAAGCGGGGCTGGCCGCGCAGGCCGTTACTCCACGCGCCACTGGCGGGGCCGGCAGCGAAGGTATCGGCGGGCAGTTCCGCGTACCCGGCCAGCGTGACGGCCTGCGCGGACCCCACGCCCAGCGCCAGCGCAGCAGACAGGCGGATCATGAGGGCTTTCACGGACGTACGAGCGGTCAATGAGGGATTCACATCCGTCAGTTGAAGCCGCGCACGTCAGAGGAACGTGCGCGGCCGGTCAGCCCGGAGTCAGGGAGGTGCGTGGCTCCCGAGTGCCTACTTGTCCTCGGTGAGCGCGAAACCCCTGCTGAACTGCTTCTGCAGGGCCGTGAACACGATCAGGGGCGGCAGGGCCGTGATGACGGCGCCGGCCATCACGGCGCCCCAGTCGGTCTGCCCGCCCACCTCGATCAGTTTGCGCAGGCCCACCTGCACGACCTGTTTGTCGTCCTGCTGCATGATCACCAGCGGCCAGATGTACTGATCCCAGGCGTACACGAACTGAATGACGGCCAGCGCGCCGATGGTGTTGGTGCTCATGGGAATCAGGATGTGCGTCAGGTACCGCAGCGGGCCGCAGCCGTCGATACGGGCGGCGTCAGCGAGGCTGGTAGGGATGCTCAGGAAGTGCTGCCGGAACAGGAACGTGCCGGTCGCGCTGGCCAGGAACGGCACGATGATCGCGGCGTACGTGTTCGCCCACTTCAGGTCGCGGCTGACCAGATCGAACAGCGCGATGATCAGCACCTCGGTGGGCAGCATCAGGGACAGCAGGACCAGCGTGAACGCCGCGCCCTTCAGCGGAAAGCGGAAGTACACGAATGCCAGCGCGGCCAGCAGGGCCAGGGTGGTCTTTCCGGCCGTGACACACACGGCCACCACGAGGCTGTTGCGCATGTAGCGGCCCAGGTGCGCGTCCTCCCACACGCCCGAGAGGTTCTGAAGGAACGCGCCGCCGGGCAGCAGGCTGGGGCTCAGGACGACGCTGGACGTCTGGGTGCTCTTGATGACCGCGAAGATCAGGGGCGCGCTGATGATCAGGATCGCCAGGATCAGCGCGGCGTGCGTGACCCACACGCCACGCGCGCGGCGGGAGCGGGGGGCGGCGCGGTCCGCGCGGGCGGGCGGCGCGGCCGGGTGCTTAACTGCCATAGTGCACCCGCCTCTCGCCCAGCCGGAACTGCATCCAGGTGACGAACGCCACCAGCGCCAGCATCAGGGCGGCCTGCGCGGCGGCCGCGCCGGTCTTGAAGTTCACGAAGCCGTCCTGGTACAGCTGGTACACCAGGAACGTGGTCGCCCCGGCATTCCCGGTGTACGGCCCGCCGCGCGTGAGGATGTCCGTCAGGGCGAACGAGTCGAACAGCGCCGCGATGATGTTCGTGAACACCAGGAAGAACGTGATGGGGCTCAGCAGCGGGAACGCCACGCGCCAGAACACCTGCGCGGGGGTCGCGCCGTCGATCTCGGCGGCTTCCATCACGTCGCCCGGCAGGTTCTGAATGCTGGCCAGGTAGAACACGATGTTGTACGCCAGTCCCTTCCAGATGGCGGCCAGCGTGACCAGCCCGAACGCCAGGACGGGCGTGTCCAGCCAGCGGGGGCGCACGCCGAACAGTTCGCCCAGCAGGGCGTTCACCACGCCGATCTCCGGGTTGAACAGGAACAGCCACAGCGTTCCGGCAATGGCGGGGCTCAGGGCGTAGGGGTAGATCAGCAGCAGGCGGTACGTACTCGCGCCGCGCACGGGACGACTGGCCAGCCACGCCAGTCCCAGGGACAGCAGCAGCCCGAACGTGACGGTCAGGACCGTGAACACCAGCGTCTGGAGCGCCACCTGCCGGTACGCGGGGCTGGACAGCAACTCGGCGAAATTGGCGAGGCCCACGAACTGCTCGGTGCCCAGGATCACGTTCGCGCGGTACGCGGCCAGCCTGAGCGTCTGCAGGGCCGGCAGGTAGATGAACACCGCCAGGATCAGCAGGCTGGGCAGCAGGAACACCCACGGCAGGGCGCGGCCCCGGAACACGGCGTTCTCCCCGGCGTCCGGGGTGGGGCGGGCGCGGCCAGGGCTCAGCATGGGCGGACGGGGGGGTCGGAGAGGGCGGTCATGCGGGGTACCTCCAGGAAAGGGTGCAGCCGGAACACAGGGGCTGGAATGACGCGGGCGGCCCACCCTCCGTCAGGGAGGGAGCGGGCCGCGCGGCGGGCAGGACGGTTGGGGTCAGCGCACGGTGACGGCGTGATCCTGACAGGTCCGGCGCTTATACGGATTCCGTCTGTTTCGTTAACAACCCGCCCATGCACCGGGTTGCCAACTCCACGCCCGGAATCCTCTTTGCTCCTACTCGCGTCCACTCGGATTGAACGGCTTTGCAAGCCATTCAATCGGAGTCCGTATTACTTGAAGTTCGCGTTGTACTCGGCCAGGGCGGCGTCGGCGCGGGCCTTGGTTTCCTTCAGCGCGGCGTCCACGTTCTGCCCGCCCAGGACTTTCTGCACGCCTTCTTCCATGATCTTGCGGGTCTGGATGGCCGCGCCGTTCAGGCCACCGGCGGTGGCGGCGCTGGGCACGGTGCGGGTCAGCTGGTTGAACGCCACGAGTTGCAGGGGCGTCTGCGTGAACCAGCCCTGCTTGCGCAGCAGCTCGATGCTGCTCTGACGCACGGGGTAGTACCCGGTCAGTTTGTGCCACTCGGCCATGTTCTGCGTGTTCGTCATGTACAGCGCGAAGTCCAGCGCGCCTTCCGCCTGGGGTTTGCTGATTCCCTTGCTGATCCACAGGCTGGCCCCGCCGATCACCACGCCGTTGCGTTTGCTGCCGTCCGCGATGGGCAGAACGCCCACGCCAACGCTGAAGCCGGCTTTCTTCGCGGCGTCGCGGATGTTGCCGATGTCGGCGGTGGACGTGATGTGGAACACGGACTTCTGGTTCGTGAAGATGGCGTCGCTGCCGTCCCAGTCTTCCAGTTTGCCGGTGTAGGTGTAGTACTTGCGGTCCTGCATGGTCTTGAAGAACGTGAAGATGTTCTTCGCGGCTTTACTGTCGAGGTTCGTGGCGGTCGCGCGGCCCTGGCGGCCGTTGCCGTTGTTCAGGAGCGGCGCGCCCTGCTGCGCCATCCACTGCTCGATGAACCAGCCGTTCAGGCTCATGCCGAAGCAGGTGGTGTCCAGGTTGGCCGCCTCGATCTTCTGGCAGGCCTTGATCAGTCCGCCGTACGTGGTGGGCGGCTGCTTGGGGTTCAGGCCCGCTTTCTTCATCAGGTCCTGGTTGAAGTACAGGACCGGGCTGCTGGAGTTGAACGGCAGGCTGTTCACCTTCCCGCCGATGGTGTAGTAGTTGATGACGGGCTTGATGTAATCGCTGAAATCGACGTTCTTGACACTGCTGACCGGCTGGAACGCGCCGCTGTCCAGCGCCAGCTGACTGCCGACCTCGAAGATCTGCACGAGTGCCGGGGCCTTACCCTGCCGCGCGGCGAGGATGGTCGCCTGCAGGCTGTCGTTGTAGCTGCCCTTGTAACTGGGGACGACCTTCACGCCGCTGTGCGTCTTGTTGTACTCGTCCGCGCGGGCCTGAATCCAGCCGCTGCGTTTGGCGTCCCCGAAGGAATGCCAGAATTCCACGGTGGTCTGCGCGGAAGCCAGAGAAGCGTTCGTCAAGCCCAGCAGGGCTGCCGTCAGCAGTATTCGGTTCATGAGAATTAAAGTAGGCTCCTCGCATCAGGGCGCTGTCAAGCAATTGTGAGCCGCAGAACCCCCAGAGCGTTCCTTCACACTGGCACCCGGACTCCAGGTTGACAGTCCCCGGCACCTACAGTCAGGTCATGATTCTCGTCACTGCCGCCACTGGAAACGTCGGGCGCGAACTCGTGCCCCAGCTTCTGAGCGCCGGACAGCAGGTCCGCGCAGGCACCCGCCACCCACAGGGGGCGTCGTTCCCGCCCGGCGCGCACGCCGTGCACTTCGACTTCGGTGACGAGGCCAGCGTCCGCGAGGCCGCCACTGGCGCGCAGGGCGTGTACCTGATTGTCCCGGAAACCGTGGACACAGAGACCCTGGCCCGCGCCCTGAGTGTCATGAAGGAAGCGGGCGTGGAGCGCGTCGTCCTGCAATCCGGGTTCGGTGCCGAGCAGGGCGACAACCCGCTGGGCGAGGCCGAGGACGCCGTGCGCGCCAGCGGCCTGAACTGGACGGTCCTGCGCCCCAACTGGTTCATGCAGAACTACAACCAGATGTTCCGGCGCGGCGTCCGCGACCGCCACGAGTTCGCGGAACCCGCCGGGGATCACCGGACCAGCTTCATCGACACGCGCGACATCGCCGCCGCCGCCGTGATCGTCCTCACCCAGCCCGGCCACGACGCCCGCGAGTACGACCTGACCGGCCCGCACTCCACCGACCGGCACGCCGTTGCCGCCGCCCTGAGCAGCGCCCTGGGCCACACCATCACGTACCGTCCCGTCGACGACGACGGCTTCGTGGACTTCCTGGTCTCCACCGGCGAGAGCGACGAGGAGGAAGCGCGCGGCATCGCCTCCATCTACCCGCCCATCCGCGCGGACGACACGGCCCCCACCACCACGGACCTGCACACCCTGACCGGCAGCACCGGCCACACCATCGAGGACTTCGCGCAGCACTACCAGCAGGACTGGCTGATGGCTGATGGCTGATGGTCAACAGCGTGTGCGCGGTGCCCCCGGACATGTCAAGGCTACCAACAACCCTCTTCCACTCCCCTCTTCAGCGGGCGGTGAGCAGCACGTCCGGCAGGTCGCCGATCAGGGTGTCCACGCCCAGCGCCTTCAGGCGGGCCACCTGCGCGGCGTCATTCACGGTCCAGGTGTTCACGCGCCAGCCGTGGGCGCGGGCCTGAGCCATCAGGGCGTCATCGATCAGCGGATGCATGGGGTGCAGCGCGGCCCCCTGCACGCGCCGCATCACCAGCGGCACGAGGTCCAGCGCGCCTACCCGGTACGCCCGGTGAAACAGGAAGCCGCGCTCAATCTCCGGCGCGTGATGCCGGGCCGCGTCCAGCACCAGCGGACTGAACGAACTGACGATCACCCGCCGCGACAGGCCGTGCGCGCGAATGGCGTCCAGCGTGCGGTGCACCCGGTCATCCGGGCGGGCACCCTCGAACTTGATCTCCACGTTCACGAACGCCCCCGTGTCTGCCGCCCAGGCCAGTGCGGCGTCCAGCGTCGGCACGTGCGCGGGCAGATCGGCGGCGCTCATCTCGGGCAGCGACCCGCCCCCCTTCAGGGCCGGATCGTGATGAATGACCAGCGTGCCGTCCATCAGGCGGCGCACATCCAGTTCCACGCCGTCCAGCCCGGCGTCCATCGCCGCCTGAAACCCCACCAGGGTGTTCTCGGTATGCAGTCGGGGCGTGCCACGGTGACCCAGCAGAAGCGGCTTCATACCCCGCAGGCTACCCGCTCAGCGTCAGGGGCGCCTCTCCCCTTGACCTTTCCCCAGGGGCAGGGCTCAAGCTGGACTCACCTCCGGAGGCCCGCCCATGACCGAACTGCCCTTATGACTGACCTGCCCTCACCCCCCACGTCCCTCATGACCATCGGTGCGTTCGCGCAGGCGACCCGCCTGAGTTCCAAGGCCCTGCGGCTGTACGACGACCTGGGCCTCCTGCCGCCCACGCACGTGGACGCTCACACCGGGTACCGCTACTACGCGCCCGCGCAACTGGACGCGGCCCGGCTGATCGGCCTGCTGCGGCAACTGAACATGCCCCTGAGCGCCATCCGCACCGTGCTGCAGGCGGCCCCCAGCGAACGACCGGCCCTGATCCGCCGGTACTGGGCCAGTGCCGAGCAGCAGCACCGCGCCCACCGCGCCCTCGCCGACTACGTCCTGAACACCCTCGAAGGAGACACCATGACCCAGACGTTCACCGTGCACACCCGCGACCTGCCCACCCGACTGATCGCCACCATCCAGCGGCGCGTCTACCAGCCGGACCTGGACGGATTCCTGCCGCCCAGCATCAAGCGTCTGATCGAGTTCATTCCCGCGCAGGGCGCCGCGATTGCCGGACCGCCCTTCGTGATCTACCACGGCGCGGTGACCGCCGACAGCGACGGTCCCGTCGAAGTCTGCGTGCCCTACACCGGCACCCTGACGCCCACGGCCGGGATCACGCTGCGGGAGGAGGAGGCGCATCACGAGGCGTACGTGACGGTCACGAAACGTCAGTTCGAGTTCCCCGCCATCCTGGAAGCCTTCGACGTGACTGCCGCGTACGCCGGCGCGCACGGCACTTGCAGCGACCTGATCTGCCGGGAGGTCTACCCCTACGACTGGGATCAGGCCGACCCGGATGCGCCCGCCGCCGAGGTCGCGTGGCCTTACTGGCCCAACAGCTGACCGCCCAGAAATCGCCGCCCCCGGATCACTCGGGGGCGGCGCGGTTGGTGCGGGGTTAGCGGCCGACGGTGTAGCGGACGGTGTCGCTGGTCCAGTTCTGCTGCGGCACGGGCTGCGCGATGGGGTTCACGACGATGCTCAGGGCCTGCGCGAAGCCGGGGGTGGTGGTGGGTTTCACGGTGGCGAACGCCTCGCCGCTGCGGTAGGAGCTGAGCTGGCTGAGGTTCAGTTCGGTGCGGCTGGCGATGACCAGGACCTTGTTCAGGCCGCGCGGACCGCTGACGTTGAACACGAAGTTGTCGCCCTGGGCGGGGAAGGTGCGGGTCTGTCCGGCGCGGACGTAGTGGGTGCCGCTGAGGTGGTTGGGGAGGATCTGGTCGGTGGTGCCGTCCGGATTGACGTTGAACAGGTACACGTACGCGTCCTCGTTGACGGTGGCGGCGATGCGGATCTCGTCGCCGACGCGGTAGGTGGGCGTACCGTTGCCGCCGGGGTCCCGGTCCACCCACACGCGGACGCTGAGGTCGGTAGGGACGGGGTTGACGATGATGCTCTGCGCGCTGAGTTTGGGGGCGGCGGAGGCGGGCGTGCCCAGGGTGACGGTGGAGAGGACGGCGAGGATCAGGGCAGCTTTGTTCATGGGGGTCTCCGGGGCCGCTCTGTCCTGGGCGCGGCCGGGATGGCCTGCGCTGGTGGGGTCTGGAAGCGGCTTTTCTTCTCCTCAAGCGTAGGCGCCGGTACCTGACGGGCGGTGAAGGGGGGCTGACTGAACATGAGCCGCGTCACGTTTGGCCTCATGATGATCTGGTCAGAAAAGGGGCGCCGCTTGATCTGGGGGCATGCAGAAGCGGCTCCCCGATGGTGGTCGGAGAGCCGCTATGTTCTGGCAGGGATACTAGGATTCGAACCTAGACAAGCAGATCCAAAATCTGCTGTGCTGCCATTACACCATATCCCTAGGGTGTGCCCGGAGCGCCTTTTCAGGCGGGCATGAGTATACCGGGGGCAGCCGGGCAGGGTCAAGACGGCGCGGGCGGGGGCGCGCTCAGCGGGCGGGCGTGGGGACGGCCTCGATGACGGTCAGCCCGGCGAACTTGAGAAGCAGGCGTTTCTGGCCCACGCCGGGGAAGTACACGAGGACCTCGCGGCGTTCGCCCTGGTGGAAACCCTGCATGAACACGCCATCGCCGAATTTCGCGTGTCTCAGGCGCAGCGGCTGGGTTGTACTGACAGCGCGTTGCAGTTCGCGGCTGGGAATGCCCAGGCGGGCGCTGACTTCCGGGAGGCTCAGGCCGTGCAGGTCCAGCAACTCGCGGGCCTGAAGGGGCCAGCCGACGGGCGGGGCGGGCGGCGCGTCAGGCAGGGGCGGCGAGGTGGGCAGCAGAGTGGAGGCCAGTGCGGTGTGACCAGTGCTGGTGTGGTCGGGCCGCAGGTGCGCGGGAACGGGCTGGTGCAGCTGCTCGTCGGTGACGCCCAGCACCGCCTGGAGGAACGCGCGGGTGGCGTGCTTGTCGGTGGGGCGGCGTTCCCCGCTGGGCAGGGTGGGCGAGTAGCAGCGGCTCACGGCGATGCACTCGAAGCAGCCGTGCGGGTTCTGGCAGCAGGTCTTGGCGGTCAGGTCCAGCGCGCGACGCAGCAGGTCGTCCATGTGCAGCGAGGCGCGGCGTGACACGCCCAGGCCGCCCAGCCAGTCGTCGTACAGGAAGAAGTACGTGTCGCGGCCCTCGCGGAACGCGCCGGACAGGTCGTTCTCGTCGCAGGCGACCCGCTCGGGCGTGACCTTCTGGAGCAGGTGTTTCAGGGTGTGCGCCACAGCGGTGGGGTAGTCGGTGGCGCGGGCGTCCACGCCGACCTCCAGGGCACTGGTGCGGAACGGGGGGAGTTCGGTGGGCGTGTCGTACAGGTGCTCGGAGAGCTTGTGGTCCTGCATGCGGTCCTGGATGCGGCCGCCGCATTTCACGCAGCTGCGTTCGGCGGGGCCGGGTTCGCGGTCGCAGCCCACGCAGACGCGCTCGAACACCTGCCGGAGCATCTGGTAGCCGGTGTAGCGGCGGCGGATGACGACCTCGCCGTGCCGGTACGCCAGCGGACCGCGCTGCACCCACCGGCCCATCTCGCGGGGCGTGACCTCGATGGTGTACAGGCCGCGCGTGAACAGGTTGGCGGTGTCGTGCCGCTCGACCAGGATGACGGTCCCGCCCTCGTGTTTCTCCCAGCGCAGCACCTTGTACCCCTGGCCGTCCAGGGTGAACACGGCGCCCTCGTGCTTCTCGGTCAGGGCGTAGTGCTGGCTGGGGCTCTCCAGCGGGTTGTCCAGCGCGTTCACTCCCAGCCGCTCCCAGTCGGCGGCCTCGACCACCACGTACTTCAGGCTGCCCTCGCCGCGCAGGTTCCAGTAGCGGGGCGCATTGAGAGCGGCCGCGTGCGGTTCCGGCAGGCCCGCCGCGTAGAATTCCTCGTTCGCGCGCGCCTGATGCCGGGGCGACAGGTACGGGTTGTTCGCCTCCACGACCGCCTTCTCGATCGGGCCGGTCAGCAGGTCCAGAAAATTCCCGGCGTTGCTGTAAAACGCGTCGGCGGGCTGCGGGACGCCCTGCTCGTTCAGGGACGGCAGGTACAGCACCAGTCCCGGCGCGATCCGCCCGGCGCGGCCCGCCATCTGCCGGAACGCCATGCGCGAGCCCGGATACCCGTCGATGATCACGACCTCCAGGTCCCCGATGTCCACCCCGGCTTCCAGGGCGTTCGTGGCGAACATCACGCCGCTGCGCGTGCGGCGGAACTCGGACAGGCGGCCCTCGCGGTCACTGGTGCCCGCCATGTACAGGTGCGCGCGGCCCGCGTACCCCGACTGCGCCCGGTACGTGGAGTACAGCCGCGCCGCCCGCGACCGCCCCCGGAAGAACGCCAGGACCTTCAGGTCGTACCGGGCGCTGGCGTCCATCACCGCGTTCCAGAAGCGCCGGGGCTGCCCCCTGTGGTCCGCGAGGTAGTAGCGTTTCCCGTGCCGCTGCGCGCCGGATTCGCTGACCTCGGTGGCGTCCACGCCCGTCAGTTCCCGCGCGAACTCCGCCGGGTTCCCGATGGTCGCCGTACTCAGGATCACCTGCGGGTTGGCCCCCAGCGCCCGCGCCAGCGCCAGCAAACGGCGCAACATGCCCGCCACCTCGCTGCCGAAGCCGCCCCGGTACGTGTGCGCCTCGTCCAGCACCAGAAACGACAGGTTCCGCAGGAAGTCCCGCACACCCGGCTGCACCAGCGACCAGTGCAGTTTGTCCGGCGTGGCCGTCACCATCCGCACGCCCGGCCGGAACACGGCCGACCCCTGCGCCGACCCCTGAAACGACGCCACCTCCCACCCAAACCCGCCCCGCTCGCGGAACTCCAGCAGCTTGTCCCGCTGATCCTGCCCCAGCGCCACCAGCGGGTACACGAACAGCGCCGTCGCCTCCGCATCCCGCTCCAGGCGGTCGAACACACCCGGAAAGAACGCCCCGGTCTTCCCGCTCGCCGTGGGCGTCGTGATGATCACGTTCTCGCCCGAGCGCATCAGCTCGAACGTGCGCGCCTGATGCGCGAACACCGTCGGAAAGCCGAAACCGCGTGCCACCGCGTCACTCCAGCCCAGCTCCGAGACGCCTACCGTCCGCGCCGGAACCGGCTCCTCCTCATGCAGGCGCGTCGCCCCGCCGCCCAGCGTGTCCCGCAGGAACCCCTCCAGGCGGGCGTAAGGAGAACGGGCAGGCAACACCCGCACAGTCTAGGCGCGCCCGGCGCACCCGCACGGAAGTTCCGTCACGGTCGGGCAAGGTATGGGAGGTAGGGATAGTTCAGCCGAGGCGGATGTCGGGCGTCTCCCGCGCCTGCGAGAGGACGCGTATCAATCCATTCTGAATGTCCTGCCACTGATCCATCACAGCCGTCACGTCAACGGTGATCCCGGTAATCCCCAGCTCCTGTTGAGCGTCTTCTGCAAGCGTGAGTGTCAGCACCCTCTGGATCAGAGACACGGCCAGAATCCCCCCGTAGGTGCAGGCTCTGCCTCCCAGCACGAGACAGTAGGTGTCCATCCCCAGCTCCTCGTCCTGTCCATCGTCGAACAGACTGATCTGGAAGGCGACGCTGCTGTCTTCCCGGTCTGGTCCCTCGTCGAACATGACCATGAAGACCTCAAGCTCATCGAAGTCACCGACATAACAACGGGCAGCGCGCAGATTCATGGTGACACCTTACCCGCGCATGACGAAGTGTTCGATGATGGCGTGGTGGTCCTCGAAGAACAGTTCGGGGCGGGCGAGGACGTCGCTGATGGGCATCCAGAGGGCTTCGCTGGCGTCGCTGCCGCCGCTGAGGCGTGGGAGTTGCCCGATGCCGAGATCGAAGTGGTAGGCGTGAGTGACGGTGCGGCCGCGCAGGCTGCGGTCGGGGTAGTCGAAGACAGCCTGTGAGCGCAGGGCGGCGGCGAGGTCGATGCTGGGGTTCAGGCCGGTTTCCTCGTGCGTTTCGCGGATGGCGCAGGCGAGGAGGGTTTCGTGCTGTTCGAGGAACCCGCCGGGCATGGCGAGGCGGCCCCGGCCGGGCAGTCCGGCGCGGCGGACGATCAGGACGTGGCCGCTGCGGGTGATGACGGCGTCGGTGGTGACGAAGATGGGTGGGTGGGGCGCGTCTTTCCAGGCGGCGCGGTAGGCGCGCAGGTGGTCGTACTCGGCTTTCAGTTCGGCGTAGTCGGGGCCGTGCCGGAAGGTGTCCAGGAAGGCGTTCACGGCGGGTGGGACCATCTGGGCGGCGTCACCGTGGCGGCCTTCGAAGTAGGCGCGGCGGACGTCGGTGGCGCTGAGGTCGCTGACGACGTGGGTGGGGATGAATTCCCAGGCGGGGAAGGAGCGGAGGTAGTAGCTGCTCTCGTCCTTGATGTGGCCGATGAGGGCGACGTCGGTGCTGCCGCGCGTGTGGGCGTGCACGCCGGCCTGGACTTCGCTGAGCCAGAGGGTTTCGTTGTAGTAGTAGTCGCGCACATGCACGAACAGCAGGCGGGTGCGGGGAATGCCGGCTTCCTGGAGCATGGCGGTGATGAGGTCCTGGCGTTCGTCGGCGGTGAAGGGGTTCTTGGTGTTGCGGGCGGCGCGGGCGCTGCCGATCACGATGATGAGTTTCTGGACGCTGTGCAGGGCCTCGAGCATGACGTGCAGGTGGGCGGTGTGGGGGGGTTCGAAGCGGCCGATGTACACGCCGAAGGTGCGTTTGCGGCGGGCGGGGGGGGGGGGGGGGGGGGGGGGGGGGGGGGGGGGGACGCTCATCGGTCATGATCCTCACGATGTCACCGCCACAGCGTGAGTTGAGTGAGAACTGGGTGGAGCGGGCCGGTCATTCTGGTGGGCGGGACACGGGCCGATACACCCGGTGCAGGTGAGTGCACGTCCCCCGGGCTGGCGTCGTACTGTGAAGCATGAACAAAAATCTGGTGTCTGCTGCGCTGCTCGTCCTCACCCTGTCCACCCCGGCCCTGGCGGGCGGCGCGGGCGCTCCCGTGACCGGCGCGAACGCGCAGGTGGTGGCCTCGACCCCCGCCGCGCTGATGGCCGCCCTGAAGGAAGCCGGGTACCGCGTCACCATGGACCCGGTCAGCCCGGACAGTGACCCCAGCATGACCGTCATGGCCGGCGAGTACGAGGTCAGCGTGTGGCTTAGCAGCTGCTCGGCCGGCAAGTGCAGCCGCGTGACGGCCAGCACCTACTGGGATTACAGCGACAGCGAGGAAGACCTGGACACCGAACTGACGAACGACTGGAACAGCAACTACTACACGCAGTCGTACGTGTACGAGGGCGCGTACTACCTGGATTCCACCATGCCCATCGCGGGCGGGTACACCAAGGCGACCCTGAAGGCCTGGATGACCGACTACCTGAGCGACGTGAAGGACTTCGAGGTCGAACTGCCCTGAGCTGAGCTGAATCCAGGGTCACAGGGCTGTCAGGGTCACAGGGCGGCGCGCGTCGGTACGGGATTCCGTGCTGGCCGCGCCGCCCTTCCCTCTCCCACCGCCCCGCCCACGTTGCATGAAGAAAAGGCGGATGTCAGCTCAAGGCCTCCCGGTACCGTTCAGGTCCGCGCAGAGAGGGTGTCGTTCACACTGCGGGTCTGATGGCAGACCTGAAGAACGTGAACAGCCGCGTGAGTCGTGGGGCCGAGCAGGTGAAGGCCGGATTGCAGGACACCCGCGAGGCAGCCGGGAACGCCGCGCAGCAGGCCGCGCCGGGCCTGGAGACGCTGGCGCGCGTCGGGTACGCCAGCAAGGGCGTCGTGTACTTCACGGTGGGGTTCCTGGCCCTGAGCGTGGCGCTGGGGCGCGGAGGCCGTACCACGGACACGCGCGGCGCCCTGCTGAAATTGCAGGACCTGCCGGGCGGGTCGGCGCTGCTGGCCGTGGTGGCGGTCGGGCTGGTCGGGTACGCGCTGTGGCAACTGATCCGCGCCGTGCTGGACCCCGAGCGGCAGGGCACGGCGGCCAAGGGGATCGCCAAGAGGCTGGGGTACCTGCTGAGCGGCGGCGTAAACCTGACGCTGGCGGTGTTCACGGCCCGGCTGGCCGCGTCGGGCAGCGCCCCGCAGGGCGGGGACAGTCAGGCGCAGGCGGCCGGGACGGTCCTGAACCTGCCGGGCGGTCAGCTGCTGCTGGGACTGGTGGGGCTGGGGCTGCTGGCCCTGGCAGGCAGTCAGCTGTTCACGGCGTACGGCGCAAAATTCATGAAGCGCATGAACTTCGCGGGCGTGAACGGCCGCGTGAAGGACCTCCTCGTGAAGACCGGACAGCTGGGCATCGGGTCGCGCGGGGTGCTGATGCTGATCATCGGCGGCTTTGCGCTGGTCGCCGCCTGGAACCGCAAGGCCAGTGAAACGGTGGGCATCTCGCAGGCACTGACGTGGCTGAACTCCCAGCCGTCGGGGAATCTGCTGCTGGGGCTCGTGGCAGTCGGGACACTGTGTTACGGCGTGTGGTGCGTGGTGCAGGCCCGGTACCGCCGCATCCGCATTCAGGACGCTGCGTAGGCCGGTAAGCGCGCCGCGCGTGAAAGGCCGAGCGTGAAAGAATGTCGGGCATGACCGCAGCAGATTCCGCCGCGCCCACGCAGCCTGATAACCGGCGGCAGGTGGCGCTGATCGCGCACGACAAGAAGAAGCTGGAGCTGGCCCTGTTCGCCCTGAGTCACCGGGAGACCCTGAAGCACTTTCATCTGGTGGCGACCGGCACGACCGGCGGCATCCTGGCCAAGCAGACGGGCCTGGAGGTCGAGCGGGTGCTGTCCGGACCGCTGGGCGGCGATCAGCAGATCGGGGCGCGACTGGCCGAGGAGCGGGTGCTGGCCGTGTTCTTCTTCCGGGACCCGCTGACCGCGCAGCCGCACGAACCGGACGTATCGGCGCTGGTGCGCCTGTGCGACGTGCACGACATTCCACTGGCGACCAACCCGGCCAGCGCCGAGGCCCTGATGCTGTGGCTGCGCGAGCAGATCCGTTACCCGTCAGCCAACTGAAGCCGGGTACGCAGACACATCAGGCTGAGGAGCCGGGAAAGTCCACCGTGGCAAGCGGGGTTGCCGCAGGCGGCTTCACGCAGTGGCCCCCCCCACTGGAGGAACCCTGTGGGGCGGTTTCGCGGCCGTGGCCCGGTGCGCTCTGATAGGGACGTTATGACCTTCTGGTTCGCCCAGTCCCGTTTTGGCCTGGATGGCGCGTCCTATCAGCCGCGGCCGGAGTGGAGTGTGGCGCTCCGGGCGGCCTCGCAGGCCGAGGCGGCGGCCAGGGGGGCCGGGGACGACGCGGCGCTGGCGGGGGCGCTGTACGCGCGCGGGCGGGCCCTGAATCGCCTGGGGCAGTCGCAGGAGGCGCTGGGGGCGCTGCTGGAATGCGTGGCGTTCCTGCCGGGCGGGCAGTTGCGGGCGCAGGCGCTGGCGTGGCGTGAGGCGGCGTGCGCGCAGCGGAACCTGGCGTGCGATTCCGAGGCGCTGGAGTACCTGGGGCTGGCGCTGCGGCTGGCGCAGGAAGCCGCCGACCCGGCCCTGGAAGTGGACCTGATCGAGGACCTGGCGCAGGCGCATGCCGGGCAGGAGGACCACGGCGCGGCGTTGCACGCCCTGCACGGCAGCCTGCGGGTGCGGCGCACGCTGCCGGGGCAGCCGGGGCTGGCGCACACGCTGGTGAGGCTGGCGCAGGTGCAGTTGCGGGCCTGTGCGCCGGCGGCTGGCGGGCCGGGCACCGGGGCCGCAGCCTCCACACCGGACGCCTCCCCGGCGGGTGGGGACGGGCCGGACCTGCAAGCGGCGCAGGGAACGCTGCTGGAGGCGCTGCACCTGCTGGACGGGCCCTCCGGTCCCCGGGGCGCGGATGAACCCGATCCGGGCGAGCGGCTGGCGCTGCGCGGTGAGGCGCACTCGGCGCTGGCGCACGTGCACCTGCGGCGCGGCGATCCGGCGGCCGCGCAGGAATCGGCGCTCGCAGCGCTGGCGGCCCTGCGGCAGGCGGGCGCGACCCGGCAGGCCCTTCAGGTGCTGCCGGAGCTGGCGCGGGCGCAGGTGGCGCAGGGCGAGGCGGCGTCGGCACTGGCCGGGCTGCGTGCGGCGCTGACCCTGAACCCCCCGGACCTGCTGCTGGCCGAGCACGCCGCGCTGCATCTAGCAGCCTGCGAGGCCTGCGAGGCGCTGGGGGATCACGCGGGCGCGCTGGGGCACCACCGGGCGTTTCATGCGCTCGATTCGCGCCGCCGGGACCTGCACGCGCACGAGCGGACGCGGGCCACGCAGGCGCGCGTGGGTCTGGACGCCACGCGGGAGGAGGCGCGGCTGCACCGGATGCGCGGCGAGGAGCTGGAGGCGGAGGTGCAGGTCCGCACGGCGCAACTGGCGCGCAGTCAGCGGGCCGTAATCGACCTGCTGGCCAGCTGCGCGGAGTTCCGGGACGAGCCGCTGGGACCGCACACCCGCTGGGTGGGGGACGCCGCGCAGGCCGTGGCGCTGGCGCTGGGCAGCGCGCCCGCCGAGGCTGCGCAACTGGGGCTGGCGGCGCGGCTGCATGACGTGGGCAAGATCGGCATTCCGGATTCGATTCTGCTCAAGCGCGGGCCGCTGCTGCCGGACGAGTGGGCGCACATGGCCGAGCACACCCGGCTGGGCGCGCGGCTGCTGACCCAGCCGGGCGCGGTGGACGGCGGGCCACTGCTGCAACTGGCGGCGCAGATCGCCCTGACGCACCACGAGTGCTGGGACGGCAGCGGGTACCCGGCCGGGCTGATGGGCGAGGCCATTCCGCTGGGGGGCCGGATCGTGCGGGTGGTCGATACCTTTGACGCGCTGGTCAGCGCCCGTCCGTACAAGGACGGCTGGCCCGCCGCCGAGGCCCTGTCCTACCTGAGCGAACACGCCGGGGAACTGTTCGATCCTGTGGTGGTGGGGATTTTCGCGGATCTGCACTCGGCGGGGCGCCTGCCGGAGCGCACCTGACAGGGCGTCTGTGCCGGGTACAGTGGGGCCGGTGTTCGGTTTCGCGCAGGTCAAGCTGACCGCGTGGCTTATATTGAACTCATGCGCGCCACCGCGACGCCCTCTCTGACGTCTGGTCTGCTAACGGATGTGGGCCGTCAGCGCCAGGGTGGCGTCAATCAGGACGCCGCCCTGCGCTGGACCTGCCCCAGGGCGGCCTGTATGCCGTGGCGGACGGCATGGGCGGTCACGCCGCCGGTGAGCTGGCCGCCAACCTCGCGCTGGACGCCCTGAGTCAGCAGTACCTCGATGGGCGCGGCACGCCCCCCGCACGACTGGCCGAGGCGGTGCAGTCCGCGAATGTGGCCGTGCTGCGCCACGCGGTCGGCGAGTACGTTGGGATGGGCACCACGCTGCTGGCCGCGCTGATCGACCGGGGCGCGGCGTTGATCGCGCACGTGGGCGACTCGCGGGCGTACCTGCTGCGCGGCGGCGAACTGCACCGCCTGACCGAGGATCACTCCTGGGTGGCTGAGCAGGTCCGGCTGGGCCACATGACCGAGGCCGAGGCCCGCGACCACCAGTGGCGCAGCGTGGTCAGCAACGCCCTGGGCGGCGAGGAACGCGTGCGGCTGGAGATGTTCGGCCTGCCGCTGCGCAGCGGGGACCGGCTGCTGCTGTGCAGTGACGGCCTGAGCAGCGTCGTGACTGATCAGGAACTGCTGCTGCTGCTCTCGCGCCCGCTGGAACCCGAGGCGACGGCGCGCGTGCTGGTGAACGCCGCGAACGACGGGGGCGGCCCGGACAACATCACGGCGCTGATCATCGACGTTCAGCGCGAGGGCCGCCTGCCCACCTACCAGCTGCCACTGCGCCGCGAGGACGGCCCGGTGTACGTGGACGTGCTGCTCAGCACGCAGCGCGGCAACAGCCTGCTGACCTACCTGCTGCTGATGATCGCGTACTTCACGCTGCTGGGCATCATGCTGGTCCCGGAACGGCGGGCCCTGATCGGCCTGCTCGGCACGGCCGCGCTGGTAGGCCTGCTGGTGTGGCAGCGGGCGCAGGCCACGCAGCGCGCCAGTCACATCCTGAAGCATCCCAGCGCGGCCCTGAATCTGGCGTCCGCGCCCGCCGAGAAGTCCCTCAGCAGCACCCGCCCCTGACCGCTTCCCAGGGACTCCGGACGCAACAGCAAACGGCAGCCGGTATGCTCGGAGGCATGAAAGACATCATCCAGACGCCGGACGCCCCCGCCGCCATCGGCCCGTACAGCCAGGCCGTCACGTTCGGGAACCTGGTGATCACCAGCGGCCAGATTCCCCTGACGCCCGCCGGGGACCTCGTGGACGGCGGCATCACCGAGCAGACCGAGCAGGTCATGGCGAACCTGAAAGCCGTGCTGGCCGCCGCTGGCACCGACCTGGACCGCGTGGTGAAAACCACGGTGTTCCTGGCCGACATGAACGAGTTTGCCGCCATGAACGCCGTGTACGAGGCGCACTTCCGGGCCCCCTACCCCGCGCGCAGCACCGTGCAGGTCGCCCGGTTGCCCCGCGACGTGCGCGTGGAGATCGAGGTGATGGCCGAACTGCACTGACCGGAGCGGCCTGCCGCACCCCGCCAGAACGCTCCGCTCAGAGCCGCACTTCCGGCGGGGTTTGTGCATGGGGTCTCGACGCTGCGGGGCGCGGCGTGACATCCTGCGCGTAATGGTCGTCCTGCCGGTTCGCTTCGAGCGCAGTCCCCGCCTCCACCCGATGCTCAGTGAGGAGCCTCATGCGGTCGGAACGCGGGTCGTGGTGCAGGGAAAACGCGGCCCGGAAATCGCGACGGTCCGCGGCGAACCCGGCGAGCCCCAGCCGCAGGAGCGGTACGGCGCGGTGCTGCACGCCGCCACGCCCGAGGAACTGGCCCGCTGGGAGGCCCTGCACGCGTCCGGTGAGGACCTGAAGTGGCTGCTACGGGCCCGCGCCCGGCAGAAGAACCTGCCGGTGAAGATCGTGGCGGTCGAGTTCACGCTGGACGAGAGTCTCGTGACCGTCAGTTACAGCGCCGAGGAACGCATCGAACTGACCGGCCTGATCGGCGAGGTGCGCTCGCAGACGCGGGCGCGCGTGAACTTCGCGGCGGTCGGGCCGCGCGAGCAGGCGCAGATGATCGGCACGCTCGGCGCCTGCGGGCGCGAGAACTGCTCGTCGAACCACCTGCAGGAGTTCGCGCCGGTCAGTATCCGCATGGCCCGCGACCAGCAGCTCCCGCTGAACCCGGAGAAACTCTCGGGGCCGTGCGGGCGGCTGCTGTGCTGCCTGCAGTTCGAGCACACCCAGTACCTGGACCTGCTGCGCGACCTGCCACGCAAGAACGCCCGCGTGTGCCATGAGGGCAGCGGCGCGTGTGGCAAGGTCACGAAACTGCACCCGCTGAGCGGCACGGTGGACGTGTTCACCGATCAGGGCGTCCTGACGAACGTGCCCGCCACCGAACTGCGCCGCCTGACCGAGGCGGAAATCAAGGCGCTGCCGGACAGCGGGCGCGGCTCACCCCGTCCGGGCAAACCGGCCCGCGGTTCCCAGGGGTAAACGGGCGCGGCGTACACTCAGCGGGATGACCTCCGAACAATCCAACCTGAAGGCCGTGGAGGCCAAACTGGCTGTCCCTGAACAGCATTCGCGCTGGGAGACGTTCCAGGGCCGTTTTCAGGCGCTGCTGGACGCGCCCCTGACCGCCCCGGACGTGCCCGACTGGCTGCAGGGCTGGAACGCCGTGACCGGCGACCTGATGGACGTGGCCGCCAAACTGTCCACGCACGCGGACCTGCACACCGACCAGCCGGACATTCAGGGCCGCTACCAGACGTTCGTGGCGACGGTCCTGCCCGAGGCCGAGCGGGCCGATCAGGCGCTGAAGGAGAAACTGCTGGCCGTGCCGGACTTCGTACCCGCACCCGACTTCGCGCTGAACTTCCGGCGCATGCGGGACGCGGCGGCCCTGTACCGCGAGGCGAACGTGACCCTGAACGTCACGCACGAGGCACAGAAGAACCGCTACTCGGTCGCCACTGGCAACCAGGAGGTCACGCTGGACGGCCAGACGCTGACCATCCCGCAGGCCAAACAGCGCCTGGACAGCCCGGACCGTGTGGCGCGCGAGGCGGCGTGGCGCGCCCTGAGCGAGAGCAACATGGGCGTGGCCGACGAGCTGGACGGCGTGATGCTGGACCTGATCGGCACGCGCTGGCAACTGGCCCGCAACGCCGACCTGCCCACCTACCGTGACTACCAGTGGCGGGCCCTGGACCGCGTGGACTACACGCCCGCCGACTGCGCCGCCTTCCACGAGGCGGTGCGGGACGAGGTCGTGCCGCTGGCCGCGAAGATCGTGCAGGGCATCGCCGCCGGGCTGGGCCTGGAGAGCGTGCGCCCCTGGGATTACAACCGTAACAACCTGCTCGACCCGCAGGGCCGCGCGTCCCTGACGCCCTTCCGTACGGGCGAGGAGCTGGAAACGCTGGCCGAGGCGGCCTTCGAGGGCCTGGACGCCGACCTCGCCGCGCGCTTCCGGCAGATGCGCGGCGGCCTGCTGGACCTGGAATCCCGGCCCGGCAAGATGACGCACGCGTACTGCCAGTACTTCCCGACCCGCAACGAACCGTTCGTGCTGATGAACGTGGTCGGCACCGCCGAGGACGTTCGCGTGCTGTTCCACGAGGTCGGGCACGCCTTCCACGGCTTCTACAGCGGGGACGCGCAACCACTGGTCTGGAACCGCTGGAGTCCCATCGAGTTCGTGGAGATTCCCAGCATGGCCATGGAATTCCTGACCCTGGACCACCTGGGGCACGTGTTCACGCCGGAAGAACTGGGCCGCTACCGCGAGAAGCAGCTTCAGGGTGTCGTGGCGTTCCTGCCGTGGGCGGCGCAGATGGACGCCTTCCAGCACTGGCTGTACGCCGAGGCACCCGAGAACGTGACCATCGCCGATCTGGACGCCAAGTGGCTGGAACTCGACCGCACCTTCCACCCGTTCGTGAACTGGGACGGCCTGGACGAGACGGTGCGCGCCAAGGGCTGGCAGTACTACCACGTGTTCCAGGTGCCCTTCTACTACATCGAGTACGCCATGTGTTACCTCGCGGCGGTCGGCGTGTGGCGCGGCGCGCAGGCAGACCCGGCCGGGTCGCTCGCCCGCTACAAGGCCAGCCTGCGCCTGGGCAGCACCGTCAGCGTGCCGGACCTGTACCGCGCCGCCGGCGTGGACTTCCGCTTCGACCGCGAGCACATCCGGGGCCTGATGGCCTTCATCGAAACGCAACTGCCCGGCTGAGGCGGCAAGACAGCGCCCCGGACCCTGTGAAGGTCCGGGGCGCTGTCTGTTCGGGTTGAATGGCCCCGCAAGGCCGTTCAACCCGGGTCCTGCTCAGTAGCGGTAGGTGGTGGTCTCGCTGACGTTCACGCGCACGGTGCGGTTCGCGCCGCGGTCCACGGTCAGGGTGACGGTGCTGCCGCCCTTGGCGAGCGTACCCACGAAGCCCGTGGTGGTCTGACGGGTCTGCTGCAGGCCGTAGCCCTGGCCCTGAAGGTCGCTGACCTTGCGGTCGTAGGCGCTGCGGGCGGGGTCCTGCATCTGGGTGTTCGTGATGGCGCCCAGCAGCGTGCCGATGAAGTCCAGCACGTTGTTACCGGTGCTGACCGGGGCGGGGGTCGGGGCGGGCGTGAAGGCCTGGGCGAATTCCACGTTCAGGTTGGTGGTGGCGCCGGCGCGGAGGGTGACGGTCGTGGTGTAGTCGCTGTACCCGGGGGCCTGAACGCGGACGGGGTACGTACCGGCACGCAGGTTGCTGTACGTGACGTTCGCGCCGCCCAGTCGCTGGCCGTTCAGGGTGACGGTGGCGCCCGAGACGTTCGTGCCGACGAACAGGCTGCCGGTCGTGACGGGGTTCTGCGCGGCGACGGTGTAGAAGGCCGTGTCACTGACCCAGCTGTTCTGGGGGAGCGGCGTGACGACGATGCTCAGTGCCTGCGCCAGCCCGTCCTGGCCTTTGGCAGTCACGGTGGCGAACTGATCCTGCGCGGTCTTGAAGGAGCTGATCTGATCGAGGTTCAGCGGGGTGAGGCTGGCAAGGGCCAGGACCTTGTTCTGGCCGATGGGGCCGCCCACGGTGTACGTGAAGTTCGCGTCGGCGGCGGGGAAGGTGGTGGTGGTGTTCGCCTTCACGAAGTTCTCGCCGCTCAGGCGGTTGGGGAGGACCTGATCGACGCTGCCGTCGGGGTTGACGTTGAACAGGTACACGTACGCGTCGCGGTTAACGGTAGTACTGATGCTGATCTTCTCGTCCACGCGGTACGCGGGGTTCTGCGCGCCGGTGGTGTCCTTGTTCACGCGGACGCTGACGTTCAGGTCGGGCGTGGTGGGGTTCACGATGATGCTCTGCGCGCTGATCTTCGGCGCGGCGGAGGCGGTGCTGATCTGGGCGACGGTACCGAGGGCGAGCAGGGCGGTCAGGGTGCTTTTCATACGGGCAGTGTGCCGCGCCCGCGTGACGGGCGGCTGATGCCGCCTGACGGAAGCGTTCAGAATTCAGGGGAGTGTAAAGAAGCCGGGGGCCAGCAGGCTGGGGCGCGCGCAGGCTGCGGCGGGTCAGGCGCGCTGACCGGCGCTGTGCCCACGCGTGACGCCGCCCGCGATCAGGTGCGCGGCCCGCAGCGGTTCGGGGACGTTCCCGGTGACCGTGAAGGTCCGCAGCGCCTCCTGCGCCTGCGGGTGCGTGAGGCCCGCGCGCTGCACGAACACCGGCCCGCACGGCTCCATCGGCCCGGCCGCCTCGATCAGCGCCCACTTGCGCTGACCGCCGGGCACGCGCGTCAGCAGGGCCTCGCGGATGCGGGGCAGGTCCGGATCTCGCCGGGCCACAACCAGCACCGGCCGGCCCGTCTGCGCGTGCAGCGCGTGAATATCGACCACGTTGAAGCCCGCCAGCGCGATCCCCTGCAACAGGATCAGCTGAAGGTGATCGGGCGAGACGCCCACCAGCCGGGTCAGTTCGGCAGTGCTGTTGCGCCCGTCGCGCCGCACCCGGCCACTGACCACGCCGTGCAGGGTCGTGCGGGCGTACACGGTCCCGATGACCGGCACATCACCCCGCCAGCCGTGCGCGAACGGAGCGTCGTCGAAACCGATGGCGTGAGCGAACACGCCCCCCAGGGTAACGCGCCTGCCAGCGGCACCCGGCCTACGGCGCGCTGAGCCATCTGGCGCATTCACCGCTGACCCGCCGGGAGGACACTGGGGGTATGACGCCGACCCCGACCACCGCCCAGACGACGGAGCAGCCCTCCCCCGCCCCGCCAGTCACGCCGTCTGGCGTGCAGGCCTTCGATCCGGCGACCGCCACGCCCGCGCAGCGATTGGCGGTCGGGGAGCTCATGGCCGCCAGTTTCGCCGCCGCCTACCCGGAGGATCCGCCCCTGATCCCGGCGCAGGAAGCGCAGGGGCTCTCTCACCAGCTGCCCACCGAGCGCAGCGTGGCCTTCGCCGTGTGGGACGGCACTGCTGCCACCGGGTACGCGCGGCTGGGGTTTGACACCGAGCAGAACACCCACCTGGGCCACGTGCGCGTGACCGTGCACCCGCAGCGCCGCCGCGCCGGAATCGGCCGCGCCCTGTGGAACGAACTACACGCCCCCGCCCTGGCACACGGCCTCACGACCATCACCTTCGGCACGAGCAGCCGCAACCCCGCCGCCGAGGCCTTCGCGCGGAGCCTGGGGGCCACGCCCGCCCTCCCCATGCGCCAGAGCCGCGTGACCCTCACGGACCTCGACCCCGACCTGCTGACCCGCTGGCAGACCCGACCGGACGGCGACCCCTACCGCCTGCACATCTGGACGACCATCCCGGACGCGTACCTGCCGCGCATGGCGGACATGATGATGGTCATGAACACCGCCCCCAGAGGCGAACTGGAACAGGACGACTGGACCATCACACCCGACATGATCCGCTCCTGGGACGCCATGATCCAGGAAGCCGGCGAGACGCGCTACCTGATGGCCACCGAGGACACCCGCAGCGGCCAGATCGACGGGTACAGCGAGGTCTTCTGGCACCCGGACCGCGCCGCGCTGGTGTACCAGGGCGCGACCGCCGTGCGGCCCAGCGCGCGCGGCCAGGGCCTGGGCAAGTGGCTGAAAGCCGCCATGCTGGAGCACACGCAGGCGCACTGTCCCGGCGCGCGGGCTGTGCAGACCCACAACGCGCACGAGAACGCCCCCATGCTGGGCATCAACGTGGCACTGGGGTTCACGCCGTACAGCACCTTCACCGAGTGGCAACTGAAACTCGGGTAACGCGGATTGCGGATTGAGTTTGATGTCGTCTGGTTGCGCCTGGCGGCGGGCCTCCCCACCCCCCAGCCCCCTACCCCAGGGGGGCAGGGGGAGCAGTCGCTGCGCTCGGCAAGAGATTTGACTGATGGTGGCAGGGTTGTGCTGGGCGCTGACGTGTCCGGCCTCGACGCCATCCTGCCGCCCCCGCGCAGGGCCCGCGCGCTGCGCGCACGACGGCCGGAGGTGGCTTGCGGTGGCTGGCAGGGCAACCTGATGACAACTGCTGATCGACTTTGAAAAGACCGCTTCTGCGATGGCCAGAAAAGTAGAACCTTCCCGCACGCACCCAGTTGTGTGGCCACGCAATCGTCGTGGCAACCGAGCCCGTCGTGCGCGCAGCGCGCGGGGCGAACGGCGCGAATGTGGGAGATGGCATGTGAGGCGTGGCCTTCCCCGCAAACAACCCGCCACGCAACCATGCGAAATACCTGCCCAGTGCAACGTTGCTCCCCCTGCCCCCCTGGGGTAGGGGGCTGGGGGGTGGGGAAGCCCGCCGCCAGGCGCCCCCAATCCAACCGTCGGTCCGTCAGACGAACCATCTGCCTCCCTCTCCCCGGACGGGTTCAGGCGCGGGCCACTCTCTCCCCGGCGGTCGGGCGTAGGGCCAGCGCGGTCAGCAGGCTGCCCAGGGCCCCCAGCGCGAGCAGCGCCACCCCCATGCCCGCCCCGCCGACGGCAACCCCCAGCGGCAGGCCCAGCGCCGCCACCCACTTGCTGACCGTGAACACCTGCCCGTGCGTGGCGAGGTACGCGCCCCGGCGGTCCTCGGGGATCAGGTCGGCCAGCAGCGCCTGCCGGGTGGGCACGTACAGCAGTTCCCCGACGCTGAGGATCACGGACGCGGCGATCAGGGTGGGCAGGTGCGTGCTGAAGGCCAGCGCCGCGAAGCCCAGCGCGAACAGAGCGAAGCCGGCGTGCATGGGGCGGCGGGGGTCGCGGCCCGTGAGCCAGCGGGCGACCGGCGCGGTGAAGGCCACGATCAGGACGGTGTTCACGGCGGTCAGGACGCTCGCGGCGCGTACGCCGTCCAGGGTGACGCCCAGCCAGTTGGCGGGCGGGAACGCCTGTGCGAGGTGCACGGCGATGAAGTTGGTACGGGTGAACTCGATGCTGAGGATGCAGATGCCGCCCAGCACGAACAGCAGGAAGGGGCGGTCGGTGACGACCTGCGCGTAGCTGCGCAGGAGGGGTTTGAGGCCGAGGTCGGTGCGGGCGGTGGGGCTGGCGGCGCGGGTTTCGGTCATCAGCGCGAAGCACAGCGCCGCCGTGAGGACGCTCATGCCGACCAGCAGGCCCAGCAGCAGTGTGAAGTGGTCGCGGTACAGCCAGCCGCCGACCAGCGTGCCGATCAGGATGCTGAGGTTCACCGCCCAGTAGTTCACGGCGTACATGAACGTGCGGGTCTCGGGGGTACTCACGTCGACCAGCATGGCCTCGGCGGCGGGGTTGATCAGGCCGCCCGAGACGTTCACGAGCAGCAGCGCGGCGAAGGTCACCCAGGGGTTCGGGCCGTCCAGGTTGCCCAGGAGCATCAGGATGAAGGCCAGGAGTTTCAGGCCCTCACCGGTCAGCAGGGTGCGGCGGCGGCCCCAGGCGTCGGCCAGCGCGCCGCCGTACAGGCCCGCCAGGAACTGCACGACGCCGGCGGCGAGCAGCAGCGTGCCGGCCAGCGCCGCGCCCAGGTGCGCGGTGAAATAGATGGCCATGAACGGGAAGACCATGCTGCCCACCATCCGGCTCAGGAACGACGTGGTGATGCGGGTCTTGACGTTGGGATGCAGGGTGCGCCACATGCCCCCAGGGTCGCGTAGCGGGAAAGGGGAAAAAAGACGCACAATGGCCGGACTGTGTCCCCTTTTCCTGCGCCCCCGACCCTGGCGACCGCGCCGGACTGGCCGTACCTGACGCTGCGGGCGGCGCTGCACGCACGGGACGGCGCGCAGGAAAGGCACGCGCTGACCCTGGCGGACGCGCAGGCGTGGTGGGCGTGCAGTGACCGCACCGCCAAGCGGCAACTGGCGCGCCTGCACGTGTCGGGGCGGCTGGTGTACACGCCGGGACGCGGGCGGGGAAACACGTCGCGCGTGGCGTTTCCCGGCGCGCTGGACGCGGAACTGGCCGACCTGACAGCCTGTCTGGCGGCGGCAGGCGCGGCGGCCGAACTGGCGCGGCTCTCGCGGCTGGGCTTCCCACGCGGGTGGGTGCTGACGGACGCGGTGCGCGGCACCTTCGGGCTGGGGGTCAGCCCGGCGGGCACGGATCGCCTGCGGACCGTCATCACGCGGCCCCTGACGGCCATGGACCCGCTGACCGTGAACTCGGCGGCCGAGGCGCACCTGTTGACGCAGGTGCTGGACCCGCTGCTGGTGTTCGACACGGACACCGGGACGCTACGCCCGCACCTGGCGCACCACTGGGGCACGCCGGACGGCGGGCGAAGCTGGGTCTTTCATCTGCGCCGGGGCGTGAGCTTTCACCACGGGCGGACGCTGGACGCGCGGGACGTGCTGTTCACGCTGGAGCGCGTGCGGCGCGGCGCGCCCTGGTACCTGCCGGGCGTGGCCGACGCGCAGGCGCCCACGCCGTTCACGGTGCAGGTCACGCTGGACCGCCCGGACCTGTTCTTTCCTCGCAGGCTGGCGCACGAGCAGGCGCTGATCCTCCCGCGTGACGTGCCGTTCGACGAGCGCCGCCCGGTCGGAACCGGCGCGTTCCGCTGGCACGCCCTGAACGGCGGGTTCCGGCTGGAGGCCTTCGACGCTCACTTCGCGGGGCGGCCCCTGATCGACGAGGTGGAGGTGTTCCTGGTGCCGGAACTGCGCGGGGACGCGCCCCCCACCCTGGATGTGTCCGGTGTGCCTCATGATCCGGTCGAGCGCTGGGTGCCGGAGAACAGCGTGCATTTCCTGATCTGGAATGCCCACCGCCCCGCCGCCCGGTCGGCCGCGCTGCGCGAGGCAGTGGTCGAGCTGCACGACATCCGCGCGTTCTGGCAGGAAACGGGTCGTCCCGAGCAGTTGCTGACCGCCACGGCGTTCCTGCCGCGCCGCAGCCTGGGCCGCCCGCCCCGCGAGCACTCCCTGGCGCGGGCGCAGGCGCTGCTGGCGCGGGCCGCGTACGCCGGGCCGCCCCTGCGCCTCTGGGTGCTGGACCTGCCCAGCGCGCGGCAGGAGGCCGACTGGCTGGCCGCGCGCGCCGCCCGCCTCGGCCTGCCCATGCAGGTCGTTCCCGCGCCACTGGACGCCATGCCGGACGCCAGGGACGACGTGGACCTCGCCTTCATGGGCGAGATCGCCGGGTCGGACGAGCACCTCTCGTTCTGGTCGGCGCTGAAGCAGCCGGAACTGCTGTTCCGCCGCCTGCTGCCCCCCGCCGTCCTGCGCAGCGTGGACGCCCTGCTGGACGGCTACCGCAGCGCGCCGGACCACGCGGCGCTGGAGGCCATCCTGGACCGCACCGAGTCGCTGCTGCTGGGCGGGCACCACCTGCACCTCACGCACCACCGCGTGAAACGCCGCTCGGTTCACCCGCTGCTGCGCGACGTACACCCGGACGCATACGGCCGCATCGACTTCAAACGCCTGTGGCTGCCGCCCCCGGACGCCTGACCGGAGAGCGCGTGATCCGTCCCCGCCTGTAAAAGCCGTTAGGCTGCCTGTCATGAGAGTCGCCGTTGCGGATGTGGGCACGAATTCCAGTCACCTGTTGATTGCCGAGGCGGCGCAGGGGGACGCGGGGGGCTTCCGGGTGCTGGACGCCCTGAAGGACCGCACGCGGCTGGGCGAGTGCCTGGACGGGTCGGGGAACCTGTCGCCGGAGGGCGAGGACCGGCTGGCGTCGGCGCTGACGCGGTTCCGGGAGCTGGCGTCGGCGGCGGGCGTGGCCGAGGTGCACGTGTACGCCACGAGTGCGCTGCGTGAGGCTCCGAACGGGGCGGAGGTGGCGGGGCGGATGCTGGCCCGCACGGGGGTGTACCCGGCGATCATCTCGGGGGAGCGCGAGGGGGAATTGACATACCTGGGCGCGGCGCACGCGGTCGAGTTGAGTGAGGACAACGTGCTGCTGGACCTGGGGGGCGGCAGCCTGGAGTTCGTGCGGGGGGACGGGCAGGGGCCGCGTGACGTGCTGAGCCTGCCGCTGGGCGGGATTCGCATGACGCGCGCGTTCTTCCGTGCGGACGTGCCGGGCCGCAAGGAGGTGCAGGCGCTGACGGACGCGGTGCGGGCGGCACTCTCCCCGTACGCGGAGCGGTTCCGGGTGCGGCCGGATACGCGGGTGGTGCTGTCGAGCGGGACGGCGGAGGCGGCGGCGGCGGCCATCGCGGCGCGGCGCGGGGCGGGCAGCGGGTCGGGCGCCGGGTCAGATGACGGGCCGGACAGCGTGAACGGCGTGAGTTTCACGGTGGCCGAACTGGGCGCGCTGCTGGAGCACGTGCGGGGCCTGAAGGCGGCGGCGCGGGCGCGGGTGCCGGGCCTGGAGCGGCGCTCCGAGACGGTCGTGGCGGGTCTGGCGACGCTGCACGCGGCGCTGACGGTGCTGGGGGCGTCCGAGGTGACGGTCAGTGAGGGGGCGCTGCGCGAGGGGATGCTGATTGAGGAACTGTCGCGGTTCCAGGCGTACCGGTCGGCGCTGAGTGCGCGGCAACGGAGCGTGCTGGGCACCGCCGAGCGTTTCGGCGCGAACCTGTCTCATTCGCGGCAGGTGGCGGCGCTGTCGCGGGGGCTGCTGGACGCCCTGCACGCGGCGGGCGAGCTGGCAGACCATGAGGACCGCAGCCTGCTGACAGCGGCGGGCGCGCTGCACGAGGTGGGGCAGATCGTGGCGCAGAGCGCGCACCACAAGCACTCGGCGTACCTGATCCGGCACGCGGAACTTCGGGGTTTCAGTCCGCGTGAAATCGAGCTGACGGCGCAGGTGGCCCGCTACCACCGCAAGAGCCCGCCGAAGCCGTCGCATGCGGAATTCATGGCACTCAGCGCGCCGGACCGGGCGCGGGTGACGCGGCTGGCGGCGGTGCTGCGCGTCGCGGACGGCCTGGACCGCTCGCACGCGGGGGGCGCGCGGCTGGGGGCGCTGCGCCGCGCGGCGGACGGCGGCTGGGAACTGACCGTGTCGGGGGCCACGCCGCTGGACCTGGCAGGCGCGCGGGACAAGGCGGACCTGTGGGCGCGGGTGTTCGGCCCGCTCACGCTACGCGCCCCCTGACGGACCGGCTGGCGCGCGGGCGGGTATCCTGCGGGCATGACGGGCACGCCGCAGAACATCCTGAGCATTCAGTCGTGGGTCAGTTTCGGGCACGTGGGGAACGCGGCCGCCGTGTTTCCCCTGCAACGCCTGGGCTTCGAGGTCTGGGCGATTCACACGGTGCAGTTCAGTAATCACACCGGGTACGGCGCGTGGACGGGCGCGGTGTTCCCGCCCGAGGCGGTCGCGGACCTGATTGACGGAATCGAGGCGCGCGGGGTGCTGCCGGAGTGCGGCGCGGTCCTGAGCGGCTACATGGGCAGCGAGGGGACGGTCGCGGCGGTCGTGGACGCCGTGCGGCGCGTGCGGGCCGCGAACCCGGAGGCGCTGTACGCCTGCGATCCCGTGATGGGCGACGTGGGGCGCGGGGTGTTCGTGCGCCCGGAACTGCCGGACCTGATCGCGGCGCAGGCCATTCCGGAGGCAGACATCGTGACGCCCAACCAGTTCGAGCTGGAACTCCTGACCGGGCGCACCGTGGACACGCTGGAGCACGCGCTGGAAGCGGCCCGCGCGCTGCGGGAGCGGATGCGGGCGGGTGGGCCGCGCGTGGTGCTGCTGACCAGTCTGGTGCGCAGCGGCGCGCCGGGCGAGAGCATCGAGACGCTGGTCGTCACGGATGACGGGGCGTGGCTGTGCCGCACGCCGCTGCTCCCGCTGGACCCGCCGCGCAACGGCACCGGGGACGCCATCGCCGCGCTGTTCCTGGGGCATTACCTGAAGAACGCGGCGCTGGGGGCGGGGCGGTCGGCGCAGGCGCTGAGTCTGTCCATGAGCGCCCTGTTCGGCCTGCTGAGTCGCACGCACGCCGCCGGCACGCGCGAGATTCAGCTGGTGGCCGCGCAGGACGAGTTCGTGAAGCCCGTGCGGCTGTTCGAGGCGCAGCAGGTCGGGTAAACCCCGTCAGGCGGCCCGCCCCGCTGCCCGTCCGGTCCTGCCATGCCGGTCAGATGAGACAGGCCTCTGCGGCGCGTCAGGGTCAGACCAAAGTGCCTTGCCTACATTCTCATGGGCGGGCGGGCTGGCCGGGGAAGACTACAGGCATGAAACACATCATCTTCCCGACCACGACCGCCGCCGACGCCTTCATCGCCGACCTGCAGTCCCAGGGCGTCATTGCCCCGACGATGGGAAGCGCCACCGTGAACCGCCGCACCCCGGTCGCGCCGGTCGTTGACGGGGTCGAGGGTGGCACCGCCGAGGACGCCGGAGCGGGCGCCGTGAAGGGCACGGGTGTGGGCGCCGCCGTGGGCGTGGTGGCCGGAGTGCTGGCGACGGGCGCCACCATCGCCACGGGCGGACTGGCCCTGCCGGTCATCCTGGGCATGGCCGCGCTGGGTTCCGGCGTGGGGGCCGCCGTGGGCGCCACGGGCGGCGCGATGGGTGTGGACGAGACCAGCAACGCCTACGACGCCGACGATGACTACTACGACCGCCTGAACACCACCGCCACCAACGGCGGACGCACGGTCGCCGTGGATGACAGCGTTCCGGCCGACGTGGTCGAGGCCGCTGCCATCCGTCACGGTGGCGAGTACGTCAGCGGTGGCCAGCTCAGCCGCCGCACGATGTAAAGCACCTGATCCTGAATTCACGCAGATCGCCCGCAGCCTCAATGGTTGCGGGCGGTTCCTGTGAGGGGGCGGCGCTACGCCTCCGGGCCCGTAATCAGTGCGGGGGTGGTCAGTCCGGCCGGTGCGGCAGCGCGACCTTACGGAACCAGAAGTTCCCGAGGGTCTGGATGACGTCCTCGAACTCGGCGATGCTGACGGGTTTGGGGATGTACGCGTTGGCGTGCAGGTTGTAGCTGCGCCAGATGTCGCTCTCGGCGCGGCTGGTGGTCAGGACGATCACGGGAATGCTGCGCAGTTCGGCGTCGAGTTTCAGGATGTCCAGCAGTTCCAGGCCGGTCATGCGGGGCATGTTCAGGTCCAGCAGCACCACGTCGGGGCGGGGCGCGGCCACGTGCGGGCCCTCGCGGCGCAGGAAGCTCAGGGCGTCCACGCCGTCACGGGCGTGGTGCAGGCGGTGCGGGAAGTGGGCGTCCTCGAAGGCCTCCCGGGTCAGCATCACGTCGGCCGGGTTGTCCTCGACCAGCAGAATCTCGACGGGCGGGGTGGTCATGACAGGTCTCCTGCGGGGGGTGTTCTCGTGAATGGCGTGTTCGGGGGCGAAGCGGCGGGGAACGTGGCGGCCAGGTCGGACGGCTCGGGACGGACGGGCGCCTGGGCGGGCAGGGCCAACGAGAAGGTGCTGCCCGCGCCGGGAACGCTGTCCACCCACAGGTGCCCGCCGAGTTGCTCGGCGGCGCTGCGGGTCACGGCCAGGCCGATGCCGCTGCCGGGGTAATCCTCCATGCCGTGCAGCCGCTGGAACACCCCGAAGATGCGTTCGTGGTACTCGGGTTCGATGCCGATGCCGTTGTCGTGAACCTGGAACACCCAGCTGTCCTGCCCGGCGTGCTCGCGGCGGTGCGCGCTGACCTGCACCTGCGGGGGGCGCTGCGGATCACGGAATTTCAGGGCGTTCCCGATCAGGTTCTGGAAGGCGTGGCGCAGCAGTTCCGGGCTGGAGTTCAGGGTGGGCAGGTCCTGCACATCGATGACGGCCTGTTCGGTCAGGATCTGCTGTTCCAGGTCGGCCAGCACGTCCCGGACCAGCGCGGCCGTATCGACCGGCTGCGTGGCGCGCGGGGCGTTGCGCACGCGGGAGTACGCCAGCAGGTCCTGGATCAGGGTTTTCATGCGTTGCGTGGCCGAGGTGGTGAACGCGATGTACTGGTCGGCGCGGGCGTCCAGTTGACCCTGGTACCGCCGGGCCAGCAGTTCGGTGTAACTGCCGATGGTCCGCAGCGGTTCCTGAAGGTCGTGACTGGCGACGTACGCGAACTGCTCGAGTTCCCGGTTGCTGCGTTCCAGGTGGGTGTTGCTGGCGCGCAGGGCCTCGGCGCTCTCGACCAGGGCCTGCTCGCGGTCCTGCACGGCCGAGGCCATGCGGTCGAACTGCTCGCCCAGGTGCGCGAGTTCCCGGACAGGCATGACCGGCATGCGGCGCTGGTACTGCCCGGCCGTCAGCTCGCTGGCCCCGGCGTTCAGGTCGTTCAGGCTGCGGGTGACGGTGCGGGTCACGCGGTACGCGGTCAGCAGCAGCAGGACCAGCGAGAGCAGCAGGCCGCCCACGGTCAGGGTCCGCACAGTGGTCAGCGTCGCCTGACTGGCGGCCGTGGCGGCGCTCAGGCGGGCACTCTCGTTAGTGCGCATGACGGACATGATGGCCCGCGCCTCGTTCAGCAGGTCGCGGCCCACGCCCCGCTGAACCAGCTGCGCCGCCTGCGCCAGCGAGTCGCTACGGGCAGCGATTTCAGGCCGGGCGGCGCTCTCCTGCCAGCGGACCACGATGCTCTGCACGCGCGCCAGGTTCGTGCGTTGCAGGTCCGTGGCGCTCAGGTCGTGCAGGGCGAACACGGCCGCCTGGAACGCCGCGTCTCCTTCGCGGTAAGGGGCGAGGAAGTCGGGGTCGCCGGTGATGAGGTACCCGCGCTCGCCGTTTTCCATGACGGAAATCTGGGTGTTCAGGTCGTTCAGCAGCAGCGTGCGTGCCTGCGCGTCCGACACCAGCCGGAGTTGCTGATCGTTGCGGTTCACACCCACCATGACGGCCACACCCACGCCCAGCAGCAGTGCGAACGGCAGCAGGAACGGCCGCAGCAGAAAGGCGCGCAGCGTCACGCCCCGGCCGCCCGCGCGACGGGCAGACTGGGCCACGCCGGGAACGGGAGCAGGAGGGTCGGACGTGGTCGGGGCAGGCGCGGACATGACGCAGGCATTGTATCTGAGGAGCCCACCAGCCCCCACCCGGACGGCCCCCGACGCGCCCGCCCGTCCGGGCCGCTGACCGGCCGCCCCAGTAAATTGAACCGAGTTCATCTGGAAGCGGTACAGTGGACGTCATGACATTTCAGAGCGTAAGGCTCACCCAGGCGGGTGAGGTCGCCACCCTGACCATCATCAGCAAGAAAGGCAGCATGGGACCCGCCTTCTGGCAGGAAGTCCCGCAGGCCCTGGCCTCCCTGCACGGCAGCGGCACCCGCGCCCTGATCGTGCGCGGCGAGGAACTGTTCAGCGCCGGACTGGACGTCAAGGCCAGCGCCCCCACCATCACCCCCGCCCTGGGCAACCCCGACGCGTTCCGGGCCGTGGTCGCCGGAATGCACGCCGCCATCGAGGGCCTCGCCGCGCTGCCCATCCCGGTCATTGCCGCCGTGCACGGCTGGTGCATCGGCGGGGGCCTGGAACTCATCAGCGCCTGCGACATCCGCATCGCCAGCGCAGACGCCCGCTTCAGCCTGCCCGAAGTGCGGCTCGGCATCGCCGCCGACCTGGGCGGCCTGCAACGCCTGCCGCACCTGATCGGCCGGGGCCGCGCCGCGCACCTCGCCCTGACCGGCCAGCCCATCGACGCCCCCACCGCCGAACGCTGGGGCCTGATCACCGAACTCCTTCCCGACCCGGCCGCCCTGTTCACCCGGGCCGACGAACTCGCCGCGTACCTCGCCACCCTCCCCCCACGCGCCCTGGAAGGCACCAAACGCACCCTGCAGGACGACCTGCCGCACGCGCAGAGCCTCGCCGGGGCCGTCACCTGGAACGCCCAGCACATGACCGCCGAAGGCCTCGCGCAGGCCCTGAAGTAAGGTCAAGTCCAGCCCACCATCCCCGACCCCCCTTCCCACCCACTTCAAGGAGACTCCCATGACCCAGACCCCCACCCTCGGCACCCTCCAGCCCGGCACCGCCGACAGCACCTTCCGCCCCGACCTGCTGGCCGGCAAACACGCCCTGATCACCGGCGGCGGCAGCGGCATCAACCTCGGCATCGCCCAGAGCTTCGCCGCGCACGGCTGCCGGGTCACCATCCTGGGCCGCAACCTCGAAAAAGCCCAGAAGGCCGCTCAGGGCATCATCGACGCGGGCGGGCAGGCCCTCGGCGTCAGCGCCGACGTGCGCGACATCGCCGCCATGCAGGCCGCCGCCGCGCAGGCCGTCGAAGCCTTCGGCCCGTTCGACATCGTCCTCGCCGGAGCCGCCGGGAACTTCCCCGCGCCCGTCGACGGCATCAGCCCCAACGGCTTCAAGACCGTCGTCGAGATCGACCTGCTCGGCACGTACCACACCATCAAGGCCTGCGCGCCCCACCTGACCACCCCCGGCGGGAACATCCTGAGTATCAGCGCCTACGGCATTCCCGTGCCCATGCAGGCGCACGTCGTCGCCGCCAAGGCCGGCGTGGACGCCCTGACCCGCACCCTCGCCATCGAATGGGGCCTGCGCGGCATCCGCGTGAACGCCATCATCCCCGGCCCCATCGACGGCACCGAAGGCATGGCCCGCCTCGCCCCCGACGAGAAGACCCGCCACCAGTTCATGAGCACCGTCCCGCTGGGCCGCTTCGGCATCCCCCAGGACATCGCCAACGCCGCCCTGTTCCTCGTCAGTGACGCCGCCAGCTACGTCACGGGCGTCATCCTGCCCGTCGACGGCGGCCAGAACATGCTCGGCGGCGCCCCCCAGTACCAGATGTACCAGCAGATGGGCCTCGCCCTGCCCAAGAAAGACTGAGCCACCTCACCTGAGCCTCCTGACCATGCCCGCGGCCGGTACGCTGCGGGCATGTCTGCTGCCCTGATGCCCACTCACCAGCATCTTTCCAAGGTACGGGGGGCGGCGCTGCTGGCCGCGCCGGACTGGTCGGGGGTGCGGAGCGTGAATCTGGACGGGCTGGGCCTGAGCGGGCTGCCGGGGCGGGAGGCAGCGCCGGACGTGACGGTATTCAGCGTGTACGACAACGCGCTGAGGGCCGTGCCCGACTGGGTGTGGACGCGCAGCGGGTTACGGACGCTGAACCTGTCCGCGAATCAGTTCCAGAGGCTGCCGGACGCGGTGGGCGACCTGCGCGAGTTGCGGATGCTGGACCTGGGGCACAACGAACTGGACGCCCTGCCGGACGCCTTCAGGGGGCTGGGTCGGCTGGCGTTCCTGTACCTGAGCCACAACCGGCTGACGGGACTGCCAGACTCCATGCGACACCTGGGCGCGCTGACATACCTGAACGTGACGGATAACGACCTGACGCACCTGCCGGGGTGGCTGGGCGACCTGCGCGCCCTGACGGAACTGCGGCTGTACGGCAACCCGCTGGAGGCCCTGCCGGACAGCCTCGGGGCGCTGGGCGCGCTGCGGGAACTGCACGTCATGAATGCCCGCCTGACCCGCCTGCCCGGCACGCTGGGGGGGTGTGGGGCGCTAGAGGTGCTGGACCTTCAGGGCAACGCGCTGACAGAACTGCCGGACTCGCTGGGGCAGTTGCCGCGCCTGACGACCCTGAACCTGCGGTTTAACGCGCTGACGCACCTGCCGGACACGCTGGGCGACCTGCACGCGCTGCACACCCTCGACCTGCGCGCCAACGCCCTGACCACCCTGCCCGAGAGGCTGGCGCACCTGCCCACACTGCGGAAACTCGACCTGCGCTGGAACCGCATCGAGAAGTTGCCGGACGCCTTCGACACGCTGATTGAGCGGGGCTGTCAGGTGTACCTGTAGACCCAGCACAGACCCCTTATACGGATTCCGTCTGTTTCGTTGACAACCCGGAACGACACCGGCTTGCCAACTCCACGCCCGGAACCCGTTTCTATCCTGCTCGCTCTGCTCGGATTGAACGGCTTTGCAAGCCATTCAACCGGAGTCCGTATTACTTGCACAGGTCGGCAGCGCAGATGTCTGTGGCGGCGTAGTCGCGGCCCTGTTGCACGACGAGTTTCAGGGTGAGGGTGCCGTTCTCGTAGGCGTAGCTGTCGCCGGTGGTGGCCGCCAGGGCGGCGAGGGTGACCTTCTTGAGAAGGTTGCGGTTGTCGATCCACCAGTCGCGGTACAGGCGGGGTTCGGTGGGCGTGGGGATGCGGAGGGTAAGGGTGTCGCCGGACTGTCTGTGGCTGATGCCGACGCGCAGGTGAGCGCTGGGGGTGGTGGGGGTCAGGGTGTAGGTGCGGGTGAGGCGGGTGGTGGTGTGGAAGGTTTTCTGGTCGGCGGTGTTGCCGTTCAGGCTGACCGTGCCGTGCGGGCCGGTGACGGTGACGGGGCCGATGCGGGCGGCGGTGTCGTCGTGAATCCACAGGCGGGTGTACGTGCCGGGGCAGGTGCTGGCGTTCCAGGCGGGGGTGGGGGTGCAGTCGGGCGCGGCGCGCAGCAGGGGGCTGGCGGTGACGGTGGTGCCGGCCTTGCCGGTGGTGGTGCCGTCGGTGTCGAGGAACGTGGCGGCCTTGTCGCCGTCCCGGTCGGGTTGCGCGGCGGGGAAGTACACGCGGGCGCTCTGGTCGGGCCAGCGGAGGTTCAGTGCGTTGTTGGTGGGTTCGAGGCTGAAGGCGTTCTTTGTGAGGTACCCGAGGCCGCTGGCCTGCCGGGTCGCGTCGGGCGTGAATCCGGCGAGGGCGGCGCCGTCGATGCTGACGTGCCCGTCGTAGAACTGGAAGCCGCGGATGGGGAAGCTGGCGTCCCAGGGGCGTGGGAGGGCGCGGCCGCCGGTGCCGGTGGGTTCCCAGCCCTCGGGCTGGCCGAGGTTGGGCGTCTCGCCGATCAGGGTGCCGCCCCTGAGGGTGCTGTCGTCGCTGGCGAAGGTGGCGCCCACACCGTTGTCGGCGAGGGTGGCGTTCAGCAGGACGTGGTCCCGGCCGCGTAGCCACACGCCGTGGTCGCGGTTCTTGTAGGCGGTGAAGTCGCCCAGGGTGGCGGTGATGGGCGCGCTCTTGGGGTCACTGGGCGTGGTGACGGGCGCGTAGTAGGTGGTTTCGGTGGTGCCGTCCGCTTTCGGGCCGTTGTCTAGGTTCAGGCCGCGATCCGTGCCGTGCGCAGTGTTGCCGCTGAAGTCGCCCAGCGGCGTGCGGCGGGGCCAGAGGTCGGTCTTCGCGGCGGCGAGGCCGGTGGGGTGTTCGGGGAACGCCAGCCAGAAGCCGGTGCCGTCCACCCCGGCGGCCACGTTGCCGCGCACGGTGTTGGCAGGGTGGGTGATCCAGTACGCGGCGGGGCGCTTGTCACTGTCCAGCAGCGGCGTCTGGCCCTGTTTGGCGTCGGGGGCCCTGACGCGCGTGACGAGGTTCCCGCTGAGGGTATTGCCGGTCTCGTCGCCGTCTTCCAGGAAGAGGCAGTGGCCGATGTTGTCGTACGTGACGTTGTCCTGCACGCGCAGCCCCGAGGTGCCGTGCACGACGACGCAGCGGTTGAAGGAGGCGTGCACGCTGCTGCCCCGCAGGTAGGAGGCGGGAGCGCTGCCCAGCTGGTGGAAGTGCACGGGGTAGCGGCGCAGGGTGTTCAGCTGCCCCACACGGGTGAATTCCGCGCCCTCAATGCGGGCCTGGGCAGTGCCCATGATCATGACGTGCGCGCCCAGTCCGGTCTGCGCGGCGTCGTCGGTGGCGGCCACGCGGACGTTGCGGGTCAGGAGGCCCACCTCGGCGCGTTCGTTCACGCTCAGGCCCGCAACGGTGATCGGGTCGCCCCAGTGCGTGTACTTGAGGGGCGCGGCCAGGGTGACGGTGCTGCCGCTGACGCGCTGCACGGTGACCTGCTCGGTCTGGTTGGGGCCAAAGTCGGTGCTCGTCAGGGTGAGGCTGTCGCCGGGCTGCCAGTCCGGGGCGCGCTCCAGGGTCAGGGTGCTGCTGCCCCGGCGGGCGGTGGCGTTCAGGCGCGTCCAGGCGAGGCGGGGTTGCCCGTGGAGTTCCAGGGTGCCGTCCATGACGCCCAGCACGCGGTCGCCCATGCCCATGACGTCCTCGCCGGGGGTGGTGTCGGTCAGGAGGATTCCGGCATGGTGCGTGAACGGCTTATCTGTGCTGCCCACGCGCAGTTCGCCGTGCACCATGATCCACCCGGCGCGCAGGGTGCGGTCGGCGCTGTCCTCGAATTCCAGGGCGCTGCCCGCAGGGATGGTCAGGCCAGCCAGGTCGGGCGGGGTGGTGTCGAGCAGCACGCGTTTCCCGGCGGGCAGGGTGACCTTCTGCCCGGCGGTGGGCAGCGTGCCGCCCCAGGTGGCAGGATCGCTCCACTTGGCAGTAGGCAGCGTGGGGGCCGGTGCGGGGGCAGGCGTGGGCGCCGGGGTGGGCGTGCCGGGTGTGGGGGTGGGGGTTGGGGCGGAACCGGTCCCGCTGGAATTCCCGCAGCCGAGCAGCAGGCCGGACAGCAGCAGGAGGAGGGGAAGGCGGCGCACGGCAGACATGAAGAAAGGGTAAATGAATGCCCGGTCAGGCGCTATGAAGGACCCGTCATCTCCCAGAAGTGCGCGTGGGTGCGTGAACTGCGGCCTGTCACCGCCTGCACACCCGAAATACACGACCCCTAACTCATAGTTTTCACAATAGATTTTCGGATTATGAGTCAAGACAAGGCGTCACCATAGGAGGCACCCCATGACCACCACCCGCACCCCCCTCAGCGACGACAACCTGATCCTCGACACCGACAGCTACAAGAGCAGCCACTTCCTCCAGTACCCACAGGGCACCACCCGCCTGTTCTCCTACCTGGAATCACGCGGCGGCAAGTACCCGCAGACCCGCTTCTTCGGATTGCAGTACATCCTCGACCGCTACCTGACCCGCCGGATCACCGCCGAGATGGTCGAGGAAGCCCGCACGCTGATCGAAGCGCACGGCGAGCCCTTCCCTTTTGAGGGCTGGATGCGCATCGTGAACGTGCACGGCGGCCGCCTGCCCCTGGAGATCCGCGCCGTTCCCGAAGGCACGCTGGTGCCCATCCACAACGTCCTGATGACCTGCACGAACACCGACCCCGAACTGCCCTGGCTGCCCGGCTGGTTTGAGACCATGCTGATGCGCGTCTGGTACCCCACCACCGTCGCCACGCAGAGCTACTTCATCCGCGAGATCATCCGCGCCGCGCTGGAAAAAACCAGCGACCATGCCGCCGAGGAACTCCCCTTCAAACTGCACGACTTCGGCAGCCGGGGCGTCAGCAGCCGCGAAAGCGCCGGCATCGGCGGCCTCGCGCACCTCATCAACTTCCAGGGCAGCGACACCCTGGAAGCCCTGCGCGTGGGGCGCAACCACTACGACAGCGACCTCGCGGGCTTCAGCATCCCCGCCGCTGAACACAGCACCATCACCAGCTGGGGCAAGGAACACGAGGTCGACGCGTACCGCAACATGATCACCCGCTTCAGCCGCCCCGGCAGCGTGTACGCCGTCGTCAGCGACTCCTACGACCTCAAAAACGCCATCAACAACCTGTGGGGCGACACGCTGAGGCAGCAGGTCATCGAATCCGGTGGCACCCTGGTCGTCCGGCCCGACAGCGGCGAACCGCCCGCCATGGTGCGCCTCGCCGTCAATGCGCTGGCCGCCCGCTACGGCACCACCATCAACAGCAAGGGCTACAAGATCCTGAACCACGTCCGGGTTATCCAGGGCGACGGCATCGACGAACACACCATCCGCCAGATCCTCGACAACCTCGATGTGGACGGCTACAGCGCCGAGAACGTGAGCTTCGGCATGGGCGGCGCACTCCTCCAGAAAGTCGACCGGGACACCCAGCGCTTCGCGTACAAGGCCAGCGCCGGCCTGATCGACGGGGCGTACCGGGGCATCTACAAAGACCCCGTCACCGACCCCGGCAAACGCAGCAAGGACGGCGTCCTCGACCTCGTACAGGAAGGCGGCCGCATGGTCACCAAGGCCTACAAGACCTTCGACACCGACTTCCCCGGCAGCCTGCTGCGCACCGTGTACCGCGACGGGGAACTGCTGGTGCGCGACACGCTGGAGGAAGTGCGAGGGAGGGGATGAGCCAGCCGGGAGGACAGATCCACTGGCGTACACGTGCCTGGGCCAACATCTGGCTCATCCTCCATGAAAGCGGTCTGATATCAGCAGATGAAATTCGAAAATCAATACTCAACTTGGAAGATGAATCGAATGATTACCCACAAGCATGGCAGTTAACGTCTTCCGGACAAGACGATGATCTCATTTTGGGTCTTCATATGCTTGCAAATCATATTCTTAGCTGGGAAAGTCTTGGGCCGCTTCTGGGCAACTTGCTTGAGGGCATGGTCGTAGGAAACTACTCTATACATCAGGTCATGAAAGCGATGACTGTCATTACCGAAGAAACCGCATCTGGTAAATTTTCGCTACACGACAGTGTGAAACGGGATTTTGATCGAGATCCGACAACGATGTCAGGTCTGGTCACGGCATACCAAGCCGTCCTCAGCGGACAGCCTAGTGAATCCCTGGCAGAATTCCAGGATCGAGTGGACACGTGGCTCATGGGCTATGGAACACCATGAACGCTCTCACCCCCCTACTCCCCGCCCTTCAGTCCCTGGAACCGCTGGGCCTCCCCTCCTCGTCCCTGCCGGAGTGGTTCGCCTATGCGAATCAGCGGCAGGCGGCGCGGCTGGCCCGCCACGTGCATACCGAGTTCGCCACGCTGCTGCGGGCCTTCGCGGGGTCAGTGGATCACGCGTACCTGCGATCCGATGCCTTCCAGGCAAACGTGGTGCAGGCGGTGCGGGCGGCGGAGGTCGCGGAGTCCGAGGACAAGCTGCAGTTCATCGCGCGGGCGCTGGCGGGGTGCGTGCTGAGCTTCCCGCCGCCCGCGCCGGACAAATTCCAGACGATGCGCGTGATCGAGGGTCTGTCCGACCGGGAGTTGCGTGTGTTCGTGGGTCTGTTCGACCTGCTTGATCCGATCGACCCGTTCGCCGACAGCCTGCCAGTGAGTGGCACAGCGACGGTGGCGGGTCTGTCCCGGCAGGAGTTCGCCTCTGCACTGCTGGGGCTGGCGCAGCAGGGATTCCTGAGCCGGGCGGACGTGCGGCGGGACGAGCGGAGCGAGCCGGAAGCCACGTGGACGCCCACGGCGCTGGCACGGCAGGTGGCCGTGCTGACGCGACTGGGCGGGAATGAATGGGAAGGAGACTTATGAGCGGTGATCTGAACGTGCAGGTGCAGTTGGAGCGGTTGGTGGCGTACCGGGCGGATGGGTCGGTGTCGCCGGTGGTGGTGGCGGGTCGCCTGTCGCCGGACGGGGTGTTCGGTTGGCCGGAGCAGCGGGGAGAAGCGGCGAGTCCTGAGGCCGTGCAGGAGGGTGTGGCGTTCGCGGCGGCGCTGGCGGGGGCCATGTCTTCCCTGACCGAATCGAGCGACACGGACACGCCGTACGTGCCCTTCGTGCTGCCGCGCGCGTTCACGGCCGACGAGCTGGGGCGCGTGGACTGGCTGGGCCTGCTGCCCCTCCCGACCGGCGAGGTCGAGGTGGAGGTGACCGAATCGGACTTCCGCGTGGCGGAGCGGCTGGCGCGGCGTGAAGCAGATGGGAACGCGGCGGACTTCTACGCGCCGGAGGAAGTGCAGACCATCCGGGCGGCGCAGGCGCTGTTCCTGGCCCACCCGGAGCGGCGACTGGTGACGGTCACGGCGGGTCGCGTGGCGCTGCTGCTGATCGACGTGGCGCGACTGCCGCTGGGTACGTGGGCGGGCGTGGCGACCCTGCGGATCGACACGTGAGCGGAGAGATCGCATGAACATTCTCGGTCTGGAGATTCCCACCCTGCTGCTTGACCTGATGGGCGGCTTCTGCGTGCTGGTGAGCCTGTATTTCCTGTGGGCGAAGAGCAGCACGTACTGGCACTGGAGCAACCTGTCGCTGCTGCCGTACTTCCTGCTGTTCGCGTCGGGGGGGCAGTGGATGCTGGCGGGTCTGCAGGTCACGTACCTGCTGTTCGGGATTCACGGGCTGTACCTGTGGCACCTGGAGGCGCGGCGGGCGCGGGGTGAGATCCGCTTCAACGAGCCGCTGTGGTACGGCGTGACGTGGGCGGCGGGTCTGGCGATCTTCGCGTACACGGTGGCCGTGACGGATTTCAGCGCGGTGTGGAACTGGGTGCAGTTCGCGGCGGTGACGCTGGCCCTGATTGCCAATTTCGGGACGACGCGCCGCTGGGCGTGGTCGTGGCCGGTGTGGATCGCGGTGAATGCCGTGCAGGCGGTGTACTTCTGGCACGCGGAGTACTGGGTGCTGTTCGCGTTGCAGTTCGTGCTGGCAGCCATGAGCGTGGTCGGCTGGCGCGCGTGGCGGCGCGACGAGCGGCGGGAAGTGGCGTTTGCCTGACCTTCAGGGCCAGCAGTTCCGGCACGGCCTGATCGTGGGGAAGTTCGCGCCGCTGCACCGGGGGCATATGCGGCTGCTGGACGCAGCCCTGGCCCGCTGCGAGCGTGTGAGCGTGTGGGTGTACTCCCGCCCGGACTTCCCGGAGATGCCCAGTCCGCTGCGGCGCGGCTGGCTCCAGGCGCTGTACCCGGCGCGGCTGTTTCCGGGCCTGGAACTGCTGCCGGACGCCCCGCACCCACCCATGAACGACGAGCCGGACGCCGTGCACCGCGAGTACGTGCGCGGCGTGCTGGACGGCTGGGGCGTGCGTCCGGACGCGGTGTTCACGTCCGAGGGGTACGGCGAGGCGTTCGCGGCGTCGCTGGGCGCGGCGCACGTGTGCGTGGATCAAGCGCGGCAGATCTTACCGGTCAGCGGCACGGCGCTGCGGGCGGACGTGCACGGCCTGCGGGAGTTCCTCGATCCCGTGGTGTACGCCCACTTCGTGCGGCGCGTGGTGATCCTGGGCGCGGAGAGCACCGGCAAGAGCACCCTGACGCGGGCGCTGGGCGAGGCCTTCGGCACGACCTGGGTGCGCGAGTACGGCCGGGACGTGTACGAACGCGAGGAAGGCGCGCTGAGCCCCGAGCACTTCCTGGAGATCGCGCGGGGCCACCGGGCGCTGGAGGACGAGGCCGCGAGGTCGCCCGGCGTGCGCGAGTGGGTGTTCAGCGACACGAACGCTGCCACCACCCTGATGTGGTCGCACCTGCTGACCGGCGCGGCCCCGGCGGAACTGAGCGCCCTGGCCGATGCCTGCCGGGCCCGCTACGCGCACGCGTTCCTGTGCGACACCGACCTCCCGCACGAGCAGGACGGCTGGCGCGCGAACACCGAGGTGCGGGCCGTGCAGCAGGCGTTCATCCGGCAGGACCTCGCCACGCGGGGCGTGCCGTTCACGGTGCTGCGCGGCAGCGTGCCCGATCGGGTGGCGCAGGTGCAGGCCGCCCTGAGCGGGGTGTAGTCCGGAGCCCGTTCCCTCCCCGCAGCCGCTCGGATAGAACTGTTGTTCAGACCATTCCACCGGAGTCCGGATAAGGTAGGGCATGACGACACCTGAGGGGTGGGAGGACCGCAACCGGCAGCAGTTCGACGCGCTGGCCGGCGGGTACGACCGGCTGGGGTTCCTGGCGCGGGTGGCGGCGTTCGTGGCGGACCGGGTGGGTGCGCGGCCGGGGCAGGCGGCGCTGGACGTGATGACCGGGACAGGCGGCGTGGCGCTGGCCCTGACCGGGCAGGTAAAGGCCGGTCAGGGGAGCACGGGCGGGTCCGTGGTGGGCCTGGACCTGTCAGCGGGCATGGTGGAGGTCGCGCGGCGGCGCGTGCCGGGCGCGCGGTTCGTGGTGGGGGACGCGGCGCGCCTGCCGTTCCCGGACGGGTCGTTCGACGTGGTGGTGTGCGCGTCGGGGTTGTTCTTCATGCCGGACATGGGCGCGGCGCTGCGCGAGTGGCGGCGGGTGGTGCGGCCGGGCGGGTCGGTGGTGTTCTCGTCGTTCGGGCGGGGCCTGCTGGGGGACCTGCCGGGGTTGTGGCGGGCGCGGCTGGAGTCGCACGGGGTCACGCCGGGGTTCCCGCCGCTGGGCCGCATTCCCACGCCGGAGGCCGCGCGGGACCTGCTGCTGGGCGCGGGCCTGCGGGACGTGCAGGTGGACCGCACGGAGTTGCCGTACACCCTGGCGGGCGTGGGGGACCGCTGGGACGAGATCGCGGCGGGCCTGGAGGGGCAGCCGCTGGCGGGGTTCGCGCCTTCCGTGCGGGCGCAGATCGTGGCGCAGCACTGCGGGCTGGACCTCGCGCCGCTGTTCCTGCGGGGGCCGCTGACCGTGCCGCTGCCGGTGATCGTGGCGCGCGGCGTGCGGCCCTGACCGGCGCGGACCAGCTCTGCGCGGCGCGGACCCGGTGACTTTCGGAGGATGAACGCCGGGCCTTCCGGGGGGTACTGTGGGGGCATGACCAGACCGGAAGATGACGGGAAGAGCACGCCGGGCAACGCGCCGTCGTGGGTGGATGAAGTGCTGGGCCGCGCGGGCACGAGCGGACCGGACGACGGGCGTACCCAGGACCTGCGCATTCCCCCGGCCACTCCGGTCCCGACCGCATCGCCGTCCCTGACGAAACCGGCGGCACCACAGCCGGGCCTGAGCGCGCCGCTGGTCACGCCGCCCGCTTCCAATCTGGACACGTTCGGAGAGCCGGCGCGACCACAGGCCCCACAGCCGCTGGGCCGCGCGGACGTCGCGCAGAAGAAGCTGATCGCGGGTCTGCTGGGCATCTTCCTGGGCAGCCTGGGCGTGCACAAGTTCTACCTGGGGAACACCACGCCCGGCGCGATCATGCTGGGCGTGAACGTGGGCGTGTGGATCGTGGCGTTCGTGCTGGGCCTGCTGACGCTGGGCTTCGGGCTGGTCATCACGTTGCCGCTGGCCGCGCTGGTCAGCAGCGCCGTGGGCCTGCTGGGACTGGTCGAGGGCATCATCTACCTGACCAAGAGTGACGCAGACTTCGAGCGGGAGTACATCCTGGGCCAGAAAGCCTGGCTGTAAGCGGCCACCCCTCCCCCCAGCTGACCGGTTCATGAAGCGGTTCGGGGTGAGGTTGTGGGATTCATGTCAACGAACGGGTGAAACACTGGGGTCATGAGCGTCCCCGCGCCCTCCCCACTTCCCGCACACTGGTGGGGGCGCGGTGTCGTGCTGGTCGCCACGATCTGCGCGGCGACGCTGGGCCTGCTGCTGACCGGCCACCCGGAAGGGGCGATCTGGACGGGCCTGCTGATGCGGGTGCTGGCGCTGGGAGCGCTGGCCCTGGCGTCCGTGCGGGTTGGCGGGCCGCCCGGGACGGTGTTCCGCCGCCTGCTGGCCGCCGTGGGAACGTACGTGGCGGCCGAGGTGGTGTTCGTGTACGCCACCCCGGCCCTGGCCGTCATGACCGGCGTGCCCACTGCCGCCGACGTGCTGTACCTGCTGTTCTACCCGCTGCTGTGGTGGGCGCTGCGGCCCCTGGGGGGCGGGCGGGCGCTGCCACTCGTGCCGAAACTGAACATCCTGGCGACCACCCTGACCATCATCCTGCCGCTGTACGTGCTGCTGGCAAGGCAGGTTCCGGGGCAGCAGCAACTGGCGTGGTGGACGGGCGTGCTGTACCCGGCGCTGGACGCCTGGATCCTCAGCACGCTGCTGGCGCTACTGTTCTCGCGCCGCCGCCTGCCGCTGCTGGCCGCGCCGCTCGTGGCGGGCGTCGTGATGATCGTGGCGGGAGACGTGGCGTACGTGGCGCTCAGCTCCCGCGAGGCGTACTCGCCGGCGCATCCCGTCACGGTCCTGTGGACGGCCGCCATGGGAGCGTTCGGCCTGTCGGCCCTGCGCGCCCTGCCCCCCACCGACCGGCCCGACTGGAACCAGCCCGCCTGGGTTCCGACCCTGGTGCAACTGGGACCGTACGCGTCGCTGGCTGTCGCCGCACTGACGTGGGCCCTGATCTCGCACGGGGAGTCCGTGGAGAACGGCATCTTTGTCGGAATCATGGCGCTCACGGCGCTGCTGCTGATCCGGCAGGAACTGCTGGGTGTGCGGCAACGCCGCCTGACCACCCGACTGCGCAGCACCGCGCAGGCCCTTCAGAGCAGCCGCCAGGACCTGTGGCGGCAACTGCACACCGACGACCTGACCGGCCTGCCCAACCGCCGCGCGTGCCTGGACCGCCTGGACAGCTGGCTGGCGCAGAACCCCGCCAGGACCGACGTGGGCGTGCTGTTCCTGGATCTGGACGGCTTCAAGACCGTGAACGACGGGTACGGGCACGCCGCCGGGGACGAGGTGCTGCGCGTGACCGGGCATCGCCTGACCGGACTGGCCGCGCAGGAACCCGACCTGCTGCCCGCCCGCCTCAGCGGCGACGAGTTCGCGCTGGTGTTCCTGGGCAGCCCCGGGCGGGGTGAGGCGCTGGCCGGGCAGATCGCGGCGCTGATCGCGCGGCCCATCACCCTGCCGGACGGACAGACGCTCACGACCGCCGGTTCGGTGGGACAGATGCACAGCCGTCTGCTGGCGGGCGTGACCACCAGCGCCCTGCTGTCCGGCGCGGATCACGCCATGTACCGCGTGAAACGTGACCGCAAGGCGCAGCAGGTCCCGGAGCGCACCCCCACCCTGTTCGACTGATCCAGACTCCGATTGAATGGTTTGCCAGAACCATTCAATCCGAGCGGATGCGAGTGGGAGCGGAAGCGGGCTGCCGGGCGTGGAGTTGGCAGATCGGTGGTGTTCCGATCTGCCAACGGAACAGACGGAATCCGATGATACGGAAGCCGGACGAACGGGGTTACAGCGCCTGCTCGATGTCCGCTTTCAGGTCGGCCAGGGCCTCGACGCCCACACTCATGCGGATGGTGAGCGGCGTGACCCCGGCGGCGTGACGGGCCGTTTCGGGCACGCGGGCGTGCGTGGTCGTCCAGGGGTGCACGACCAGCGTGCGCACGTCCCCCAGGTTCGGGGCGATGCGCAGCACCCGCACGCGCGACAGGAACGCGCTGGGGTCCGGCACCTCGAAGGTCAGGACCGCGCCCTGACCGCCGCGCAGGTAAGTCTGCGCGAGGTGGTGGTGCGGGTGGCTGGGCAGGCCGGGGTAACTGACCTTCCCGACGCGCGGGTGCGCTTCAAGCCACTGCGCGAGGCCCAGCGCGGTCGCACTCTCACGCTCCAGTCGCAGGGCGAGGGTTTCGAGGCCCTGCGCGATCAGGAACGCGCTGTGCGGGGCCAGCGTCATGCCCAGCTGGTGCGCGCCGAACCAGCGTTGCCGCCACGCGAGGGCCGCGTCGCCGCGCACGTTCAGGATGCTCTGCTCGCCGCCGTCCGTGTAGATGGGATTGCGCGTCAGGTCGTGCCCGGTGCCGACCGTGACGGCCCCGCCCAGCACGCTGCCGTGCCCGCCCGCCCACTTGGTCAGGGACTGACTGACGATGTCCGCGCCGTGCGCGAGCGGCCGGGCCAGGAAGCCCACGCCGCCGCAGGTGTTGTCGATGGCCAGCAACGCCCCGTGCGCGTGTGCGATGTCCGCGAAAGCACGGATGTCCGCGATGTCCCCGGCGGGGTTGCTGATCATCTCGGCCCACACGAGGCGGGTATTGGGCTGCATGGCGGCCCGCACGGCTTCGGGAGTGTTCTCGACCAGCGTGGCCGTGATGCCCATCAGCGGCAGGATGTTACTGAGCATTCCGGTCGTCCCGCCGAACAGACTGGACGCTGACACCACGTGATCCCCCGCGCGACACACGCTGAGAATCGCGGTCAGGGTGGCCGCCTGCCCGCTCGCCACGGCAACGGTGGCCGCGCCGCCCTCCAGGGTGGTCAGGCGGTCTTCGAGCGCCCGCACGGTCGGGTTCTGAAGGCGGGCGTAACTGAGGCCCGTGTTGTACTGAAATTCGCTCTGCGCTTCTTCCAGCGTGTCGAACTGGAACGCGGCGGCCGCGTGAATCGGCAGGCCGATGGTCTGCCCCAGCCCGCGCGGAATGCTGCTCTGCACGGCAGTCGTCTCGTAACTCCAGGGTTCGGCGGGGTGGGCGTCCGGGCGGGGCGTGTCGGTCATGCCCTCACGCTACGCCGCGCGCCGCGCTAGGGTGCCGGGCATGTCCGGTCCACCCGACCCCTTCACCACCCTCCCGGCCCGCCCGGCCGCCACGCTGTCCGTGGGCGTCAGCGTCCTCATTCAGGACGAGCACGGGCGCGTGCTGCTGCAACGGCGCGGCGACGACGGCCGGTGGGGTACGCCCGGCGGGCACCTGAACCCCGGCGAGAGTTTCCTGCAGGCCGCGCAGCGCGAACTGTTCGAGGAGACCGGCCTGATCTGCCCGGACCTGCGCCTGATGCCGCTGCCGGACGCCCTGATCGACGGCCCCGCCTTCCGCATCAGCACGCCGCGCGGTGACCAGTATCAGGTGGGCCTGCGCACACGGGGCACCCTCAGCGCCGCCGCGCTGGACCTCGCCGCGCCCGACGACAGCGGTGAAACACTGGCCCTCGCGTGGTTCCCGCTGACGGGCCTGCCGCCCCTGAGCGGCGCGATCAATGTTGCCAGCCTGAACCTCCTGCGCCGCGAGCAGGGCCTGCCAGAACTGCCCTGAATGGCCAGGGCACCCCAGCCGGGGGGGTCGGAGAAGGGTGCGTCATGTCCGCACGACAGCTTTCTGAAGGTTCCCTAAGCTGAGTGTGTGAAACGTTCCCTTGCCCTGATGACCGTCGGCGCCCTGCTCCTCGCCTCCTGCGACCGTACCACCACGCCCACGCAACCCACCAATCCGGCTCCGGTTGACCCGGCCAAGACCGAACCCGCCGCGCCCGTCGTGGGCCAGAGCCTGGAAGTGCAGGACGTGATGGGCACCGCCCAGAGCGCCGCCAAGAAGATGGCCGCCATGACCGACCCGAACAATCCGGACCTGGACCCCGACCTGAAAGCCCTGCTGGGCCTGTTCAATGTGGGCGGCGCGCCCGTCCGCCCCAACAGCCTGGACCTGAGCGGCGCGGCGTCGTTCGGCAAGAACTTCGTGCAGGGCCTCGGTGGCCAGGGGCGCGTGACCACGCAGGCCATGACGACCGTGAAGGAAACCCTGGCCACTGGTACTCGCACGTACACCCGCGACGGCGGCTACCAGTACTCCGAGCTGCCCAAAGACGGCTACGTGGAGATCGACGAGCAATCCGGCGTGCGCATCGAGGCAAGCTGGAAGGTCGGCGGCGCCGCGACCGTCTGGGTGAACAACGGGTACGCGTACGACTACAACACCGGGCAGGTGCTCCCCCGTCAGCAGGAAGTGCCGACCAACGCGACCGGCAGCGTCACCGTCTCCGGGAAGACCGTGGCGGGCCTGAAGTTCAACATGACGCCCGGCGACTGCCTGAACACCGCCGGCCCCACCGCGCTGACCCTGAGCGGCTGGGCGGGCCGCGAGACGAACGCCCCCGCCAAACTGGACCTGGCGTACGCCTGGACCGAGAAGGACGTGCTGCTCAGCGGCTCGGCGCAGTACGCGACCACCAAAGAGAAGGTGGACGCCAGCATGAAACTGAACGTGACCGGCACCACCAGCGACCGCTGCGGCGCGGCGTTCACGTTCACTCCCACCCGCGCCGACCTGACCGGCACGCTGGACATCCCCAGCCACAAGACCGAACTGAACGTGTACCTGCGCGACCTGAGCAACCTGGAGTTCAGCGAGAAAGCCATGAGCGCCCCCAACGCCCTGGACAGGATCGGCGGCACCGTGAACGCCGCCCTGAGCTTCAACGGCAAGGCCGTCGTGACCGCCTTCGGCCCGCTGGCCGACGGGAACGACATGGACCTGCAGCCGGGCGATCAGGTGAAGTTCCGCTACGTCAAGAGCGGCAAACTGGTCGAAACGGACTTCCGCACGGCCGAGAAGGACCTTCAGGAGATCGCCAACCCGCGCCGCTGAACGCACGCGGACAGGGCGCAGGCCGGGGCGGGTGCTCCGGCCTGTCCTGTTTGTGGCGGTGAAGGCATAGGCGGTGCGGTAGCGTGGTTCATGCGGATCGAGGACATGAACTGGGCCATGGTGGCCGAGACGCTGCGCACCGAGGACCGTTGCGTGCTGCCGCTGGGCTGCACCGAGCAGCATGCGACCCTGAGTCTGGCGACCGACACGCACCTCGCCGCGCGCGTGGCCGCCGAGGCCGCTGACGGGCTGGGCGTGCCGGTGTTCCCGGCGCTGCCGTACGGGGTGACGCCGTCGTTCACGGCGTATCCGGGCACCGTGAGCCTGCGGGTGGGCACGTACCTGGCGTTGCTGGACGACCTGCTGTCGGGCCTGTACGGGCAGGGGTTCCGGCGGATCCTGATCGTGAACGGGCACGGGGGGAACTCGCCTGGGCAGGGGTGGCTGGGGGAGTGGCTGGCGCGGCATCCGGACGCGCGGGTGCAGTGGCATAACTGGTGGAACGCGCCGCGCACCTGGGCGGCCGTGCAGGCCACAGATGAACTGGCGAGTCACGCGAGCTGGATGGAGAACTTCCCCTGGACGCGCCTGGAGGGCGTGACGGCCCCCGAGGAGCGCAAACCCATGGTGGACGTGGCGGCCCTGCGGCAACTGCCGCCCGCGCTGGTGCGGGAGCGGCTGGGCGACGGGAATTACGGTGGGCTGCACCGCCGCCCGGACCGGGAGATGCAGCGCATCTGGCAGGAGGCCGTCGCGGAGACGCGCGCGCTGTTGCAGGGAGGCTGGGCGTGACCCTGATGCAACTGCGGGCCGTGTGGGGCAACGCGCCCCTGATGGCGGCGTCGGCGGGCGCGCTGATTCAGGACGAGCACGGGCGGGTGCTGCTGCAACGCCGGGGTGATGACGGCCTGTGGGGCGAACCGGGCGGCGCGCTGGAACCCGGCGAGGACTTCCTGACCGGCGCCCGCCGCGAACTGTTCGAGGAGACCGGCCTGGACTGCCCCAACCTGACCCTCATGCCACTGTCCGAGGGCTTGCAGGACGGCCCGGAACTATTCCACCGCTACCCGAACGGGCACGAGATCTACATCATCGGGATGCGTGCGCACGGCACGCTGAGCGCCGCCGCGCTGGAGCAGGCCGCGCCGGACGACAGCGGCGAGACGCTGGAACTCCGCTGGTTCCCGCTGGACGCCCTGCCGGACCTCAGCAACAACGCCAACCGCGCCAGCATGAACGTCCTGCGCGCCCGCGCGGGCCTGCCGCCCCTGCCACTGGCCCCCACCCCACCCGCGCCGCCGGTCGGGAACTTCCTGATGGATCTGCGGCGCGTGATCGGCCCGCGCCCCTGGTTCGCGCCCGGCTCGAACGTCCTCGTCACCGACGACCGGGGCCGCCTCCTGCTGCTGCGGCACGGGCACACCCGCCTGTGGACGCTGCCCGGCGGCAGCCTGGAACCCGGCGAGACCTTCGCAGGGGCAGCCGCGCGGGAACTGTTCGAGGAGACCGGCCTGCGCGCCGCCCACCTGATCCCCCTGCACATGTTCGCCGGCCCCGAGTACCGCTTCACGTACCCGAACGGACACGTGGTGGACTACGTGTCGGTCCTGTACCGCGCCCACGGCGTCACCGGCACCCTCACCCCGCAGGACGGCGAGGTGCTGGAGGTCGGCTGGTTCAGCCCCGACGACCTGCCGGGCGACGAGGAACTCAGCGGCGAGCTGAGCCGCGCGAACCTCCGCTGGTGGCGCACGCACGGCTGACCCGACTCAGCGGGCGGCCTCCACCGCCGCGAGCACCCACAGCGCCCGGACGTCGGCGCGCCCCTCGCAGCGGGGGCGGGCGCCGCAGCCCGGGTCACGGTTCGGCGTGTCCGGCAGGGACGGGGCCTGCGCTCCCACGACATTCAGCACACCGCTCGTCCCGACGACCCCTGCCCTGAGGTGACCCAGCAGGGTCACGCCGCCCAGCGCCTCACCACCGGAGGTCAGCACGTATCGCCGCAACCGCGACGGCGCGCGCTCCGGTGCGCCCCGCTGGGCCCAGAGCGGCCCCCGGTAGGGTGGATTCAGCGTCAGGCCCCAGTCCTGCTCGGCCCGCATCCACGGCACGGCGATCATGTTGACCAGCGGTGGGGTGCTCACCACCGCTGTCCGGGAACGCGCGTCGAAGGTCAGGGTGAACGGCGTCCGGGCCGCGATCAGGTCACGCAGCGCCACCCGGCCCGCCACGACCGGCACCCGCACGCCATTGACGACCGCCGCACGCCCCGAGACCGGGCAGGTCAGGCCCAGCAGGTCGCACGCGGCCACCAGCGGCACCCGCACCCGCCCGGCCTCCACCCCCGGCGCGCCCCCCTGCGCGTCGATCCAGTACAGCGCCCCGAACCGCACCGAGACAGGCATGGAAGCCGCCTGCGCGACACCAGACCCGCCCAGAATTGCCACTGCCATCAGAAGCGTTCGCCACATGCGTCCAGTCTGCCCACCTGCCGCCTGAGAACTGCGCAGGAAAAAGGCCAGAGCACATGGCCCTGGCCTCTTTCCGCCTCCCCTTTGAGGGGAGGTGCCCCAGAGGGGCGGACTCGAAGAGCTGCCCCGCAGAGGGGTTACTTCTCGCGGATGCTCCACCCCTGCGTGCGGACGGCGCGCATGAGGGCGTCCATGACGGGGTCCACCTCGGCGTCGGTGAGGGTCCTGTCGCCGCGGAAGACGAGGCGCACCGCGACGGAGCGGTTGCCCGCGCCGATCTGCTCGCCGGTGAACACGTCGAAGGGTTCCACGCTTTCCAGCAGGGTGCCGCCGTGTTCGCGCAGCAGCGCGGCGATCTCGCCGTAGCTGACACCGGCGGGGGTGATGACGGCGAGGTCGCGCCACGCGGCGGGCGCGCGGCTGGGGTCGCGGAACGCCCACTCGCGGCCCGGCAGGGGCAGCGCGGCTTCCATCAGGAAGGTGTCGCCCTTGAGGCCGAACGCCTGGGCGATTTCGGGGTGCAGCGCGCCGAGCCAGCCGACGCTCTGGCCGTTCCAGACGACCTCGCCCGCGATGCCGGGGTGCAGGGCACTGGGGACGGCCTCAGCGCGCAACTGGCGCAGTTCGAAGCTGGCCCCCAGGGTGCCCGCCAGCGACTCCACGAGGCCCTTGAATGCCCGGAAGTCCCCGGCGACGCCCGCCTGATCGGTGCGGGGCGCCAGCGGGCCGCGCATCAGGAGGCCGACGCGTTCGGTCTCGCCGCTGGCGGGGAAGACGCGGCCCATCTCGAAGATCAGCACGCGGTCGCCCTTCGCGTGGGCCTGCGCGGCCTTCACGAGGCTGGGGTACAGCGCGGTGCGCATCCCGGTGCGGTCGGCGGTCAGGGGGTTGCGCAGGCGCACGCCGGGCCGCTCAGTGCGGGCCTTCTCGGCTTCCTCGTCGCTGGTGAAGGTGTACGTCACGACCTCCTGCGCGCCGATGCCGGCCAGGGTGCGGCGCAGGGTCGCGCGGGCCACGCCGGGCTTCTCGGCGCCGATGTTGCTCTCATGCACGCGCAGGGTGGGGAGGCTCTCGGGCAGGTGCACGAAGCCGTGCAGGCGCGCGACCTCCTCGGCGAGATCCTGCCAGATCGCCATGTCCACCCGCCACGAGGGCGGCACGACACTCAGGGCGTCCCCCTCGCCCTCCACAACGCACCCGAGGCGGGTGAGGATGCCGCGCATCTCGTCGGTGTCCACGGGCATGCCCAGCAGCGCGCGGATCTGCTCGCCCGTCGCCTCGATCCGGCCGGGGATCTCCGGGTCGCCCACGACGGTCGCGCCGGGGTGCACCTGCCCGCCCGCGTTGCCCAGCAGGCCCACCAGTCGGGCCGCCGCGCGCTCGGGCAGCAGGGGGTCGACGCCGCGCTCGTAGCGGTACACGGCGTCCGTCTTCAGGCCCAGGCGGGTGCTCGTGCGGCGCAGCAGCACCGGATCGAAGTGCGCGACCTCCACCACCACGTCCGTCGTGTCGGCGCGCACGTGCCCGTGATCGCCGCCCATGATGCCCGCGATGCCCAGCACCGTGTCGCCCACTTTGGGCTGCTTCGCGGTCTCGAAGGCCTCCGCGACCGTGGACACCTCGGGCTGCGCGCCGTCGAGGATCAGCAGGTCCTCGGGGCCGACCTCGTGCTCGCCGCCCATCAGGTCCCGCACCCGCTCGCCCTGCCGCAGCCCGAACGCCACGAGAATCTGATCGCCCCGCACGTCCCGCCGGTCGTACAGCGCCGTCGGCTGGCCCAGTTCCAGCATCACGTAATTGCTGGTATCCACGATCAGGTCAATGGAGCGCATGCCGGACAGGCTCACGCGGCGCTGCATCCACAGCGGCGCCGGACCGTTCCGCAGTCCACTGACCGTGCGCGCCACGAAACGGTCGCAACCGAAACGCAACTTCTGCGTCGGGTCACGCTCGATGCGGATGCCCTTCTCCGGCAGGGACACGCGGATCTCGCCCTCCCCCACCGCCTCCGGCCCGGCCGCCGGTTCCACCAGCTCCAGTTTCAGGAACGCTGCCAGATCCCGCGCCAGCCCCAGCGCGCTCAGCACATCTGCGCGGTTCGGCGTGACCTCCACATCCAGCACGTGATCCGCCGCCCACAGCTCGCGCATGGGCGTGCCCGGTTTCGCTGTCCCGGCCGGGAACAGCATCAGGCCCGCGCTGCTCTCGCCCAGACCCAGCTCCTTCGCGCTGGCCGCCATGCCCCACGACTCCACGCCCTGCAACGCCCGCACGCCATACGTCAGGCCGCCCAGCTCCGTGCCCGGCGACACCAGCGCCAGCATCGTCCCCACCGGGAGACCCACCGCGTTCCCCGCACCCGACGCAATGACCTTCTCACCGTGATCACCAGCGTCCAGCGTCAGTTTCGTCAACTGCGTGCCCGGCATCGCCTCCGCCGCCTTCACCGCTACCATCAGCACCCCCGCTGGCGGCGCCGTGACCTCCTCCACACCCTCCAGCGGCAGACCCAGCTGCGCGAAGATCGGCTCCAGCTCCGACACGACCGGCAGACCCGGCACCAGTTCCTTCAACCACGAATACGGAATTTTCATTGAGTACCTCTTGAGTTGGTCGGGGGGACACTGCGGTTCACCCCCTCCCCGACCCTCCCCCCTGAAGGGGGAGGGAGAACAACGCAATTACACTGCGGCGTGACCCCACATGACGCGCGCACCAGCCCATCCACCGACGTGGCCCGCATGCTGCGCAGGCGCATGACCCCCGAAGAAATCCTCCTGTGGCAGCACCTGCGCCGCAGACAACTCGGCGTAACGTTCCGCAGACAGGAACCCATGGGCCGGTACGTCGCGGACTTCGTCTGCTACGAACGCACCCTCGTCATCGAACTCGACGGCAGCCAACACCTGAACAGCGACGCCGATCGGGAACGAGACGCCGACATGCTCGACCACGGCTTCCAGACCCTGCGCTTCTGGAACAACGAAGTGCGAAGCAACATCCCCGGCGTCCTCGAACGAATCCAGCAAGTCCTGGACGCCAGAAAGGACCTTTAGCCCCTCCCCCTTGAGGGGGGAGGCTGGGAGGGGGTGAACCGAAGCGCCACCCCGGCGCGGTGTATCGTCCCCCGCTCCGTCTCGATGCCAGTCCCGTTCACCCCCTCTGCTGCGCAGCTCTTCGAGTCTGTCCCTGCGGGACATCTCCCCCCTCAAGGGGGAGAGTGAAGGCAGGCGGTTCATTGCGCAGCCACCTCGCGTACGAGTTCCCGCGCCCGCTCGGGCACGAGGTTCACGGCGTCCAGTTCCGTGAGGGGCACCCACTGCGGCGAGTACCAGTTCTCGTCGCTGCTGCGGATGGCTTCCGGGCCGTCGCCGAGGCGCATCTCGCCGGACTGCACGTGCGCCCGGAAGTAGTGCTCCAGGTTGCCGATGTTCTCCAGCACGAGGAGGGGCGGGCCGACCGTGACGGTCAGGTTCACTTCCTCCAGCACCTCGCGGACGCAGGCCCCTTCGGGCGTCTCGCCGTCTTCGATGCCGCCGCCGGGCAGCGTGGCGTACGCGCGGCCCTGCTTGCGGCGCAGCATTAGCAGCACCTCGGGCTGATCGTTGGCGACCTCGTTGAGGATGATGGCGACGGCTCTTGATCTCAAAGTCATTCGTTCAGGTCTCCTTTGAGCTGTTTTTGAAATGCCAGGATGTCGTCAATCGACACTGTCCAGCACGCTATTTCGAAATCATCCTGGCAATCACGCCAGTCCGCTTCAAAAAATCCGCCGACATGATCTTCCATCAGTCTTAACTTCGGCAGATCCACTTCTCCCTGAATCCCAAATTTGAATATCTGGATCTTTATTCCACTCAAACAGGACTCTGCGACTAGACCATGGAGGACTATTGAATCGTCTGCCGTAAGAATGGAAGTGGGAAAATATGAAACTTCCGCACCATCTATCAGACTTTGACATGCTTCAAACCAGTACTCCAAATATTTATCCCGGCCAGTAAGCTTGAAGCTGCTATGAAACCCGATCCTATCGCCCCCTGCAACAAGTCGTCCTTCTCCAATTTGATCATCTGGAGCCAACGACGTGAGCGATAGCGAGAAGTTCACTCCAGCTCTCCCCGGAACTGCCCGATCACTCTCGGGTCGTTGGCGTAGAAGTAGCGGATGTCGGGGATCTTGTACTTGAGCATGGCGATGCGTTCCGGGCCGAGGCCGAACGCGAAGCCGGTCTTGCCTGCGTACACGCGCTCCTTGCCCTGGGCTTCGCGGAGGTCGTCGACGGCTTTGAAGACGCTGGGGTGAACCATGCCGCACCCGCCGAGTTCCAGCCATTTGCTTTCGCCGCGGGGGTTGTCCCAGTACACGGCGAAGTCCGCGCCGGGTTCCACGAAGGGGTAGTAGCTGGGCTGGAAGCGGACTTTGGCGCCTGCGCCGTAGAGGCCGCGGGCCATTTCGGCGATGGTGCCTTTCAGGTCGGCCATGCTGATGCTGTCGCCGACGACGAGGCCTTCGAGTTGGTGGAACATGGCTTCATGGGTGGCGTCGGTGGCTTCGTAGCGGTAGACCTTGCCGCGCACGACGATCTTCAGGTCGGGTTCGTGGTCGACCATGTAGCGGATCTGCATGGGGCTGGTGTGGGTGCGCAGCAGGCGGCCGTCCTCAAGCCAGAAGGTGTCCTGGAGGTCGCGGGCGGGGTGGTACCAGGGGACGTTGAGGGCTTCGAAGTTGTGGTGTTCGTCTTCGACTTCGGGCCCTTCGACGACGGTGTACCCGAGGCGTTCGTAGATGCCGGTCAGGTCGTCGTACACGCGGTTGATGGGGTGCAGGCCGCCTGCGGGGAGCGGGAGGCCGGGGAGGGTGACGTCGATGGCTTCACTGGCCAGCTGGGCGTCCAGGGCTTCGCGTTTCAGGGTGGTTTCGCGGTCGTCAAGGGCAGCCTGGATGGCCTGCCGGACGGCGTTGATCTCGGCGCCGCGCGCCTTGCGTTCCTCGGGGGCGAGTTTGCCTAAGCTGCCGAGTTCGCGGGTGACGAGGCCGCTCTTGCCGACGTAGCGGGTCTTGACGGTCTGGAGTTCGTCGAGGGTGGTGGCCGCCTGTATGGCCTGGATGGCTTCGTGTTGCATGGGTTCTCCTGTGTGGGAATGGAAGGTCTGGCAATAAAAAAGCCCCGCCTCACGGGGGTGGGCGGGGTGACTCGCTGCGGCCTGAGGTTCAGGCGAGCGTGACCCCGGGGCGGGTAAACGGCGAAGGTGTACCGGTCCGGGGCGTCATGCCTGTCAGGGTAGCAGGTTCGGGCGGTGGGTGATCCGGGTGGGGCGGTGTGGGTGGGGGCAGGTGACCCGGTGGTGTTGACATCTGCTTGACAGATGCGCGAAGAATGGTACCTCGATGTCCAATTCAACCTTCCGGCGCGGCCTAGTGCTGCTGGCCTCCGTTTCTCTTGCCCTGTCCTCGTGTGGTCGCGTGCCACTCACGGGGGACGCGCGTCTGTCCACGCTGGCGGCAGCGGGTGAGCCGGTCATCAACGAGCTGTTCTACGATTCGGCCGGGACGGACGTGGGGACGTTCATTGAACTCAGGGGCCCGGCGGGCCTGAGCCTGAGCGGGTACACGCTGGCGGCGTTCGACACGGCGGGCACGCAGTACCGCACGATCACGCTGTCCGGGACAATTCCGGCGAGCGGGTACTTCGTGGTAGCGCAGGACACGACGGTGGCCAGCCGAAATCTGGTGAATGCGGGCGCGGACCTGAACAACGGGGCGGGCAGCGTGCGCCTCCTGAAGGGCACGGGGATCGTTGACGGGGTGGCGTACGGTTCGCCCACCAGCAACAAAGGTGAGGGCACCTCGGCCGCTACGACCGGCGCGGGCAGCGCCCTGGCACGCGTGCCGGACGGGTCGGACACGAACGCGAACAGCGTGGATTTCAAGGTTCAGCTCAGCACGCCGGGAGCGGCGAACGGTGGCGGGACGGGTGGCGGCGGGACGGGTGGGGGGGGCGGCGCGACCGGGAAGAAGGTGCTGTTCGACCTGACGAAGGCCGAGGACGCCGGGAACGCCGACTGGCGCATCGACGGGGCGTACAGCGATTACGCCTCGGCGCTGCGTGGCCTGGGGTACACGGTGAGCAGCGTCACAGGCACCAGCATCACCTCGACCAGTCTGTCGGGAGCGTCGGTACTGGTGATTCCGGAGCCGCAGAATCCGTTCAGTGATGCCGAGCGCGCCGCGATTCAGAGCTTCGTGCAGAACGGCGGTGGGGTGTTCATGATCACCGATCACCGCGCCAGCGACCGCAACAACAACGGCTGGGACAGCCCGGAAGTGTTTGGCGGCTGGGACGGCAGCACGCCCGCCAGCGTGAGTAGCGCGTTGCAGGCCAGCCTGAACAGTGACGCGATCTTCGGCCTGAATGCGTCGTTCAATTCCAGCTTCAGCGATCCGGTGCTCACGGCGACGCCCGTGACCACGCACCCGATCCTGAACGGCGTGAGCAGCGCCGGGGTGTACGTGGGCACCAGCGTGGACGTGCTGGCGGGCACGGCGCTGATGGGCACAGGCGGCAAGACGTACCTCGCGGTGAACAGCGTCGGCTCGGGTCGCGTGGCGATGTGGGGCGACAGCAGCACCTTCGGCGACAACACGTACTCGGACGGCAGCACGGGCACGTACAACAACTGGCCGAACCTGAGCAACGCGGCGATGGGCAAGAACGTGGTGCGCTGGCTGGCAGGGGACCTGTAACACGCATTCCGTCTGCTTCGCTCTTAACTCGGAAAAGCACCGGGTTGGCAGCGTAGCAGGCGGAATCTGAGTGCCCGCTTCAGCTGGCCTTCACGTTCCTGACCGGGGGCCCTGTAGGGGGTGCCCGGTCCTTTTTTACGCGCCTGGACGCATGCCACCATGGAGCATGATCGAGTCGACGGTTGGGGTTTGGGGTGCAGTGCGGGGTTCGCAGCGGGGCCGGCATGGGTGAGGTGCATACGGAGGTCTTCCTGCTGGCGGCGGGTGTGCTGCTGCTGGTGAGTCTGCTGGTCAGTCGGTTGGGGGGGCGCCTGGGCATTCCGGGCCTGCTGCTGTTCCTGGGCGTGGGCATGCTGGCCGGGTCGGACGGGCTGGGCATTCAGTTCCATGATTACCGATTCGCTCAGGCGCTGGGCACGCTGGCGCTGTGCTTCATTCTGTTTCAGGGGGGGCTGGGCACTCACTGGGGGCAGACACGTCCCGTGGTGCGCCGGGGCCTGAGTCTGGCGACGGTGGGTGTGCTGATCACGGCGGGCGTGATGGCGGTGTTCGTGCATTTCGCGTTCGGGTTCCCGTGGCTCTCGGCGTGGCTGCTGGGCGCGATTGTCAGCAGCACGGACGCCAGCGCGGTGTTCAGTGTCCTCAAGGAGCGGCAACTGGGGCTGAAGGGGGACGTGGCCCCGCTGCTGGAGTTCGAGTCGGGCGGGAACGACCCGATGGCGGTCTTCCTGACGGTGGGGATCCTGGAACTCATGGCCAATCCGGGCATGAGCGTGCTGGGGATCGTGCCGCTGTTCTTCAAGCAGATGCTGATCGGGGCGGTGTTCGGGGTGGTGCTGGGCCGCGCGGCCCTGTGGATCCTGAACCGCCTGCAGTTGCAGTTCGAGGGTCTGTACTCGGTGCTGAGTCTGGCGCTGGCCCTGACGATCTTTGCGGGCACGGCGGTGGCGGGCGGCAGCGGGTTCCTGGCGATCTACATCGCGGGCGTGATTCTGGGGAACGCGGATTTCATTCACAAGCGCAGCCTGCTGTCGTTCCATGACGGGCTGTCGTGGCTGATGCAGGTGGCGATGTTCCTCACGCTGGGCCTGCTGGTCAACCCGCGCGAGCTGCTGCCCACGGCGGGACTGGCGCTGGCGTGCGCGCTGGTGCTGGTGTTCCTGGCGCGGCCCCTGAGTGTGTACGTCAGTCTGGCGCGCGCGAAGATGCCCCTGAACGAGAAGAGCATGGTGGCGTGGGTGGGGCTGCGCGGCGCGGTGCCGATCGTGCTGGCGACCTTCCCGCTGCTGGCGGGCGCGGAGCGGGCGGGCACGCTGTTCAACATCGTGTTCTTCATCGTGCTGACCAGCGTGCTGCTGCAGGGCACGACCCTGACGCTGGTGGCGCGCTTCCTGCGGGTGCGGGAGGAGGTGCCGGAAGTCACGCAGTACCCGATCACGTACACGCCGACCGGGCACAACAAGAACGAGATGGTCGAGGTCGAGGTCCGGGCGGGCAGCGCCGCCGACGGGCAGCGCATCATGGACCTGAAACTCCCGCCCGAGGCGCTGGTGATCCTGATTCACCGGGGCGGGGAGTTCCTGATTCCCAAGGGAGCCACCGAACTGACCGGCGGGGACAGCGTGCTGGTCCTGGCGGGCGAGACCGAACTGCGGGAAGTGGAAGGCAAACTGCACCGCCCGGCCGGGGCCGTGTAGCCGCCCTTCCGGCCGAAAGGTGGGCGGCGGGGCGTTCATGATGTCCCCGTAAGACTTTGGCGAGGGCGCGGGGCGCAGGCTGGGAAGCATGATCCTGCCCGCGCCCCGCTCTGTTCACAGGGGCACCGGTCTGGCGGCGCTGGGCCTGGGAGCCGGGTACCTGCTGCACCTGATGCATCTGGCCGGCTGGACTTCCACTTCGCCGGAGTGGGCGCTGTGGCCGTACCTGCTGGTCTTTCTGGGATCGGCGGCGCTGATCTGGTCACTGGCGGCCCGCACGGAAGCGCCGGGCGCGTGGCGGTGGCTGGCAGCTGGGACGTTCTGCTGGGGCGTCGGGAACGCCCTGTACACGCTGGGGAACGTGCAGGCGGGCGTGCTGGGGTTCACGGACCCCTGGTTCCTGGCGCTACCGGCCTGCATGCTGGTGGCTTTCTGGCTGTTCGAGCGGCGCTGGCCGTCGCTGCCGTCGCGCGAAGCGCGGCTGGATGTGGCGGCGCAGGTCATGGCAGCCGGGGCGTACCTGTGGTTTTTCGTGCTGGCCGAGCAGATGCAGAGCGCCGGCCCGTCGCTGCTGTCGAATCTCGTGGCGGCGCTGTACCCGCTGTCGGACCTGGTGCTGCTGAGCCTGCTGGTGGCGCAGACGTGGCGCGGCCCGGACGGCGCGCCGCGCGGCATGGGGTTCCTCGCGGCGGGCATGGTGCTATTCGTGGTGGCGGATACCGGGTACACCATCCTGGCGCTGCAGGACGCGTACGAGGGCAACATGTGGCCGGACGCGCTGTGGCCGCTGGCGGCGCTGCTGTTCACGGCGGGGGCGTGGCAGGCAGGTCAGCCGCGCCCATTGACGGTCAGCGCGCCGCGCCGTCCGCGTTCCCTGTGGTACGGGCCGCTCGCGCCGTACTCGGCGCTGCTGGCCGGGTTCATGCTGCTGGGCGCTGTGCGACTGCCGCTGGAAGCGCGGGGGGCGCTGTACGCGACGTTCTTCGCGGCGGTATTCGTGGCGGCGCGGCAGACGCTGACGCTGCGCCAGCTGGAGGACAGCCGCGCGCGACTGGAATTCCAGTCCCGGCACGACGCCCTGACCGGACTGGGCAACCGCCGGCAGCTGCACCTGACGCTGGACGCCCGGCTGCGTGGGCCGGTGGGCACGGGGCTGCTGATCGTGGACCTGGATGACTTCCGTTTCGTGAACGAGGCGCTGGGGCACCGCGCCGGGGACACCTTCCTGCAACGCACGGCGGCCACGCTGCGCAGTGAGGCCGCCGCCCTGAACGGCGAGTGCTTTCACCTGAGCGCCGACGAGTTCGTGGTGATCGTCCCGGCCGCACGCGATGAGCAACTGGGCGTGGCGGGCGAGGCCCTGCTGCACGCCCTACGGGCGCCGGTGACGCTGGAAGGGCAGGTGCTGAACATCACGGCGTCGGTGGGCGCAGCGCTGGCCCCGGCGGCCGGACTGCTGGACAGCGCGGGCCTGCTACGCCGCGCGGACCTCGCCATGAAGGAAGCCAAACGCACCGGCCGCAACGCGCTGCGGCTGTTCGATCCGCTGCGGGACGACGCGGCGGCCGCGCGGCGGGTGACGATCGAGACGCGCCTGCGGGGCGCCGCCGAGCGCGGAGAGTTGCAACTGCACTACCAGCCGCAACTGGAGCGCGGCGGGCAGCGCGTGCATTTCGAGGCGCTGCTACGCTGGCAGGACGCGCAACTGGGCGCGGTCTCCCCGGCCGAGTTCGTGCCGGTCGCGGAAGGCGCGGGCCTGATGGTCGACCTGGACCGCTGGGTGATCGCACAGGCGTGCCGGCAGCTGGCCGGGTGGCGGGCAGCGGGACGGCCGTGGCAGGTGGCGGTGAACATCAGCCCGCCGAACCTGGTCCGGCCGGATTTCCTGCCGTTCCTGCTGCGGACGCTGCGGCAGCACGGCCTGCCGCACGCCGCGCTGAGCCTGGAAGTCACGGAGCGCCTGCTGATCGAGAACGAGGCGCAGGCCCGGCAGACCCTTCAGGCCCTGATGGACCTGAGCATCGAGGTGGCCGTGGATGACTTCGGGGTGGGGCAGTCGTCGCTGTCGTCGCTGCTGCGCCTGCCGATCAGCGTGTTGAAGGTGGACCGGGCGTTCGTGACGGAACTCACGGGGGACCGCGCGGACGGTCAGGCGGCGTTCAAGGTGGTGCAGGCGGTCGTGGGTCTGGGCCGCGCCCTGAACCTGCGGGTGGTGGCCGAGGGGGTGGAAACCCCGGAGCAGGCGCAACTGCTGTGGGAACTCGGCGTGGACGCCCTGCAGGGGTACTGGATCGGCCGGGCCACGCCGCCCGACGCGGTGGCCGGCACCGTGCCGACCGGGGCGGTACCGACTGGAACCGCGCCGCCCGCCCCCGGCGTTGCCTGACCTGCCCTGGCGTTGGCTGACCTGCCCTCGCGTTGTCTGACCTGCAAAGACACGGGGGACACCGGCCCGCTGCGGCAGTGTTACCGTGGGGTCATGACGACCACCGCCGAGAAATCTGCCGCCCGTGACACGGCACTCTTCGACCTGATCACCCAGGAGGCCGAGCGTCAGCAGCGCGGCCTGGAGTTGATCGCTTCCGAGAACTTCACGTCGGCGGCGGTGCGTGAGGCGCAGGGCAGCATCGTGACCAACAAGTACGCCGAAGGGTACCCCGGCAAGCGCTGGTACGGCGGGTGCGAGGTCGTGGACCGCATCGAGCAGCTGGCCATCGACCGCCTGAAGGAACTGTTCGGCGCGGCGTGGGCGAACGTGCAGCCGCACAGTGGGTCAAGTGCGAACCTCGCGGTGTACAACGCGCTGATCCAGCCGGGCGACACGGTGCTGGGCATGGACCTGAGCCACGGCGGGCACCTGACGCACGGGAACCCCGTGAACTTCTCGGGCCTGCGCTACCGGATCGTGAGTTACAAGGTGAACCCCGAAACCGAACTGATCGACATGGAAGAAGTGCGCCGGCTGGCGCACGAGCACCAGCCGAAGATGATCATCGCGGGCGCCAGCGCGTACAGCCGCACCATCGACTTCGCGGCGTTCCGGGAAATTGCCGACGAGGTGGGCGCCATCCTGTTCGCGGACGTGGCGCACATCGCGGGCCTGATCGCGGGCGGCGTGCACCCGAACGCGCTGCCGCACGCGCACGTGGTGGCCAGCACCACTCACAAGACCCTGCGCGGCCCGCGCGGCGGCATCATCCTGAGTAACGACCCGGAGATGGGCGCCAAGATCGACCGGGCCGTGTTCCCCGGTTACCAGGGTGGGCCGCTGGAGCACGTGATCGCCGCGAAGGCCGTCGCGTTCGGCGAGGCGCTCACCGATGACTTCAAGGCGTACGCCGCGCAGATCATCCGCAACGCGCAGGCACTTGCCCAGGCCTTCCAGGACAAGGGGTACCGCGTGGTGTCCGGCGGGACCGACAACCACCTGCTGGTGCTGGACCTGCGCCCCCAGGGCCTGAACGGCACCAAGGCCACCAGGCTGCTGGACGCCAACCACATCACGATCAGCAAGAGCACCCTGCCGTACGACACCGAGAAGATCCTGCACGGCGGCGGCATCCGCATCGGCACGCCCGCCGTCACCACGCGCGGCATGGTCGAGAGCGACATGCTGACCATCGCCGACCTGATCGACCGCGCCCTGAAAGGCGAGGACGTGAAGGAAGAAGTGCACGCCTTCGCGGGCGGCTTCCAGATTCCCTGAACAGAGCCTCTGGGTGGGGAGCGTGGCCGTGGCGCCCGCTCCCCATTCGCCTGCCTGCTTATTATGCCCAGCACAGATAGATTTAGAGCTTATTGCCTTTTGACGTACCAGCAGAGTACTGTGATCCATGACCCTCAGCGCCCCAACTGACAGCACCCCGACGCCCGGTGACCCCACACACATCCTCAGCGCCTACGCCGCCGCCGTCCGCGCCAGGGACACCGAGGCCCTGCTCGCCCTGTACCACCCCCACGTCACTGTGTACGACCTGTGGCAACACTGGCAGTACGACGGCCTGAACGCATGGCGCGGCATGATCGAAGACTGGTTCGCCAGCCTGGGCGACGAGCGGGTGCAGGTCACCTTCGACGACATCCGCAGCACCCCCACGCCGGAACTGGCCCTCGTGCACGCCTTCGCCACCTACACGGGCCTCAGCGCCACTGGCGAACGCCTGCGCGCCATGAACAACCGCATCACCCTCACCCTGATCCCCGAGGGGAGCGGCTGGCTGATCCTCCACGAACACAGCAGCGCCCCCGCCGAATTCAGCAGCGGCAAGGTCAACCTCCACCGACCAGCCTGAACGGTCAGGCAGAAGGCCGCGCCTCTCCCCTGTCTGGGGCGGCGCGGCCTTCCTGTGCGGGATTTAGCGGGGCAGGACCGAGGTACCCATCAGGTGCTGGTCGATGGCGCGGGCGGCCTGTCGGCCCTCGCGGATGGCCCACACGACGAGGCTCTGGCCGCGCCGCATGTCTCCGGCGGCAAAGATTCCTTCGATGTTGGTGTGGTAGCCGCCCTCGTCGGTGTGGGCGTGGGCGTTGCCTCGGGCGTCCTTGTCGATGCCGAAGGCGTCGATGACGCTGCCGATGGGGCTGATGAAGCCCATGGCGAGCAGGACGAGGTCGGCCTTGTGGATTTCCTCGCTGCCTTCGACTTCGGTGAGTTTGCCGTCAATCAGTTCCATGCGGACGGTCTTGACGCCGGTGACCTTGCCGCCCTTGCCGATGAATTCCTTGGTGGCGATGGCGAATTCGCGCGTGGCGCCTTCCTCGTGGCTGGTGCTGGTGCGGAGTTTCATGGGCCAGTAGGGCCACACGAGGGGTTTGTTCTCTTTTTCCGGCGGCTGCGGCATGACCTCGAACTGGGTCACGGATGCGGCGCCGTGGCGGTTGCTGGTGCCGACGCAGTCGCTGCCGGTGTCGCCGCCGCCGATGACGATGACGTGCTTGCCGTCGGCGCGCAGTTGTTTCTTGAGTTTGTCGCCGGCGTTCACGCGGTTCTGCTGGGGCAGGAATTCCATGGCGAAGTGAATGCCGTCCAGTTCGCGGCCAGGGGCGGGCAGGTCGCGGGGGTGTTCGGCGCCGCCGGCGAGGAGGACGGCGTCGAATTCGGCTTTCAGCTCGTCGGGCGTGACGGTCTTCTTGCTGAGGTTCGTGACGCGGCTGCCTTCGGGCCACGTGCCGACCATGGTGCTGGTGCGGAAGGTGACGCCTTCGGCTTCCATCTGCTCGACGCGGCGGTCGATGTGGTGCTTGTCCATCTTGAAGTCGGGGATGCCGTAGCGCATCAGGCCGCCCACGCGGTCGTTCTTCTCGAAGACGGTCACGTCATGCCCGGCGCGCGCGAGTTGCTGCGCGGCGGCCAGCCCCGCGGGGCCTGAGCCAATCACCGCGACTTTCCGGCCGGTCTTCACGGCGGGGGGTTGCGGCGTGACCCAGCCTTCCTGCCAGCCGCGTTCGATGATGCTCAGCTCGATGCTCTTGATGCCGACGGCGTCGCCGTTGATGTTCAGGGTGCAGGCAGCCTCGCAGGGGGCGGGGCAGATGCGGCCCGTGAATTCCGGGAAGTTGTTCGTGGAGTGTAGGGTGTCCAGCGCGCTGCGCCAGTCGTCCTGGTACACGAGGTTGTTGAAGTCCGGGATGATGTTCCCGACGGGGCAGCCGTTGTTGCAGAACGGGATGCCGCAGTCCATGCAGCGGGTCGCCTGGAGTTTCGCGGCGCCACTGTCGAGCGGGATCAGGAATTCGTGGTAGTGCCGCAGCCGCGCGTCGACGGGGGCGTACTGGTCCTTGATGCGCGGTTGGTCGAGGAAGCCGGTGATCTTGCTCATGCGTGCTCCGGTGGGGGACGCGCCCGGCCCGCGTGGGCGGGGCGCGGAAGGGGGCTTCGACGGAACTCATCCGATTCCACACCATGTCAGAAGGGCGCTGCCATGCTGTTTCATCTCCTGAGTCCCGTCCAGACTCGTACTCGCATCCGCTCGGCTCCGTTCAGCACGACACTGAACGGAGCGGAGTGTTATTTGGTGAGCGTGCCCTGCGCGGCCACGGCGTTGGCGGGCTGCGCGGTCTGCATGCTGGTGGTGTCGGCGGCGTGAACGGTCCCGGCGTCGCTGTCGGTGCGTTCCCGCAGGGCGCGCTGGTACTCGCGGGGGAAGACCTTCACGAATTTCCGCAGGCTGTTCTCCCAGTCGTCGAGGAGTTCGCTGGCGCGCTGCGAGCCGGTCCACTTGTGGTGGTTTTCCAGCAGGCCGCGCAGGTGCGCCTCGTCGCTCTGGCCCATGTGCAGGCCGCTGGCGGGCGTGTGGGCCAGCTGCTCGGCTTCGGGTTCCAGGGGCAGCAGGTCGACCATGCTGGTGTTGCAGCGCTGCGCGAACTTGCCGTCCACGTCGTACACGTACGCGACGCCGCCGCTCATGCCTGCGGCGAAGTTCCGTCCGGTCTGGCCGAGCACGACGGCGGTGCCGCCGGTCATGTACTCGCAGCCGTGGTCGCCCACGCCTTCCACGACGGCCCGCGCGCCGCTGAGGCGCACGGCGAAGCGTTCGCCCGCCACGCCCCGGAAGAAGGCCTCACCGGTGGTCGCGCCGTACAGGACGGTGTTGCCCACGATGATGTTCTCCTCGGCGCGGCCGCGGAACTCGATGCTGGGGCGCACGACCACGCGGCCGCCGGACAGGCCCTTGCCGGTGTAGTCGTTGGCGTCCCCGATCAGGTACAGGGTGATGCCGGGGGCCAGGAACGCGCCGAAGCTCTGGCCGCCCGTGCCTTCCATCTGGATGAACACGGTGTTGTCCGGCAGGCCCTGCGGGTGGCGGCGGATCAGTTCGCCGGACAGCATCGCGCCGACGGTGCGGTTCACGTTGCGCACGTCCTGAAGGAAGTGCACTTTCACGCCGGTGTCGAAGGCGGGGCGGCACTTGTCGATCAGTTGCAGGTCCAGCGCGCGGTCCAGGCCGTGGTCCTGGGTGTGCAGGTGGCGGGTGCCGACCCCTTCGGGCAGTTCCGGGCGGTAGAACACGCGGCTGAAGTCCAGGCCCTGCGCTTTCCAGTGCTCGATGCCCTTGCGGGTGTCGAGCAGGTCGCTGCGGCCCGTCAGTTCGTTCAGGGTGCGGATGCCCAGGCTGGCCATGATGGTGCGGACTTCCTCGGCGATGAAGAAGAAGAAGTTGATGACGTGCTCGGGTTTCCCCTGGAAGCGGGCGCGCAGCAGCGGGTCCTGCGTGGCCACGCCGACGGGGCAGGTGTTCAGGTGACACTTGCGCATCATGATGCAGCCCTGCGCGACCAGCGGGGCGGTGGCGAAGCCGAACTCGTCCGCGCCGAGCATGGAGGCGATCACGACGTCACGGCCGGTCTTGAGTTGCCCGTCGGTCTGCACGCGCACCCGGTCACGCAGGCGGTTCAGGACCAGCGTCTGCTGCGTTTCCGCCAGACCCAGTTCCCAGGGCGACCCGGCGTGCTTGATGCTGCTCCAGGGGCTCGCACCCGTGCCGCCGTCATGCCCGGCGATCACGATGTGGTCGGCCTTGGCCTTGGCGACCCCGGCAGCAATGGTGCCCACGCCGACTTCCGAGACGAGTTTCACGCTGATGTCCGCGCGGGAGTTCACGTTCTTCAGGTCGTGGATCAGCTGCGCGAGGTCCTCGATGGAGTAGATGTCGTGGTGCGGGGGCGGGCTGATCAGGCCCACGCCGGGCACGCTGTGGCGCAGGAACCCGATGTACTCGCTGACCTTCCCGCCGGGCAGCTGGCCGCCCTCGCCGGGCTTGGCGCCCTGCGCCATCTTGATCTGGATCTGGTCGGCGCTGGTCAGGTAGCCGGTGGTGACGCCAAAGCGGCCCGAGGCGACCTGTTTGATCTTGCTGCGCAGGCTGTCGCCGGGTTCCAGCGGGTAGTCCACCTCGACGCGTTTCTGGCCGTCGGCGCTTTCACCGAGGATGCTGGCCAGGGTGTGGCCCTCGCCGAGGGTCTCGCCGCGCATCTCGCGTTCGTAGCGGGCGGGGTCCTCGCCGCCCTCGCCGGTGTTGCTCTTACCGCCGATGCGGTTCATGGCGACGGCCAGCGTGGTGTGCGCCTCGGTGCTGATCGAGCCGAGGCTCATGGCGCCGGTGGCGAAGCGTTTGACGATCTCGCTGGCCGCCTCGACTTCCTCAATGGGAATGGGCGTGAGGCCCTCGGTCTTGAAGTCGAACAGGCCGCGCAGGGTCATGTGGCGCTTGCTCTGGTCGTTGATGATGCGGGCGTACTCCTCGAAGGTGCTGTACGAGCCGCTGCGCACCGAGTGTTGCAGCTTGGCGATCGAGTCCGGCGTCCACATGTGCTCCTCGCCGCGCACGCGCCACGCGTACTCGCCGCCCGCGTCGAGGCTGTGTGCCAGGACGGGGTCCTCGCTGAACGCCGCGCGGTGGTTACGCAGGGCTTCCTCGGCCACCTCGAAGATGCCGATGCCGCCGACCTGCGTGGGCGTGCCGTAGAAGTACTTCTGCACGAAGTCGCTCTTCAGACCGATGGCCTCGAACAGCTGCGCGCCGCAGTAACTCATGTACGTGCTGACGCCCATCTTGGACATGATCTTGCTCATGCCCTTGCCGATGGCCTTGATGTAGTTGCGCATGGCCTTCCCGGCCCCGATGCCGCCCAGGTCGGGCACGCCGGGCACGTCGGCGTGCAGGTTGATCAGGGTTTCCAGCGCCAGGTACGGGTGAATGGCTTCCGCGCCGAACCCGGCCAGCACGGCAAAGTGATGCACCTCGCGGGCGTCCCCGGTTTCCACGACCAGACCGACTTTCATGCGCAGACCGGCCTTCACGAGGTGGTGGTGCACGCTACTGAGCGCCAGCACGCTGGGAATGGCGACGCGTTCGCGGTCCACGCGGCGGTCACTGATGATGATGATGTTGTGGCCGCTCTCGATGGCGTCCACGGCCCAGGCGTTGATGGTGGCGATCTTGGCCTCGACGCCGCGCGCGCCCCACTCGGCGGGGTAGGTGATGTCCAGTTCGTAGGCCTTGAACTTGCCACGCGTGTACTCCTCGATGGAGCGCACGCGGGCCATGTCGTCGAAGTCCAGGATGGGCTGCTCGACTTCCAGGCGCAGCTGGGGGTTGACCGCGTTGATGTCCAGCAGGTTCGGGCGCGGCCCCACGAACGACACGAGGCTCATGACCACGGCTTCGCGGATCGGGTCGATGGGCGGGTTGGTCACCTGCGCGAACAGCTGCTTGAAGTACGAGTACAGGGGCTTGTTCTTGCCGGACAGCACGGCCAGCGGGCTGTCGTTGCCCATGCTGCCGATGCCTTCCTCGCCGCTCAGGGCCATGGGGCCCATCAGGAACTTCAGGTCCTCCTGGGTGTACCCGAAGGCCTGCTGGCGTTCCAGCAGCGGCTCGCGGAACTGCGCGACCGTGCCGGACTCGTCACTGTCATCCAGGCGGAAGCGGGTGTTCTCGACCCACTGCGCGTAGGGTTTGGCCGACGAGAACTGGTTTTTCAGTTCGTCGTCCTCGATGATGCGGCCCTGCTCGAAGTCGATCAGGAACATGCGGCCCGGTTGCAGGCGCCACTTCTTGACGATCTTGCTCTCGGGAACCGGCAGCACGCCGGACTCGCTGGCCAGGATCACGAGGTCGTCGCGGGTCTGCACGTAGCGGGCGGGGCGCAGTCCGTTGCGGTCCAGGGTCGCGCCCACCTGACGGCCATCTGTGAAGACCATCGCAGCCGGGCCGTCCCAGGGTTCCATCATGCTGGCGTGGTACTCGTAGAACGCGCGGCGGCTGGGGTGCAGGTTCTCGTTCTGCTCCCAGGCTTCCGGGATCATCATCATGGCGGCGTGCGCCATGGGGTACCCGGCCAGGGTCAGGAGTTCGAGCGCGTTGTCGAAGGTGGCGGTGTCGCTCTCGCCCTCGAAGGAGATCGGGTAGAGCTTCTTCAGGTCGTCGCCCAGCACGGGGCTCTGCATGATGCCCTCGCGGGCACGCATCCAGTTGAAGTTCCCCTTGACGGTGTTGATCTCGCCGTTGTGCGCGACCATGCGGTACGGGTGCGCCAGGGGCCACTCGGGGAAGGTGTTCGTGCTGAAGCGCTGGTGCACCAGGGCCAGGGCCGAAACGACCCGCGCGTCCTGCAGGTCCAGGTAGTACTCGCCGACCTGCGTGGCCAGCAGCAGGCCCTTGTAGATCACGGTGCGGCAGGACATGCTGGGCACGTAGTACTCGGCGCCGTGCGTGAAGTTCAGCGCGCGGATGGCGTTGCTCGCGCGGCGGCGAATCACGTACAGCTTGCGTTCCAGGGCGTCCGGGACCAGGGTGTCGGGTCCGGCGCCGATGAAGATCTGCCGGATGACGGGTTCCTTCTCGCGGACGGTGGGGCTCATGGGCATCTCGGCGTTCACGGGCACGTCACGCCAGCCCAGCACGACCTGACCCTCGGCCTGCACGGCGCGTTCGAGTTCCTGCTCGCAGGCACGGCGCGAGGCGATTTCCTTGGGCAGGAAGATCATGCCGACGCCGTAATCGCCCAGGGGGGGCAGCGTGACGCCCTGCTCGGCAAATTCGGCGCGGTAGAACTCGTCGGGAATCTGGATCAGGATGCCGGCCCCGTCGCCCATCAGGGGGTCCGCGCCGACCGCGCCCCGGTGGTCGAGGTTCTCGAGGATCTTCAGGCCCTGCTGGATGATCGAGTGGTTTTTCTGGCCCTTGATGTGCGCCACGAAGCCCACGCCGCAGGCGTCGTGTTCCTGCGCGGCGTAGAGGCCCTGCTCGCGCGCGCCGCGCTGTTCGGCGGCGGAGGGCGTGTGCAGACCGTTTCCGGTCTGGACCGGTTCGTTCTGGGGGGTGTGCGGCACTGCAGCCGGAGTCACCCGGTTGTCTGTTCTGTTCATGTTGACGCTCCCATCTCGCACGTGACTCGCTCGCCCGCAGGGTGCAGGCTGCTAGAATCCACCATACAGAGAGATGCATGTCTATGCAGGGCCGTTGTTTATAACGGGTCCAATCTTCTGCGCACTATTTCTCCGGCAGCCCGCCCATCTAGCCCCCGCTGTGGCAATAAAATTAATTAAGCTGGCGTTTTTACGCAATTAAGCCGGCCCAGAGCGCCCGAGGCGACGCAAGGAATGAAGTGCTTCCATGCACGCCCCCATCAGACCCCGCCTACACCATTCCCTTCACCCGGCGGGGGGCACACCCCACCTGACGCCGGGTCAGCCGGCAGCCGGGCTCAGCTGCAGGAGCGTGATTTCCGGTTCGCACAGGTTCCGCACCGGCAGGCCGCTCAGGCCCAGGCCCCGGCTGACATACGCGGGCGTGGCGTGCTGCCCCTGTACCCATCCCATCGCGTACCGCTGCCCGAACGCGCTGGGCACCACTGGCGCCCCAATCAACGGAAGGCGCACCTGCCCGCCGTGCGTGTGCCCGCACAGCACCAGTCCCACCGGGCGCGGCAGGTCGGGCAGCAGGTCCGGGTTGTGAGTGACCAGCAGCGTCGCCCGCTCCTGCGCGCCCGCCAGGGCCGCCGTCACGTCCAGCTTGCCGAACCACAGGTCGTCCGTGCCGCCCACCCACAGGTCGCCCCGCACCGCGCGGCCCTCGTCCCGCAGGATCGTCACGCCCGCCCCCGAGAACGCCGCCGTCAGTTCCGCGCGTTTGGCGGCCCAGTCCGCTCGGGGCGCGCCGTACTGCCGCCCGCCGTACCGTCCGAAACTGCCGTAATCGTGGTTGCCCCACACGCCCAGCACGCCCAGGGGTGCGCGCAGGCGCCCCAGTTCGCGCAGCAGCGGCCCCGGCAGGTCGTCCATGCGGGCGTCCAGCTGATCGCCGCCCAGCAGCACCAGATCGGGCCGCAGGTCGTTCGTGGCGTCCACCCAGGCCGCCACGCTCCCGGCCCCGATGAACAGCCCGTAGTGCAGGTCCGTCAGGAACACGGCCCGCAGCGGCGCGCGCAGGCCCGGCAGCGTGCGGGCGTGGCGGGTCACGCCGAAGCGGTACGCCTGCGCCGCCCCCGCCCCGCCCGCCACCAGCGCCGCCGCGCCCCCCCCGGCCAGGGTGCGCAGGAACAGACGTCGGGTCACGGTCATCCGCACCAGCCTAGCGCCCACTGACGGCCCGGAACGTCCCCCGGAAGATGCAGCCCGCTGCCCGCTCCCCCGCCCCGCAGCTCTCACAGCGGCGCGCTAGACTGCCGGGATGCACGCCGAGCCCGAGAATCTGCTGGTCATAGACGTACTGGACGAGGACGCCGGACTGGCGGACGTGGAGGACCTGCGGGGCCGCACCTTTCAACTGCCGGCCGAGTGGCTGCCAGGCGCGGCCGACGGCGCAGCGTACCGCGTGAGCGTCAGCGGCGCGCAGGTGACCTTCACGCCCGACCCGAACGGCGCGGCCCTGCTGCGCGAACGCAGCAAGCAGACGCTGCTGGACTTCAGCGACGAACCCGACAGTGACCGGCCCGACAGCGGGGACCGGCCCGGCAATGAGGACCGCCCGTGAGCCGGCAGGTGCTGATCATTCCCGACCTGCACGGCCGCCCGGACCTGCTACGCGCCACCCTCGAACGCTTCCCGGACGCGCACTACGTGTCGCTGGGCGACGCCATCGACCGCGGCCCGCGCTCCATGCCCGTCGTGGAGAAACTGATGGAACTGCACGCCGCCGGGCGCGCCACCCTGCTGATGGGCAACCACGAACGCATGATGCAGGAAGGCGTGAAATGGTACCGGCAGTACGAGGGCACCCACGACCTTGGGGATTACCGCAAGGCCATGGAAGGCTACCAGTGGTGGATGCGCGCCGGCGGAGAGACCGTCCGCACGGAACTGGGCGGCCTGACCCTCGAAAAATTCCCGCCGCTGCTCGAGGCATACCTGAAAGTCCTGCGGCGCGTCGTGTACGTCACCGCCGACGGCGACATCCACGACGAGGCGCCCGCGCACCCCAGCGTGATGATCGCGCACGCCTCCCCGCCCGTGCGGCACCCGCAGCACCCCAACCCGCTGTCGGCGGCGCTGTGGCTGCGGCCCTTCGAGGGACCGTTCCCGCTGCCCGACGGGGTCATGTACTCCGTGCACGGGCACACACCGGTTCCCACGCCGTCACGCATGGGCCGCCACCTGTACATCGACCTGGGCGCGTACGATACCGGCCGCCTCGCCGTGGCCGAAGTGAACGTGCACGGCCTGCCCGCCATCACGGTGTTCTGCGGGCGCGGCGAACCCGCGCGGGCCCGCAAGTACGCCCGGTTCGGGGAACCCATTCCCGTCACCCCGGTCGACCTGCCCGGCGCGCCGCCCAGGTAACGGGTGGGGGCTGTACGGGTGGGGGCTGTGGGGACACAGCCCCGCACCCCACCTCCCCCACTTCACTGCCTACGTTCCCTTCAGCCACTCTTCGGCCTGCGCCAGCGCCTCGGGGGTATCCACGTCCAGCAGCAGCGCGGCCGGGAAGGTCAGCGTGACGGCCTGCGCGGCGTGCTCGCGGATCAGGTGCCTGGGGCCGTGATCGGCGTCCGGGGCGTCCCGCACGGCCGCCAGCAGGTCCGCGCGGAACAGGTGCGGGGGCGCACGCACCGGGGCCACGCCAGGGCCCGCGTCCGGGCCCGCGTACTCGGCCAGCACGACGGGCGCGCCGGTCTCACGGTAGGCGCGGATCAGCGCGGCGTGCACGGCGGGCGTCAGGAGGGGCATATCGGCCAGCGCGAAGTTCACGGCGGCCAGCCCGGCGGGCAGGGCCCCCACGGCGGCGCGGAAAGAACTGCCCAGGCCGCGCGCCGGGTCCGGGTTCACCACGAAGGCGAAGGGTAGGCCCCGCAGGGCCTCGCGGATACCGTCGCCCACCTCGCCGGGCGGCACGGCGCACAGCAGCGTGTCGTGCCCGGCGTCCGCCAGGGCCTGCGCGGCGTGCCGCACCAGGGGCCGCCCGGCCAGCGGGGCCAGTTGCTTGGGGCCGCCCATGCGGGTGCCCAGCCCGGCTGCCAGCAGCACGCCCGCGACGGGACCGTGAGCCTGTGGCGCGTGAGAAGGTACGGTCATACCCGCATGGTAGTGCCGGCCGGACCCGCAACCGGCCTGACGGGGCAGCAGGCCAGCGGCAGATGGTAGGGGCCGCCAATCTTTCTTCAACCCCCGCCGCTTTACAATGAGAGCTGTTCTGTCAATTCACCGTGGCCCGCGCGCCGCAGGAGGTCCGCTATGAAACTCAGTTACTCAGGTCAGGAACAGGTGCAGGCCCCCCCCGCCGCCGTGTGGGCGTTCGTGCAGGACCCGGAGCGCGTGGCGCGCTGCCTGCCGGACGTGCAGGAGGTCGTCGTGCACGACCAGACGCACATGGACGCCACCGTGCAGGTCGGCGTGGGCATGGTGCGCGGCAAGTTCAAGTTCAAGATCGAGGTGCTGCCTGACGAAGCGGCGAACCGCGTGAGCGTGAAGGTGCAGGGCGGCGGGCTGGGCAGCGTCGTGGACCTGACCGCCGGAGCGAACGTCGTGGACAACGGCAACGGCACGACCACCCTGGACTGGACCGGTGACGCCACCATGCGCGGCCCGGTCGCCACGGTCGGCGGCCGCCTGCTGGACGCCCAGGCGCAGAAGCTGATCTCCAAGACCTTCGAGAACATGAGCGCGCACGTCAGTGCGTCCAGCAGCACGCTGGCCTGAGTGACAAGGTTGCGGCCGTGCAGGGCAGCCCGGTTCACCCCACGTGGGGGGCCGGGTTGCCCTGTTCCGGTCTGCCCTGGTCGGGTGGGCACGGTTCCGGGCTGGTCTGCTGCGGCCCGTCAGCAGCGGCCCGGCTCAGTCAATGCTGTCCGGCTCGCTGCTGTCCGGCTCGCTGCTGTCCGGCTCGCCGCTGTCCCGTTCGCTGATGGCCCGTTCACTGCTGGGCAGGGCCAGTGGCGCGCGCAGCGGTTCGGCGCGGATCAGGCCGTGCGGCGAGACGCTCAGCACGCGGCGTTCGGCCAGGGTCCACAGGGCGCGGTGCACGCCCATCTCGGTCGCGGCGTCCCCGCGCGGCGCGAGGCGGTCGAGGAGCGCGGTATAGCGCAGTTCGGTGTCCGGCGCGCCGCCCGCCCAGGGGGTCGCGTCGACCACAGCGCTCAGCACCTGCCGCTGCGCGGGCGTCTGGGCCAGGGCCAGCAGCGTCTCGCGGGCGCGGATGCGGGCCACGCGGGCCTCGCGTTCCGCGCGGCGGCGGGCCAGCACGGCCAGCGCTTCCGGGTCGGGGCGGGTGTCCTGCCCGGCGCGGCGTTCGGTGATCAGGCGTTCCAGGCGGGCGTCGGCGCGTTCACCCAGGCGGGTGCGGGCCTCGGTTCCGGCGGCGCGCAGGCGTTCGGCGGCGCTGTCGACCGGGCCGCGCAGCACGCTGCTGGCAGCCTGCACGGGATCGCGGGTGTCGGTGGGGTCGGTGTCGGTCAGGGCGCGGCCCAGGCGGATCAGGGTGTTCAGGGTGCGGCCAGTCTTGCTGCGGCTCATGGGGCCTCCGGGAGTGCGGCGGGTGGGGGTGGGCGTCGGCCCGTGAATACTCCCAGTCTGCCGCAGCCGCGCGTGACTTTCATCCGCCGGGGGGTGCCGTTCCCTTCACCTGAACGGCCCGCGCCTGCCAGGCCTGCGCCCGCACGGCACGGGCCCTCACGCAGCCGCGCCGCCCGGCTCCTGTCGGAGGGGGCGGCGCGGCCTGATGACGTTTCCAGCTGGGTTGTGTTCGTTCGGGTCGGCGGGCCGGGTTCAGGCGGCGCTGGAGGACCGGGCGGCCGTTTCGGCCACGCGCTGCGGGGCCAGGGCCACGTTCTGGCGGGCGGCTCGGCCTGCAGCGACCGGGGCGGGCAGGAGGGCGCCCAGGGCGAGGCTCATCAGGGCGGTCAGGGCGACGGCCATCCACAGCAGGCCGGCCTCGGTGGGGTCCATCAGGACGGTCAGGACCATGAGCGGCGCGGCGATCACGCCGTGCGCCAGGGCGGGCAGGAGGATGTTCCCGCCGTCCCGGTGCGCCTGCGCGAAGCGGCGCCCGAAGTGCAGGCCGGAGAACAGGGCGATCATCGCGCAGAGCATCAGGGGAAACGTCATGCTGGAACGGTACGCTCCGGACTCTCACCGTCCCGTCACCGGCCCCGCCACACCCGAACATTAAGATCGCGGCCCGAACCGGCTGGAGCCGCGCCAGGAGAGAGAAACATGTCTTGTAAGAATTGCTGTAAGACGGGCGCGGCGCGCCTCACCCCCCCCACCGACATGAGGGCCGCGTGAACGCCGCGCGGCCCGCCCCGGACGCGTGGCCCAGTCCCGCCGACCTGCAGGAGGCCTTCCTGACGCGCGGGTACGTGGCGGACGACGCCCTGGCGACCGCGCTGCGGCTGGTCGTGGCGCTCGGTAAGCCGCTGCTGCTGGAAGGTCCGGCCGGGGTCGGGAAGACCGAGGCCGCCAAGACGCTGGCCGGCGTGCTCGGCACGCGCCTGATCCGCCTGCAATGCTACGAGGGCCTGGACGCGCAGTCGGCGCTGTACGAGTGGAACTACGCGCGGCAACTGCTGCACCTGCGCGCTGCCGAGTTGGGAGGGCTGGGCGGCGTGACCGACGAAGACCTGTACAGCGAGCGCTTCCTGATGGCCCGCCCGCTGCTGCAGGCCATCCGCGAGGAGCGCGCGCCTGTGCTGCTGATCGACGAGGTGGACCGCGCCGACGACGCCTTCGAGGCGTTCCTGCTGGAACTGCTGGCCGAGTGGCAGATCACCGTGCCGGAACTGGGCACCATCGAGGCCCGCACCCGCCCGCACGTGATCCTCACCAGCAACCGCTCGCGGGAACTGAGTGACGCGCTGCGCCGCCGCTGCCTGTACCACTGGACCGAGTACCCCAGCCGCGCGCAGGAACTGGCCATCGTCCACGCGCGCCTGCCCGGCGTGAACGAGACGCTGGCGCAGCAGGTCACGAACGCCGTGCACGCCCTGCGCGCCCTGCCGCTGGGCAAACCGCCGGGCGTGGCGGAAACGCTGGACTGGGCGGCGGCGCTGGTCAGCCTGCACGCCGATCACCTGGACGCGGCGGGCATCCGCGCGACGCTGGGCGCGGTCCTGAAACTGCGGGAGGATCAGCTGCTGGCCGCGCCGACCCTGCAGGGGCTGGCGGCGCAGGCGGCGGCGGGCCACCAGTCGGGCGCGTGAGCGGGTTGGGGGTCATCCCGCCGGACCTGGCGTCGCAGGTGTCGGCGTTCACGGCGCGGCTGCGGGACCGGCACGACTTCCTGATCGGGCCGGGCGAGACGGCCGACGCGCTGCGGGCGCTGGGCGCGGTGGACGTGCTGGAGCGGCGCGAGGTGCGCGGGGCGCTGCGGGCGGTCCTGAGTGCCAGCCCCGAGCAGGCGCGGCTGTTCGACCTGGAATTCAACGCCTTCTTCCGGGTGGAGGGCGCGGCGCAGCCGAAACTGCCGCCGCTGCTGCCGGAAACGAAAGCGCCGGGCACCGAGCAGCAGACCGAGGCCGGACAGCCGCCCCCACCCCGGCCCGGCCAGCAACCCGCGCCGAAACCCACCCGCGCGCCCGCCCCGGACGACGCGCCGGACCCGGACGAGGACGCGCCGGACAGTCAGGCGCCGGGCCAGCCGCTGGACGGCGACGACACCGCCCCGCCGGACGACGCGGCCGTGCCCAGCCTGCGCGCCCGCCTGAGCCCGAACGCCGCGCCGGGACAGGCCGTGCAGGCGGGCGGCGACGACCTGCCGGAGCTGCTGCGGGCCGCGTCGGCGCTGGTGCGGTCGCTGCAACTGGGCCGAGCGCGCCGCCTGAAACCGCAACCCAACCGGGGGCCGAAACTGGACGCCCGCCGCACCCTGCGCGCCGCCGCCCGCACTGCCGGGGACGCCACGCTGCTGCGCTGGCTGGGCCGCCCGCGCCGCGCGCCGCGCTTCCTGCTGGTGATCGACGGGAGCCGCTCGATGGGTGCGGACGCCACGCTGCTACTGCGGTTCGCGCAGGCGCTGCATCTGCGCTCGCGGCGGGTGGAGGTCTACGCCTTCAGTACTGGCCTGACCCGCCTGACGCCCGCGCTGCGGCAGGCCGCCCCGGGCGTGCCCCTGGCCCTGCCGGACCTGGGGGAAGCCTGGGGCGGCGGCACCCGCATCGGCGAGAACCTGCTGCGGCTGGCGCGCGAGGAACGCGCCCGCGTGAACCGCGACACGCTGGTCCTGATCCTCAGTGACGGGCTGGATACCGGCGAGCCGGCGCTGGTCAGCCGGGCGCTGCGGGACCTGCGCGCCCAGGCGGGACAGGTGGTGTGGCTCTCGCCGCTGGCGGCCCTGCCGGGCTACCAGCCGGTGCAGCGGGCGATCATGGCGGCCCTGCCGTTCCTGGACGCGCTGCTGCCAGTGGCCAGCGTGGCCGACCTGCACGCCCTGCCGCGCCGCCTGAGCACCGCCCGCCGCTGAGGGTGTCATACGGACTCCGATTGAATGGCTTGCAAAGCCGCTGGGTCCGAGCGGACGCGACTCGTAGAGCTGCCCCGCAGAGGAGGAGCAGAACGGACTTCGGGAGACCCCCGCTTCACTGAGTGGCGGGCCGCCGTGTCCGTAAGGGTCCCGCAAGGCGCGGCGTGTTGAAATCCGGGCATGAAGCGATCCCTCACCGCTCTCCCCACCCACCCCCTGCGGCGGCCCGCGCGCGGCTGGCGCACCCCGGCGCTGCTGCTGGCGGCGTCGTTGCTGCTGGCCTCCTGCGGCGGGACGGGCACGCCCGCAGTCAGCGGCGCGGCGCCCGGCACGGGCGGGAACGTCACGCCGGGCGCGCTGGTGGTCAGCGTGGAGGGCGCGGCGGTGGTGGGCGCGTTCGCGCAGAGCGGCAGCCTGCGCGTCCGGAGCGTGTCACCGGCCGGTGTGGGTGCGGCCCTCGCGGCCGGGCAGGCGGGGGCGCAGCTGAGCGTGGGCACCCCGGTCGCCAGTGGCAGCGACACCCTGCTGCCCGTCACGCTGGGCGGCGCGGCCCTCGCCTCTGGTGGGTCGGTGCAACTGACCGTGACGGCCGGAACGCGCCAGCAGACCGTGACCGTGACCGTGCTGGGCAGCGCGTCCCACTCCATCCCGGCGGGCACGCCTTACCTGGCCAGCGCCGCCCGCACGCAGGGCCAGCAGGTGCTGCTGCGCGCGCCGGCCAGCGCGGACGAGGCCTCGCGGCACAGCCTGATGCGCTTCAACCCGGCGGACGCCACCTTCGCGCCCCTGGCCTTCCCAGTCACGGGATTCGAGACCATCACCAGTCACGCCGTGAGCGGCACAGACGTCTGGGTGGCGGTGCGCGGCGTGAGTGCCGAGGGCAGTTTCCTGCTGCGGCGCGGCGCGGACGGCCGCACGCAGCGGTTCCTGGCAGGCACGGTCGAGACGCTGAACAACCTGCTGGTCCTCCCGGACGGCCGCGTGGCATTCACGGCGTACGGGCAGCCGCAGGTGCTGCTGCTGGACCCGGTGGGCGGCGCGGTCAGCCGCCTTCCCACGGACGGCCCGCCCGACAGCGCCGCGCTGGGTACAGACGGCCTGCTGTACTTCACGCGGCGTGGCGACGCCCCGGCAGTCATGCAGGTGAACCCGGCCAGCGGGCAGTCCCGCGCGTTCCCGGTCGGCACGCCCGGCGTGAGCGTGCCCGGCAACCTGAACGCCGCGCCGGACGGCACGCTGTGGTTCACGGAATCCCGCACCGGCAGCCTGTGGAACCTCGACCCGGTCAGCGGGAAGCAGCGCAGCGTGACCCTGCCCACCGGCACGAACGCCCGCGCGGGCGAGGTTGCCGTGGCCCCCGACGGAACCGTCTGGGCCGCCGACACCGTGCGCGGCGACCTGCTGCGCGCCGGGCCGGGCGACACCCGCGCCGTCACCATCGACCTACCTGCCATGCCCGGCGGAGGCCCCCGCGCCCTGACCGTCGCGGCGGGCGGCACCCTCTGGTTCGAGACGGGCGGCCAGCTCGGACAGATCAGATAAGCAGCCGTTGGCAGCCGGTGATGGTCAAAGGTTGATGGTTGATGGAGGGAATCGCCGCCTCCATCAACCATCGACTTTCAACCATCACCCCCTCTTACAGGTCGCGTCGGCTGAAGCGGTACATGCCTCCCAGGACGGCCAGGACGGCCAGGACGACAGCCCAGACGACCAGACCGGCGGCGATGGGGGCGTTGGCGAAGAAGGGGTTCGCGCCGCGTGAGGCCTCGCTGATCTGAAGGGCCACGGCGGGTTGCAGGTGGTAACTGGCGCCCAGCCACAGGGCGTTGGTGGGCATCAGGGCGTTCGCGGTGCGGCCCAGGGTGGTCAGGGTGGGCGTGTCGGCGAACGTGCCGATGGACCCCAGGATGCCGCCCGTGAAGCCCACGCCGTACAGCACGAACACGCCGATGCCGTTGGCGAGCGTGGTGAACAGCGTGCTGCCCAGCACGGTCAGGGCGGTCAGCAGCAGCGTGGACAGCAGGATCAGGCCGGTCGCGGCCAGCGGGGCGGGCGGCAGGTAGCCGGTGATGGCGTACACGCCGCCGAGCAGGCCGGCGCTCAGCAGGGCCACGTAGCCGAGGTTCACGGCGCTGAAGCCCAGCCAGCGGCCCAGCACCAGTTGCGCGCGGCTGATGGGCCGGGCGATGACGCTCTGCATGACGCCGTTCTCGATGTCGCCGCTGACGGCGCCCACCGTGGACAGCACGGCCATCAGGGACCCCAGGAAGTACACGAGGTACATGCCGAACATGGCCGAGTAGATGACGGGCAGGTTCGACGCGCCGTTCAGGCTGCGGCCGTCCAGTCCGGCGTCCAGGGACCGCTGGTCCAGGGTGCCTTCCAGCCGCACGATGCCGTACAGGTAGAAGCCCAGGAACAGGGCGGTCAGCAGCAGCAACACGCTCACGAGGCGTTTACGGACCGCCTCGCGCAACGAGAGTTCCGCGATCAGCAGGGCGTTACGCACGAGCGGCCCCCTGGCCCAGGCGGGCGGTGCGGGCGCTGCTGTCCGGGGTATCCTCGATCAGATCCAGGAACATGGTTTCCAGGTCCGGGCGGCGCGGGTTCAGGGCGTACAGGCGCGCGCCGGCGGCGTGAATGGCGCTGGCGACGGCGGGAATGGCGTCCTCGTGGTCCAGCCACAGTTCCACGTCGGCGCGGCCCGGCGTGTTCGTATCGGTGTGACGCAGTTCACCCAGGCCCGCCAGGGTCTCCAGCAGGCCCGGCGGCAGGTGGTCCACGCGCACGTCCAGCGGCAGGACGCCGCCCATCAGTTCCCGCATGCTGCCCTGCCGCAGCACGCGGCCCTGTTTCACGAACGCCACGCGGTCGCACACCTGCTCGACTTCCGACAGCAGGTGCGAGTTCAGGAACACGGCCGTGCCCTCGCCGCGCAGCCGCTCAATGATCTCGCGCACCTCGACCCGCCCGATGGGGTCCAGGGCGCTGGTCGGTTCATCCAGGAACACCAGCGCCGGGCGGGCCAGGATCGCTCCGGCCAGCCCGGCGCGCTGCAACATGCCCTTGCTGTAGCCGCCCAGGTTCTCGCCGCCGCGCCCGCCCAGGCCCACGGTCTCCAGCACCTGCGGGATGCGGGCGCTCAGTTCGGCGGCCTTCAGGCCCGCCAGCCGCCCGTGAAACCGCAGGAATTCCTCGGCGGTCATCCAGGTCTGAAAGCGGAACTGCTCGGGCAGGAAGCCCAGGCGGGCCCGCACGGCCGGATCGTGCGGACTGCCGCCCAGCACCTGCACGCGCCCGCCCGTGGGGTGCACGAGACCCAGGAGCATCTTCACGGTGGTGCTCTTGCCCGCGCCGTTCGGGCCGAGGAATCCGAACACCTCGCCCGGTGGGACGGTCAGGGTCAGGCTCTCCACCACGGCCCGGCCCCGGTATTCCTTGCGCAGCTCCTGCGTTTCTATGGCGTTCACGCGGCTCAGCATAGGCGCGCGCCGCCTGCCGAATCGTCAGTCTTTCTGCGGACGGCCCGGCCCGGTGCTGCGGCGGCCCGGTGCGGCGCCGGGTTGCGCGCGCTGTGCCGCCGCCTCCCCTCGCTCTCCCCTCCCTCGCTGGGGGTGATGGGGGGGGGCCGGGAGAGCGACTTCATGGAAACTTGATACGCCGCGCTGCACAATCAGGAACAATGCCTGTCATGTCCGCCCCACTCACTCCTGGCCTGCCGGGACTGCCCGAGGCTCTCCCGCCGGAGTTGCTCGCGCAGTGGCACTCGGTGGCCAGCGACCAGGAGCGGGCGCACGCGCTGGTGACCATTGCCCGCTTCACGCGGGACTCGTCCATGCGCGGCGCGCAGCAGCTGGGCGAGGCGGCCCTGGACCTCGCCATGCAGGCCGGCGCGCCCGAGGAAGCAGTCCTGGCACTGGTCGGGCTGGGGTTCGTGGCGGCGCACCTGAACCAGCCGGACCGCTCGCAGGAGAGCGTGGCGCGCGCCACCGAACTGATTCACGAGCACGGCCTGAGTCACCTGCGGTCATCGGTGGTGAACGTGCGCGCCCTGACGCAGATGCTGATCGGCGACATGAACAGCGCCCGGCAGGATCTGCAGGAAGCCCTGAGCACTGCGCAGCAAGAAGGCCATCCGGGCGATATCGGGAACGCCCTCGTGAACCTGGGGTGGCTGGCGAACAGCGCGGGCGACCCCGGCGAGGCCCTGCACCAGCTGAACCTGCTCGAAGAGCACATTCATACCCTCAGCGACGCGGACATCATCCATGACCTGAACAACTACCTGCACGAGAACCGCGCGGCCGCGTACGTGCTGCTGGCCCGCCGCGCCCGCGACCGGGGCCGCCCGGAAGCGGCGGAGCAGGCGGCCCGCCAGGGCCTGATGGTGCTGCGCGCCGCCACGACGTCCCTGCGCACCCACCCCAGCCTGACCGCCGAGGTGCTGTGTCACGCGCACGAGAGCGCCCTGCACCTGCTGCTGGGCAACCTGAGCGGCGCGCAGCAGGCCGCCGAACGGGCCGCCGCCATGAGCAGTGACCTCGACCAGCAGCTGTACATCGAGGTGCCCATGTGCCTCGCGGAACTGCACGAGGCGCAGGGCGACCCGGCCGCCGCGCTGGCCGACTACCAGCAGGCGCTGACCCTGGTGCGCAGCCAGAAACGCCACCGGGACACGCAGGTGATCCTGCGGGCCGTGGCCGCCCTGCACGAACGCGCCGGGCAGTACCCGCAGGCCCTGCAGGTGACCCGCGACGCCCTGCAGGACACCCAGGAGGCCCTGGAACGCGTGAACACGGCCGCCCAGCGGCACCTGTCACTGGCCCACGACCTGCAACAGGCCCGCCAGGACGCCAGTTCCTGGCAGGACCGCCTGCGGCACGCCGAAACCCAGGCCCGCCAGGACCCACTGACCGGCCTGCTGAACCGCCGGGGCCTGGAAGAAGGCCTGCTGGCCCTGACCGGGAACGGCGCGGACCTGCTGGCCGCACTGTTCCTGGACATCGATCACTTCAAACGCGTGAACGACCGGCACTCTCACGCGGGCGGGGACCAGGCGCTTCAGGGCGTGGCCGGCCTGTTGCGCGCGCAGCTGACCCGCTGGCCGCAGGCGCTGCTGGCCCGCTACGGCGGCGAGGAGTTCGTGCTGATCACCCCGGTCGGCACGCACGCGCAGGCCCACGCGCTGGCCGAAGCGTGCCGCCGCGCCGTGGCCGGCCACGACTGGGCCGCGCTGCTGCCCGGCACGAACCTGACCGCCAGCGTCGGGTACGCCGTCGAACCCGGCGAACGCCTGCCCGAGGCGCTCACGCAGGCCGACGAGCACCTGTACCGCGCCAAACGCGCCGGCCGCAACCGCGTGTACCCACCCAGCGACTGATACGGACTCCGATGGAATGGTTTGCAAAAACCGTTCCATCCGAGCGGACGCGAGCAGGAGAGAAACGGGTTCCGGGCGTGGAATTGGCAACCCGGTGCTGTCCCGGGTTGTTAACGAAACAGACGGAATCCGTATGATCAAGAGTTTCCACAGGCGAGGGAATAGCGACCAGCACGAAGGCCCAGGAGGCAGGGGCTTGAAATTCCCCGGTCTCATGGGCCTTTATGCGAAGTGACTATGCCTCGCATCCCCAGCCTACCGCACAGCATCATCACCGCTCAGCTGAACCGGGTCACCAGCCTCAGTGGCCTCATCCCCTACAGCACCCTGTGTAAAAGTGCCATCTCCAAAGAGATGGCGCGGGACTCCTTCGCCTCCACGGAGGACTTCAAGCGTCGAGCCAGGAACGCGCCGGAGGGCGCGTTCCTGGCCATTGATTTCGTCATGGTGCCCCACGCCGGACGGACGATGGAAGGCGTGAACTACCACTACAGCGGTCAGGCCCAGACCCGTCTGGGCCATCAGTTCACCTCCGCGGCCCTGGTCAGGTTCGGTGAAGATCCAGTTCCGTTGCTGGAGCGCTTCAAGGTTTCCCAGGCCCTGCATACAGAGCGCTATCCTTACCGTACAGCGACTCAGGAAATGATCCACGTCGTCCAGGATTGCCTCGCGGCGGGCGTCCCCATGGCGGGTCTCCTCCTGGATGGGGAGTTCGGGCGGGACGCGGCTGTGACCTTCAGTCGCGAGCATCAGATTCCGGTATTGATCCGTGCCAAAGCCAATATGACCGTGCAGTTCGAGGGTGAGGGACTCACCCTCGGTGCGCTGAGTCGGCAGTTCCCTCCAGAACGCTGCCACCTGTACGCGGAGTTCGGGTGGCGTGTCCGTCGATTGTCGGTCACCCGTGAGGTCGGTGGGTTCGATGTCCTGATCGTGTGGCGCAAGGTGCACGGGGAGTGGACACGGTTTTTCCTGTTCAGCACGTTTGGTGGTGACGTCACGGTTCGCTCACTGCTGCGGGCCTGGAAGGCCCGCTGGGGAATTGAGGTGATTCACCGGTTCTTCAAGCAGAACCTGGGACTGGGACGCTGTCATTGCCGGACGATCCAGGCGCAGGAGAACTGGGTGTGGTGCGTGGTGGAGGCCTTTCACGCGGTGTTACGGGTGCGTAGGGAAGTACCGGGAATGACGTGGCGGGCCGCACAACGGCAGGCAGCTCAGAATGCCGAAAAGTACGTCCTGACCGGGATGGAGCAGGACGGCCCCCTGCTTGACGCCGCGTGACACGACATCAGCAGGGAAGTGGAAACTCTTGGTATGATACGGACTCCGCTGGGAGCTAGGGCGCGGGCAGCAAAACCGGCGGCCCGCCTCCGGGGTGGAGGGGGCCGCGCGAACAGACGCCGCTGTCAGCGGGTCAGGATGGTTTCGATCTGCTCGATCACGTCGCTGCTCAGGCGCACGCCGGCGGCCTTGACGGTGTCCTCGATCTGCTGGACTTTCGTGGCCCCCGTGATGACGCTGCTCACGCCTTTCTGCCGCAGGATCCAGGCGAGGGCCAGTTGCGCGCGGGTGATGTTCAGGTCGTCGGCCAAGGCCTTCAGGTCGCGGACTTTCTGGATGTTCTCGTCGGTCAGGAAGTTCTTGCCCCAGTTTTCCTTCTCGGTCAGGCGCGCGCCCTCGGGTTTGCCGTCGTCGTACTTGCCGGTCAGCAGGCCCATGGCGAGCGGGCTCCAGACGACCAGGCCCACGCCGGCCGTCTCGGTGTACGGCAGGATCTCCTTCTCGACGCGGTCGCGGCGGATCATGGAGTACTCGGGCTGCTCGGTGATGGGCGCGTGCAGGCCGTTCGCACGGGCGAACTCGACCGCCTGGGCAATGCGCGCGGCGGGCCACATGCTGGTCCCCCAGTACAGGGCCTTGCCGTCGCGGATGACCTGATCGAAGGCCATGACGATCTCTTCCATGGGCACGTCGGGGTCGTAGCGGTGCGCGAAGTACACGTCGAGGTGGTCGGTGCCCAGGCGCTTCAGGCTGCCGTCGATGCTGTGCAGGACATGCTTGCGGCTCAGGCCACGGTCGTTCACGTCGTCGCTCATGGGCCAGTACACCTTGGAGCTGATGACCAGCGTGTGGCGCGGCAGTTCACGCAGCACGTTGCCCATCAGTTCCTCGCTGCGGCCCTTGGCGTAGATGTCGGCCTGATCGAAGAAGTTGACGCCGCCGTCGTACGCGGCGGTCACGATGTCGCGCACCATCTGCTGCTCGTTCACACCGACGCCGTACGTTTCCCAGCCGCCCAGGGCGACTTCGCTGACTTTCAGACCGCTCTTGCCGAGGTTCCGGTATTCCATGCGGGATACTTTATCGGATAAAGCATCCGCCAGCCGTCAGGTGAAGCGCGCATAAAGAGACACTCAGCACAATGCCCGCCGCGTATGAAACGCCCATGCCCAGACGGCCCGCGTTCAGGCCAGTGAGCCCGGCACCTCCACAGGCGGGTCGAAGGCATCGCGCGCCCGCTCGACCAGCGTGAGAATATCGTACGTGGCGACCAGGGCGCCGTCCTGATTGGTGATCTCGCTGCGCCACTCGACCACGCCGGTCGGGCGGATCTCGCCGGGCCGCAGGTCCTTGCGGATGCGGCGCTTGCAGGTCAGGCGGGTGCGGATGGTGTCCCCGATGCCGACCGGCTCGATAAAGCGCAGGTTCTCCAGGCCGTAGTTCGCCAGCACCGGCCCCGGCGCGGGCGACACGAACTGCCCGGCCGCCGCCGAGATCAGGAAGTACCCGTGCGCCACCCGCTTCCCGAAGATGCCCTCCTTCGCGCCGATCTCATCGACGTGCGCGTAGAAGTGGTCGCCGGTCAGGCCCGCGAAGTTCACGATGTCCGCCTCGGTCACGGTGCGGCGGTGCGTGAGGAGGCTGTCCCCCACCTGGATCTCGTCGAAGGACTTGCGGAACGGGTGGACGACATCCTCGGTCACTTCGGCGCCGGGCACGAACTCGCGCGTGATGCCCGTCAGGATGGTCGGGTCGGCCTGCACCGCCACGCGGTTCATGTGATGCCGCACCGCGCTCAGGCCGCCCAGTTCCGAGCCACCCCCAGCGCGGCCCGGCCCACCGTGATTCAGTTGCGGCAGCGGCGACCCGTGCCCGGTGTTCTCCCGCGCGTTGTCACGGTTCAGCACCAGCAGGCGCCCGTGCGAGCTCGCCATGCCCAGTACCAGCTCGGTCGCCTCGGCCCGGTCGTGCGTGACGATGCTGCCAGCCAGCGAGCCCCGGCCCAGCTTGGTGAGGGTCACGGCGTCCTCCAGGGAGTCGTACGGCAGCAGCGTCACCACCGGCCCGAACGCCTCCAGCTCATGCGGCCCCCGCGCGGTCAGGGGGTTCTCGCACAGCAGCACCGTCGGGTCGAGGAACGCGCCCTTCTCGCGGTCACCGCCCAGCAGGGTCGCCTCGCCGCTGATCAGCACGCGCGTCTCCCCCGCCAGCTTCGCAAGCGTCTCGCGCACCCGCTCGCGCTGCTCCACGCTGACGAGCGCGCCCATCCGCACGTCGTCACGCGCCGGGTCGCCCAGCGTGACCTTCGCCAGTTCGCGGCGCAGGCCCTCCGTCACCGCCTCGATCAGAGAGATAGGCACCATCGCGCGGCGGATCGCGGTGCACTTCTGCCCGGCTTTCCCGGTCATCTCCCTCGCCACCTCCCGCACGAACAGCGCAAATTCCGGGTCCTCCGGCTTCACCGACAGGCCCAGCACCGACGCGTTCAGGCTGTCCGCCTCCGCGTTGAACGGCACCGACCGCCCCACGATCGCCGGATGCACCCGCAACTTTGCCGCCGTCGCCGCCGACCCCGTGAACGCCACCACGTCCTGCTCCTCCACGTGATCGAGCAGCGACCCCGGCTCCCCCGTTACCAGTTGCAGCGTCCCCTCCGGAATCAGGCCCGACGCCACAATGTCGCGCACCACCCGCTCCGTCAGGTACGCCGTCTGCGGCGCCGGCTTTACCAGACTCGGCATCCCACCAATAAACGCGGGCGCGAACTTCTCCAGCATCCCCCACACCGGGAAGTTGAACGCATTGATCTGCACCGCCACACCCTCACGCGGCACCAGCAGGTGACGGCCCACGAACGTCCCCTCCCGCCCCAGCCGCTCCACCTTGCCGTCGGGCCAGAAGCGCTCGTCCGGCAGTTCCCGCCGCGCCGCACTCGCGTAACTGAACAGCGTGCCGATCCCACCCTCGATATCCACCCACGAATCCCGCCGGGTCGCCCCCGTCAGGGTGCTCATGGCGTAATACGCCTCCTTGCGTTCCATCAGGTACGCGCCCAGTGCCCTCAGCGCCCGCGCCCGCTCATGGAACGTCATGCGCCGCAGCGCCCCACCCGCCCGCCGGCCATACGCCAGCGCCCCCCCGAAATCCACACCCTCCGACGAAATAACGGCTACCGGACGCCCATACACCGCGTCCAAGAGCAACTGCCCATCCGCATTCGCACGCCACGAGCCAGACACATAAGACGCCGGACGAAGAATCTCAGGGGTGATTGATTGAGTCACAGAAAACGCTCCTTGGAAGAGAAAGAAGAATCGAACGGAAGTTGAGGCGGAAGCCAGGCGAACATGCGCTGCGCGCACCCCCTCCCGGCCTCCCCCCTCTGCTGCGCAGCTTTGCAAGGCAAGGGGGAGGAGAAAAGAAACGGGTCACCCGATCGTCACACTCCCGGCCCCGACCGGGCGCTTACACTGCCGCATGACGATCACCACGCAGCATGAACTGGACGGCATGACCCTCGCCGGGAAGGTCGTCGCCCGCACCCTGGACGCCCTGCGCGCCGCCGTCGAACCGGGCGTGACGCCCGCCGAGTTGGACGCCCTGGCCGAGCAGGTCTTCGCGAGGTTCGGGGCGTTCTCCGCCCCGCGTGCCGAGTACGGCGCGCCCGTGAACGTATTCATCAGCGTGAACGACGACATCGTGCATGGCCTCCCCACCCACCGCCCACTCCAGGCGGGGGACGTGGTGTGCATCGACGTCACGCCGAACGTCGGCGGATTCGTCGCAGACGCCGCCATCACGGTCGCCGTGCCGCCCGTCTCCCCCATCACCGCGAACCTCATCGCCGCCGCCGAGGCTGCGCTCGCGCAGGGCCTGAACGCCGCCCGCGCCGGACGACCCCTGAACGGCATCGGCCGCGCCATCCAGACCGAGGTGCAGCGCCGGGGCTTCACGCTCCTGCCGGAACTTCAGGGGCACGGCGTGGGCCGCGCCATCCACGAAAAACCCGACGTCCCCAACTACTACCGCCCCGCGCTGCGTAAACCCCTGCACGAGGGGCTCGTGATCGCCGTGGAACCCATGATCAGCACCGGCCGCAGCCCCCGCGTCCGCACCCGCCGCGACGGCTGGACCCTCGCCACCACCGACGGCGGCATCGCCGCCCATGTCGAACACACCATCATGATCACCGAGGGAAAACCGGTGGTGCTGACCGCTTAAAATTCTTATTTCCAGAAATTCACACTGATAGAATAGACCTCCTGCGAAAGTCACTCTGACTCCTGAATATGCGCGGCGATTTCTCCTTGCAGACGACAGCAGCGGATAAGCGAGGTGACCAACAACCCACTTTCGCAGGAGGCCCAATAAATCACCGCCTAAATTTACGCGATCTGCAGAATTGAGTTTTTGTTCAAATGCATTTGTATTTCCCTTAGATCTCCTATTGAAATAGAAATTCACCATTAAACAATCCATCTTAAAACTCCCGCCCTAGAATAATAGCTTGGGCAAAAAAAATGATTAAAAACAATCTATCTCGGCAGGCCCTCCTCATGGAAATATTTTTTCAAATGTGATAATATTGTGCCATGAAGCCCAACGCGGCATTAACCCTGGTTGGATTCCTTTGTATGTCCTGCTCGCCCTCAACAACATACTCAAATCATTCACCCTCCATCAAGAATCTTGACCGCATATATCTAATGAGAGAAAATTTTTCCAAGCTTGATAAATATTTTCAGAGTGCAGGGTTCAAAGAGTCTGCCGATGCGGCCAAGAGTTGCGAGCCTCTCATTAAATATTACAGAGAAAGAGCTCTTACCGATGGAAAGGTGTTCATTGGTTTTAAATCTTATACTTATTCCGGAGATCAAGCCAAAGTCATGGAGTCAATCATCTCATCTCTTATTTCACTCAAATATGACATTAGTGGATGGAGCGACTTAAAAGCAGATAGACCCAAGGGAATATATGTATATTATAAATTTAAAGAGCCTGGAATCAGCAACCCCTCCGGACTGTTTCCCCTAGAATACAAAGACTATCTCCACATCAACCTATCCCCAGTAGAAAATTCATTTTTCACCGCATGCCTAATAACAACTGGAGTCAAATAACCTGAAATGCGCTGAGTGACCTAGAGGCTCTTGAACCCCTCGAACGGTTCGCGGCAGGCGTCGCAGACGTACATGCGTTTGCATAACGTCGGGCCGAAGCTGGCGGTCATGCGGACGTTCAGGCTGCCGCAGCGGGGGCAGCGGGTGGGTTCCGCGTCCAGCTGAATCAGCTGTCCTTCCCCGGTGGGGGCGGGGGGGGCGATACCGTACTGCCGCAGCCGTTCGCGGGCGTCGTCGCCTATCCAGTCGGTCGTCCAGGGGGGCGTGAGGGTGCTTTTTACTTCAATGTCCGTCACGCCCAGGTCACGCACGGCCTGCTCGATGCTGTCCCGGATGACGTGCAGGGCGGGGCAGCCGCTGAAGGTGGGCGTGAACGTGACGGTCACGCGCCCCGCGTCGCTCACGGTCACGTCGCGGACCATGCCCATGTCCGTGATGCTCACGACGGGAATCTCGGGGTCCGGGACGCTGGCGAGCGCGGCCCAGACCGTAGATGGTTGAAGGTTGATGGTCGATGAGGTGTGTTCCTCCATCAACTTTCGACTATCAACCTTCAACCGTTTCACCAGACCTCGGCGGTGGGGTATTCCCGCGCGACGCTCTGCATTTCTTCCAGCAGGGGGGCGAGGTGTTCGGTGTGCGTGTCGCGGCCCGGTTGGGCGTCGGGGGTGGCGGGGAGGGTCAGACCGCATTTCTCGGTGAGGTGCCGGGTGACGAGGTCGGTCCAGCGGACGTGCACGGCGTTCAGGTCGGGGAGGATGCCCGCTGCGGTCAGCTCGGCCTCACCGTGGGTGGGTTGGAAGAGTTGCGCGGCGTGCGGCCACAGTTCGGTCAGGGCGGCCTGGGTGCGGCGTTCGCTTTCGGGCGTGCCGAGGGCGAGGCGTTCGGCCCACAGAGCGGTGTGTTGCAGGTGGAATTTCTCCTCACGCGCGGCTTTCGCGGCGATCTCCGCCAGGGGCGCGTAGGTGCTGCGGGTGGCGGCCTCCAGCCAGAGGGCCTCGTAGGTGTCGTACAGGAACTGGCGGATCATCGTGAACGCCCAGTCGCCCTTCGGGAGTTCCACGAGGCGGGTGTTCAGGTAGTCGTCCGGGCCGCGCCAGAACGCCACCTGATCGGGGTCGCTGCCGCCGAGGTTCTGCGCGAGGGTCAGGTACAGGCCCGCGTGGCCCAGTTCGTCCTGCGCGATGTTCGCCAGCGCGATGTCCTCTTCCAGGATGGGGGCGTGCCCGGTCCACTCGCCGTTCCGGTGCGCGACTACGATCTCGTCGTCGGCGAGGACCGTGAGTTTCAGGAGGAGGGCCTGCGTCTGCGTGTCGGTGAGGGCTTGGGTGCCAGTGGTCATGCGCTGTCCTCGCTGGGGGCGCGGCCCGGCATCAGGCCCGCGCGTTTAAGTTCGCCGACGTGACGGCCAATCACGCCGTAATGCTGCTGCTGCTTGTACGTCTTGTCTTTCGCGGGCGCGAACCAGCTCTCGACGGTGCCGGGGTCCTCGTCGGTGCGGACGACGACCGTTTCCGGGAAGACCATCCAGGCCAGGACTTCCGGGTGCATGATCTGCGCCTGCCGCAGCGCGTCGCCGCTCCCCGTGGCCTGCACGGTGCCGCTGAGATCCACGAAGGTCATGGAGCGTTTGTTCGTGCGTTTCACGCCCACGTGGTACGTGCCCGTCTCGCCCGGCGTGCCCAGCAGCGCGGGATTCGTGGTCAGTTCCTCGGGCGTGGCGGTCAGGATGTCGCTTTCCAGCACGCACCAGAGGCTCACGGCGGCGGGGCGGCGCACGAACACGTTCCGGGCCGTCAGCAACGCGTGCTGCGGGTCACCGGCGTGCACACTGCCCACCGCCTGATGCGGGCGGCCCTGGGCGTCCTGCTTGAACACCTCCCAGCGCGGCCACTGCGTATCGGCGGGCTGGGAGTGGGATTGAGGTTGAGTCATGGGGTTCCTTTCTGGGCTGAGGGGCGACCCCTCAGTCCGCTGCGCGGCCAGCTCCCCTTGGAGGGGAGCCAACCATCACACTGGCTCCCTTTGAGGGGAGCTGTCAGCGAAGCTGACTGAGGGGTTCTTCAGTCGGCCGCGACGGCGCGTTGCCGGTCCGCGTAGGCCTGCATGGCGTCGCGCACCCAGGCGCCGTCGTCGTGGGCGGCCTGTCGGGTGCCGAGGCGTTCGCGGTTCAGGCCGCGTTCGCCCTTAATGACGGCCCAGAATTCAGTCCAGTCGATGGGGCCGTGCCGCCAGTTGCCGTGCTCGTCCTGGTGCAGGTGTGGGTCGGGGATGGTCAGGCCCGCTTCGAGGAGTTCGGGGACGTGTTCGTTGATGAATTCCTGCCGGACCTCGTCGTTGCTCTTGAGCTTGATGCCCCATTTCGTGAGGGGGCCGCTGTTGGGGCTGTCGGCGTCGTGCGGGCCGAGCATCATCATGGCGGGCCACCACCAGCGGTTCAGGGATTCCTGCGCCATGGCGCGCTGCTCGGGGGTTCCCTGGGCATAGGCGACGATCATTTCCTTGCCCTGCTTGTGGTGGAAGGTTTCCTCGCTGCAGATGCGGACCATGGCGCGGCTGTACGGGCCGTAACTGCACCCGGCGAGCATGGTCTGGTTCTTGATGGCGGCGCCGTCCACGAGCCAGCCGATCATGCCGACGTCCGCCCAGGTGTGGGTGGGGTAGTTGAAGATGCTGCTGTACTTGGCCTTGCCTGACAGCAGCGCGGCGAGCATGTCCTCGCGGGTGGCACCCAGCGTTTCGGCGGCGTGGTAGAGGTACTGGCCGTGCCCGGCCTCGTCCTGCACCTTGGCCATCAGGATGGTCTTGCGCCTGAGGCTGGGCGCGCGGCTGATCCATTCGCCTTCGGGGAGCATGCCGACGACCTCGCTGTGGGCGTGCTGGCTGATCATGCGGATGAGCTGGCGGCGGTACTCGGCGGGCATCCAGTCGCCGGCCTCGATCTTCTCGCCACGGGCGATGCGGGCCTCGAAGTGGGCGTGCTGTTCGGGCGTTTCGCCGCTGGGCAGGGTGTTCGTGTGGGTCATGGGGGCAACCTCCGGGGTGGGAACTTCCGCCAGTGTACCTAACGAGCGTTAGGTTGGGTGTGGCGTGGGTTGCATCTGCCCGCCTTCCCGGACCCGCCCGGCCTGCCCCCTGCCCAGCGATCCGCCATGCTGTGAGGGAAGCCCGCCAGACCGACCCACTTCTTCCCGGAGGTTCCGCATGACCCAGCCCCGCACGCCCCGCACCCGCCCCGGCACGCTGCCGTTCCTGCTGGCCGCCGCCCTGAGCCTCCCGCTGGCCGCGCCCGCCGCCGCGCAGCCCGCCGCCACGCCCACGAAGGTCTCCTCGCGCACCTGCGGGGCGTACACCCTGACCCTGCGCGAGAACGGCTTCGAGGAACCGGCCGACCGCGTGACCATCACGCGCGGCGCGACCAGTTACGCCACGGTCGAGGACACCATGGTCAGCGTGGACTGGTGCCGGGACGTGACCGGCGACGGCGTCCCGGAAGTCCTGGTGGCCGGCTTTTCCGGCGGCGCCCACTGCTGCTTCACGCACACGCTGTACTCGCTGACCAGCCCGCCCCGGCGACTGCTTACGGCATTCAGCGCGCACAGTTCCGGGCTGGACGTACGGCAACTGGACGGACGCGGCCCGCTGGAACTGGTCGGGTCCGACTGGCGATTCGCGTACGCGTACGGCATGAGCTTCGCCGAGAGCGCCCCACTGCCCGCCGTGTACTCGTTCCTGAACGGCCAGTACGTGGAGAACACCCGCGCCTTCCCCGGCTTCATGCAGACCTATGCGCGCGGCATGAACGCCGACCCGTTCAGCGGGGGCGTGCTGGTCGAGTACGCCACCCGCGCGGTCACGCAGGGCGCCGCCGGCGCCGACACCTGGGCGACGGCGCAACCCGCGTCCTTCCGGGCCTGGCTGACGAACTACGGCCCGGACATCCGGCAGGACCTCTCGGACTTCGGCCTGCGGGACTGGCCCACACGCGCCGGCCTGAACGCGGACGGCGCCCGCAGCGGCATTGGCGGGGCGTTCACCGCCCCCGGCACGCGCGCGTACCTGGCCGTCACGCAGGAACCGGGCGTGACCGGGGCCGCCACCCTGCGCCTGTTCCAGCCGCGCGGCGCGGACATCACGGCCGGCCCCACCCTGCTGACCGTCCCCGTGACCCGCGACACGTACGGCCAGCCGACCCTGACCGTCTGGCCGGCCGTCACGGTCCGCCGCGCGGGCGGCCGGGACGACACCCTGCTGCGCGACGCCCGCAGCGGCAGCGTCCGCTACGCCGCGTACCGCGTGGGCAGCGCCGCCCTGACCGAACTGCGGGACGACCCGCTGGCCGTCACGGCCGCCCTGCTGAGCGACCTGAGCAGCGTGGCCGGGCACGTCGCCTCGCAGTACCGCAGCGTGCCCCGCACTGCCGCGCAGACCGCCGAGGTGCAGCGCCGCATCGGTGCGGCCGTCACCCGCGCCCGCCCGTGGCTGGACACCCGGCGCGGTCTCACCGACTTCCCGCTGGGCCGCCTGGGGAACTTCACGTTCGGCAGCGTCACCCTCACCCAGGACAGCCCCGCGCAGGCGCAGGCCGTCATCACGACCACCGTCGGCTTCACCGACGACCGCACCGACAGCGAGTACGTCAGCGGCGAGCGCCACACCCTGACCGTGAACCTCGACCGCGCCGCGACAGGCTGGCAGGTCACCGACTGGACCCTCAAGCCCCGCACCGGCGAACTGTACGAGGAGTAATACGGACTCGGGTTGAATGGCTTGTACAACTCATTCAACCCGAGCGGATGCGAGCAGGAGCAAGGCGGGTTCCGGGCGCGGAGTCGGCCCCCCGGCGTTCTTCCGGGCTATCAACGCAGCAGACGGAGTCCGTATGAATGGGTTCCGGTTGACGGGTGATGGAGAGCGAGTCCGTGGCCTGTCCCGCGTCGCCTGTCACGCGGCGCGGCACAGGCCGGGTCAGACGACGGCGCTGCGCGCTGCTGGCCGGGCCGTTTACGCTGGGTCATGCGTCAGAACATCAGCAGTGGCAGCCCCTGGGAAGCGCAGATCGGGTACTCGCGCGCCGTGAAGATCGGGAACACCGTGCAGGTCAGCGGCACGACCGCCACCGTGAACGGCGAGGTCGTCGGCGAGGGCGACCCCGCCGAGCAGACCCGCGCGGCCCTGGGCATCATCCGCACCGCCCTGGAAACGGCCGGCGCGCAGCTGTCCGACGTGGTCCGCACCCGCATCTACGTGACCGACATCAGCCGCTGGGAAGAGGTGGGCCGCGCGCACGGCGAGGTGTTCGGCGACATCCGCCCCGCCACGACCATGGTGCAGGTCGCCGCCCTGATCGACCCGCTGCACCTCGTGGAAATCGAGGCGGAAGCCGTTATCGGCGGGTGATCCCCGCCCGTCAGGCAGACTGGGGAGTATGACGGCCCCCCACCTGTCTTCCCCTGACCTGACGGAACTGCTGGCCCTGGACGACCGGTTGCGTTCAGCGCTGGTCAGGGAGGCGCGGTTCTCGCATGTCGTGGCGTACGGGAGCGTGCCGCAGGGCAGCGCCGATGCGTTCAGCGATCTGGAGTACTGGGCGTTTCTTGACCCGGCGCACGGCGCGGCCTTCGACGTGCGGGCGTGGCTGTCGGCGTGGCTGGACGTGCAGCACTTCGTGGTGAACGAGTTCGGGACGCCCACCGCGCTCCTGCCGGGGCTGCGGCGCGTGGAATTGCACGTGGCCGCGCAGGACCGCCTACCGGAAGTGGAGGGCTGGACACCGCAGCACGTGCGCCCGGAACGGATGCTGATCAAGGACTCGGACGGGCAGCTGGCGCGGCACCTCGCGGTCCTGGCCGCGCGCCGGACAGACCCGGCGGGCGAGGCTCAGGGCATCCTGGACCGGCTGCTGAACTGGCTGGCCTTCGGGTTGAACGTGCTGGCGCGCGGCGAGCGCATCCGGGCGCACGAGCTGCTGGGCTGGGTGCAGGGCGGCCTGCTGCGACTGGCCCGGCTGCACGCGGGCCGCCCTGCGCACTGGGCGAACGCCTCGCGCTGCGCCGAGCAGGAACTGGACGCCATGACCCTGGCCCGCTACGCAGGGGTCACGGCCAGCCTGGAGGGTCTGGAGGTCGCGTACACGAACGCCGTGGCCTGGACGCTGGACCTCGCGGCGGCGCTGTCGTTGCAGTGGTCCGCTGCGTTGGCGGCCGGGTTGCGGGCAGCGACAATGGACGCATGACCTCTTCCCTGTCCGGTTCCGTCCGTCCCTTCGATCCGGCTTCACCCCGCCTGGGGATGGGGCTGGCAGCGCTGGGCCGACCGGGGTACATCAATCTGGGGCACGCGCGTGACCTGCCGGACCGGTCGGCGGGGGGCATGCGGGCGCAGGCGTGGGCGGTGCTGGACGAGGCGTACGCGGCGGGCGTGCGGTACTTCGACGCGGCGCGCAGTTACGGGCTGGCCGAGGAGTTCCTGGGCGCGTGGGTGCAGGCGCGCGGGCACCGGGACGCCGTGCTGGGCAGCAAGTGGGGGTACACGTACGTGGCGGACTGGCAGCCGGACGCGCCCGTGCATGAGGTCAAGACGCATGACCGGGCCACGCTGGACCGGCAGTGGCCGCAGACGCTCTCGGCGCTGGGCGCGGCCCCGGCGCTGTACCTGATTCACTCGGCGACGCTGGAGTCGGGCGTGCTGGAGAACCCGGCGGTGCTGGCGCGGCTGGCGGAACTGGCGGCGGGGGGCGTGCGGGTGGGCCTGAGTACCAGCGGTCCGGCGCAGGCGGACACGATCCGGCGGGCGCTGGAGGTGCGGGTGGACGGCGTGAATCCCCTGAGTGCCGTGCAGGCCACCTGGAACCTGCTGGACCCGTCGGCGGGTGCGGCGCTGGCCGGGGCACACGCGGCCGGGTGGGCGGTGGTGGTGAAGGAGGGCGTGGCGAACGGCCGCCTGAGCGCGCGGGGCCTGAGCGGGCGCGGAGACGTGCCGGCCCCGCTGGCGGCGCTGGCGGCGGAACTGGAGGTCACGCCGGACGCGGCGGCGCTGGCAGCGGTCCTGGCGCAACCCTGGGCGGACGTGGTCCTGAGTGGCGCGGGAACCTCTGAACAGCTGGCTCAGAATCTGGCCGCACTGCGTGTCACGGTGCCGGCGGAAGCCCTGCCGGAACTGGCGCTGGACGCCCGCACGTACTGGCAGAAGCGGGCCGCGCTGCCCTGGAACTGACCCGGAACCCGTATCAGTACGCGCGGAAGTTCTGCCAGACTTTGGCCGGTTCGAAGCTGAATCCGAACACGCCGGGGCCGCCATGCGCGGACAGGACCGTGCCCAGGCCCAGGGTCATGCTTTCCTGCACGCCCAGGCGCCGGGCCTCGAACCGCAGGGCTTCCACGCTGTCGGGCGCGCCGTTATGGAAGAACGCGACGCGGCCGTGCGGGAGTTCACGGGCGCAGGCGCGCAGCTGCTCGGTCATGCTGTTCAGGGCGCGGCGGGTGCCGAGAGCCCGCGTGAAGGGTTCCACGCGGCCGTCGCGCAGGCCGATGATGGGTTTCATGTTCAGCAGGCCGCCGACCAGGGCGGCCGCGCCGCCGATCCGGCCGCTGCGTTGCAGGTAACTCAGGGTGTTCAGGCACATGCGGGTGGTGGCGTAGGGGCGCAGGGCGGTCAGGGCGGCCGCGACCTGCGCGGCGGGTACGCCGTCTCGCAGCAGGCGGGCGGCGCGTTCGGCCTGAAGGGCCAGTCCGGCGGCGGACTGCCAGGAGTCGTGGACGGTGACGCGGCCGGGGAAGGACCGGGCGGCCTCGGTGGCGTGAGCGTACGTGTCGCTCAGGCGGCTGCTGAGGTGCACGGCGAACACGTGATCGTGGGTGCGCAGCAGGTCGTCGAGCGTGTCGCGGTACGCCTGCACGCTGGGGGGCGCGGTGATGGGCATGCCGGCGCCGGCGTCCACGCGGCGGAACAGCTCGTCGCTGCCGAGTTCCTGGTGATCCAGCCAGTCATGCCCGTCGAAGTGGACGGTCAACGGAATGACCCGCAGGCCGATGGCGTCGGCCTGTCCGGCCTCCAGGTCGCTGGTGGAATCGGTCAGGACGATGCTGTTCATGACCGGATGCTAGAACCTGGACCGGCAGAAATGTGAAATTTCCCCCATCGGGGGCTCCCATCGGGGTGTGAAGTTTTACACGGGTTCCGGTCGGTCGTGGTTCCCGGTGTTCCTACTGACCGGCCGTTCCGGACGCCGCCTCGCCGTCCGCCAGGGTCTGAAGGGCGGGCCGCAGCGCCGGGAGTTCCACGCGCGCCGTGTGCCACACGAGCGCCACCTCGATCCCGAAGTAATCGTGCGAGACGAGGTTGCGAACGTCGCGCAGCAGCGCCCACGGCACGTGCGGGTTGGTGTCCTGCACGGACTGCGGAATGAACTTGGTGGTCTCACCCAGCCGCGCCAGTCCGTGCAGTGCGGCGTCCTGCGCCAGTTCGTCGCGTTCGAAGGTACTCAGGGTGTGGCTGTCCGTGAAGGCCGTCACGCGGTCGATGGCGCGCAGCAGGTCGAACACCCTCCAGCGCCAGCGTTTCTCGCGGTGCGAATAGGGAACCGGGTCCGGCACCTGCGTCACGTCCACCGCGTCGGCCAGAATCTCGCCGCGCAGCGGGGGGCGCAGGGCCGCCTCCGTCACCACGTCCACCCGGCGTGCCAGGGCACGCTCGCACACCTCACGCGCCCGCATCAGGTCCAGCAGGCCGCGCGCCTCGCCCGGCGCGAAGTCGATCAGCAGATCGATATCGCTGGCCTCACCCGCCTCGCCGCGCGCGACCGACCCGAACACCCGCACGCGCGTGACGCCCAGCGCCTCCCACTGCGCCCGGACTTCCCGCAGGCGCCCGGCGACCGTTTCGAGGCGAACATCGGGAAAAAGCGGCTGGGCAGCGTTCATTCCGCCCAGAATACGGCGCGCCGGCGCGCGGGGACCGTATCCTGAACGGGTGATTATCGCCGTGGGCCACGACCTGATCGAGATCGACCGCATCCGGCGCATGCTGGAGCGCGAGGGCCGGCGGGCCGAGAAGCTGTTCACACCCACGGAACTCGCGTACTGCGCGCGCCTGAGCGACCCGGCGCCCAGCCTCGCGGCGCGGTTCGCGGCCAAGGAAGCCTTCCAGAAGGTCTGGCCGCGCCCGCACGGCTGGCGGGACGTGTGGGTGGAGCGCACAGCCACGCCCGGCGGTCCCTTCCCGTTCGCGCGGCCGCACCTGGAATTCGCGCCGCACATCGCGCAGCACATGCGCGAGCAGGGCTGGGCGGCGCACCTGACGCTCACGCACACCCGCGAGCACGCGTCGGCCGTGGTGATTCTCGAAGGGCGCTGACCCGCCGGTCACGCGATACTGCCGCGTATGCCTGTTCGCCTGATCGCCACGGACCTCGACGGAACCCTGCTGCGAGGTGACGGCAGCGTGAGCACCCGGACCCGCGCGGCGCTGGACTCGGCCCGCGCCGCCGGACTGTGGGTGGTGCCGGTCACGGCGCGGCAACCGCGCGGGCTGACGCTGATCGCGCGGGCGGCGGGGTTCACGGGGTGGGCGGTGTGCGGGAACGGCGCGCACGCCCTGCACCTTGGCACGGGCGAAGCGCTGTTCGCACAGCACCTGCCGGTCGCGGCGCAGCGGGCACTGGCCGGGGCGCTGGCGGAGCGGGTGCCGGGCGTGGTGTTCGCGTCGGTGCGGGCGGGCGGCGAGGTGTTCGTGGCGCAGCAGGGGTACGCGGCGCTGGCGTCGTTCACAGATCACCGGCGGGAGCCGCGCGGCCTGGGAGGGTTCCCGCTGGAGGACGTGCTGGCCGCGCCCAGCCTGAAGTTCATCGTGCGGCACCCGACCCTGTCGCCACTCGAACTGCTGGAGCAGGTGCAGGCCCTGAAGCTGCCGGGCTTCGCGGTCACGCACAGCGGCGCGCCGTTCCTGGAGGTCCTGGCCGCCGGGGTCAGTAAAGCCTGGGGCCTGGAGCGGCTGTGCGCACACCTGGGCGTGGCGCGCGGCGACGTGCTGGCCTTCGGGGATGAACGGAACGACACCGAGATGCTCGCCTGGGCCGGACGTGGCGTGGCGATGGGGAACGCCGGGCCGGACGTGCAGGCGTCGGCCGACGAGGTGACCCTGAGCAACGACCGGGACGGCGTGGCAGCCGTGATCGAGCGGCTGCCGGACCTGCACGCCGCGCCAGGGAACGCCGCGTTGAGTGTTCCTTCAGAGTGACGAGGCGGGCGGAGCAATCGTTGCCCCGCTGACACCAGACCTATCGGGCGCGGGCCTACGCTGGGGCATGAACCCTGCACGCAGGTCCGCGTTTTCCGTCCGGCTGGCACCGCTGACCCTGCTGCTGGGTGCCGTCCTGCTGGCCGGTCAGGAGGCGGGGGCCGCCGCGCCCAAAGCGCCGCCGGCCACCAGCGCGGCCCCTGCCAGGGTCAGCGCCGCCGAGCAGGCCGCCATGACGCGCGGGCGGACACTGGTGCGGGACTTCTACGCCGTGAAACTCGACGGGCTGTGGGGAGCCTTCTCGCCCGGCGTGCGGTCCCAGTGGGGAGCGCTGACGGACTTCCGGGCGTTCCGGCGCGACGGACTGGCGCAGTACGGCCCCGAACGGCAGGTCGTGCAGGAACGCACCTTCACGCGTGGCCCCGAGGTGTTCTACGTGCGCAGCGCCGCCTTCGAGAAAGCGCCGGATCTGGTGTGGGCGGTCGTACTGGGCTTCACCGGCACGCAGGTCACGACCTTCGGGATCGCGCTGGAAGAGGACCGCAGCGACGCGCCCGTCGCCCTGCACCCCGCCTCACGCTGATTGCGCTGTCAGACGGACTCCGTCTGTTTCGTTAACAACCCGGAAGAACGCCGGGTTGCCAACTCCACGTCCGGAACCCGTTTCTCTCCTGCTCGCTCTGCTCCGCAGCTCTACGAGTCCGCTCGGGTTGAAAGTTTCTGCAAACTTTTCAACCGGAGTCCGTATCAGGAGCCGTTCTGGCTGGTCTGGCGGGCCAGTTCGCGGCCCTGGCGGTCCGTGACCGTGAAGGTGTACTGCGCCGTGTCCTGCCGCAGCCAGTTCACGCGCTGGTCCACGCAGGCGCCCGGCAGTTCCAGCTGGGCGGGTGTGGGGTACAGGCGGTCGATGCTGTTCTGCCGGAACGTCTCGAGTTCGCGGGTCAGGCTGTTCGCGCAGTTCTGCGCGGCGGCCTGGGTGGTCACGCGGCCCGCGTCGGTCAGCGGGTCTTTCTGCTGCACGGTCTGCACGGCGTTCAGTTGCCGTTCCAGCGCCTCGACGCGGCGGGTCAGGTCGGCGTTCTGCGCGCGGGCCTCGCGGTCCTGGCAGGCACTGAGCAGCGGCAGCAGGATCAGGATCAGGGCAGGACGCTTCATGCGGCCAGGGAAGGGAGCGGCGGGGCGGAGGCAGGGAACGGGCGGCGGATCACGCGGCGCAGGTTAGCGCACGCGTCGCCGCGTGGACCGGGCACCGTCCACCATTCGTTTCTTCATGAAGATGCGCGGGCGGGTCAGCACGGGGGGGTCAACAGGGACGCGCCGCCCCCTTCCGGCAGCAGGAAGGGAGGCGGCGCGCAGAGCCAGTCATACGGATTCCGTCTGTTTCGGTGACAACCCGGCAATGCACCGGGTTGCCAACTCCACGCCCGGAACCCGCTTCTCTCCTGCTCGCTCCGCTCGGGTTGAAAGCTTTTGCAAACCTTTCAACCGGAGTCCGTATCAGATCAGCGGTTCAGGACGCTGACGATCTCCACGTGGCTGGTCTGCGGGTAGAAGTCGTGCGGGATGACTTCCGCGAGTTTCCAGCCGCGCCGCACGAGGTCGCCCACGTCGCGCGCCCAGGTGGCCGGGTCGCAGGACACGTACACGAGGCGGTCGGCGGTGCTGGAGTTGATGTGCTCACGCGCGCCCTCTTCCAGTCCGGCGCGGGGCGGGTCCACGACGATCACGTCGGTGCCCAGTTCGCTGAAGCGGGCGGCGTCGCCGCTGCGGAAGGTGACGTTGCTCTCGCCGCTGACGGCCACGTCCTGGCGGCCACGGGCGAGCGCCTCGGGCGCGGCGTCCAGCACGGTCACGCGGCGGAAGTTCGGGGCGAGGTGACGACCGATCGCGCCGGCCCCGCCGTACAGGTCCACGGCGTGCTCGCCCTTGCCGGCCAGTTCGGCGGCCCGTTCGTACGCCAGTCCGGCGGCCTGCGGGTTCACCTGCGCGAAGCCCGTGGCGGACACGCTGACCTGTACCTGACCGAACTGCTCGCGGATCTCGCTTTCCCCGGCGATCAGGCGCACGCCGGCGCTGAAGCGTTTCCCGGCGGGTTGCGCCAGGGACACGCCGACCACGCCGGCTTCCATCAGGTGGTCGCTGGCGCGCAGGTACTGGCGGGTCTCGCCCGGCCCGATCAGCGCGGCGACGACCTCACCGGTCAGGCGGCTGGCGCGGAAGGCGACCTCGGTGGCTGGGTCCAGCAACGTGGGGTCAATGCGGTCCATGACGGCCTGAATCTGCGGCATGACCAGCGGGTCATTCTGCACGACCAGCGGTTCGCTGCCGCGCCGCTCGCGGTATGCCAGCCCGCCGGGCGTCACGAGGTACTGCGCGGTGTTGCGGTACCCCCACGCCTCGGGGCTGGGGACGGTGGCGGCCACGCCGTGCTGCACCTTCGCGATGCGGCTCAGGGCCTCCTGCACGAAGGCGCGCTTGAAGTCCAGTTGCGCCTCGTACGTGGCGTGCGCCAGATCGGCGGTGGGCAGTTCCGGGCCGTCCACGCGGGCGGGACTGCGGCGCAGCACCTCGACCGTCTGGCCCTGGCGCACGCCCTTCCCGGCGCGCACGCGGGCCGTGACCTGCTCGCCGGGCAGGGCCCCGCGGACCAGCACCACGCCGGACTCATCCCGGGCGAGCCCCAGCCCCCCCGCAACAAGTTTCTCGATTTCCAGCGTAAGTAAAGCGTCCGACATAACGTACAGGGTAGCGCGTCCGGTACCCGCGCCGCTGCCCCCAGCTCACGTTGCGCCCCGGCCGTGCCCGGCGCACCCCGGTCAGGACGGATGCGGCGGCCCCCAGGGAGTCACCCCGGAGGCCGCCGCGCCATTGAAAGTCGGTCTTCAGTTCTCGTATTCGAGGTACGTGTAGCCCAGCAGTTCCTCGCCGTAATCTTCGAGCAGTTCGTGTTCCTGCTCGCTGGTCAGGGTCTTCGCCTTGATGGCGGCGTCGGCCTGATCCTCGATGGCGTCGCGCAGCATGGGTTCCTCGTAGCCCATGGATTCGATCATGCGCCGCGCCTTCTGGCCGCGCACAAACAGGTCAATGTGGTACTTCCCGCCGGGGCGCACCGTCACGTGGGCCTCGCTGACCTTGCCGAACAGGTTGTGTGCGCTGCCCAGCACGTCCTGGTACGCGCCCATCAGGAACACGCCCAGGTAGTAGGGGCGGTCGCCGGGTTCGTGCAGGGGCAGGGTGGCTTTCACGTCGCGCAGGTCGATGAACTTCTCGATCTTGCCGTCGCTGTCGCAGGTGATGTCCACGATGGTCGCCTGACGGGTGGGTTTCTCGTTCAGGCGGTCCAGCGGCACGATCGGGAACAGCGCCTGAATGGCCCAGTTGTCCGGGAGGCTCTGGAACAGGCTGAAGTTGCAGATGAACTTGTCGGCCAGCACTTTTTGCAGGTCTTCCAGTTCGTCCGGGACGTACTTCTCGTTCTGGATGAGTTTGGCGATCTTGCGCAGGATGGCGTTGAACAGCGCCTCGCCGCGCGCCCGGTCGGTCAGGGTGACGTAGCCCAGGTCGAACAGGTTGTGCAGCGTCTGCTTGTCGCCCACGGCGTCGTTGTACGACTCGCGGTAGTTGCGGGCCGTGATGTTCGACAGGATGTCTTCCATGTCCTTGACGATCTGGTGGCTGGTCTCGACGGCCGGGGCGAGGTCCTCGAGGTCGCGGGTGGGGCCGGTCACGTCCACGACGGGCATGATCAGCACGGCGTGGTGCGCGGTGAGCGCCCGGCCGGATTCGCTGACGATCACAGGTTCGGGCACGCTGCGGGCCTTGCAGACTTCCTGCACGGTGTACACGATGTCGGCGGCGTACTCGCGGACGGTGTAGTTCATGCTGGCGTAGAAGGTAGTCTTGGAGCCGTCGTAGTCGACGCCCAGACCGCCGCCCACGTTCAGGTACTTCAGTTGCGCGCCGGCGGCGATCAGGCCGGCGTACGTCTGGGTAGCCTCGCGCACGGCGACTTTCACGCGGCGGATGTCGGTGATCTGCGACCCGATGTGGGTGTGCAGCATCACCAGCGTGTCCAGCATGTCCTCTTCACGCAGGCGTTCGACGACGCGCAGCAGTTCGTAGGCGTTCAGGCCGAACTTCGCCTGATCCCCGCCACTCTCCTCCCACTGCCCCGAGCCGCGCGCGTGCAGCTTGAAACGCACCCCCATGGCCGGGCGAACGCCGAGCGCCTTGGCCTGCTTGAGGATCCGGTCGAGTTCGCTGTACTTCTCGATGGTGATGACCACGTTCTTGCCGAGCGTGCGGCCCCACAGGGCCAGCTTGATGAAGCCGTCGTCCTTGAAGCCGTTGCAGCACAGCAGGGCGTCGGGGTGCATCTTCTGCGCGAGGCACAGCGCCAGTTCGGCCTTGCTGCCGGCCTCCAGGCCGTGCGCGTAGTCGTACCCGGCGGCGGCGACACTCTCGACGACCATGCGGCGCTGGTTGACCTTGATGGGGAACACGCCCTGGTAGTGCCCGGTGTACCCGTACTCCTGAATGGCGGCCTGGAAGGACTCGTTCAGGTGCTTGACGCGGCCCGTGATGACCTGCGGGAAGCGCAGGATGACCGGCAGGCTCTCGCCGCGGTCCACGATCTCGTCCACGATGGCGCGCAGCGGGGCGTGCAGGCCGGGGGTGGGGGTCACTTCGACCTGGCCCTTGTCGGACACGCGGAACCAGCCTCCGGACCAGTTGGGAACCTGGTACAGCTCGGCGGCGTCGGTGGTGGAAAATATGCTGGGTGTCGTCATTGAGGGCGTCCTCCTCCGTGTGGATAGGCTCGCCGTGCGCGGGGTTCGGAGTTGCGCTGCCCCGGCCTCCGCCGGAGCGGGATCAGGTGGGCAGCACTCACGGACGCCGTGCGAAACCGGGCGCATGATACGGCAAACGCCGCGGCGCGGATGTCATCTGTCACTTCATTGGTCGCGGGGGGCAGCCTCACGGGCACGCGGCGGCGAGTGGGCCAGCCGCAGCAGGCACCAGAAACAGGAAATAACAAAGGAAGAAGGGAGCGGAGGCTTTCACCTCGCTCCCTTCTGGCTGGCGGTCCGGACGGGATTTGAACCCGCGACCTTCTGCGTGACAGGCAGATATGCTAACCGCTACACTACCGGACCAGCGGAACAGAGGTTAAGGGTCACGGGCCCGGAAGTCAAGAGGGCAGGCCCGGCGGTCCCGGGTGCAGGCGGCTGACCACCCGGTCACGCCCGCCCGCCTTGGCTTCCCGCAGGGCCGCGTCGGCGCGCTCGAAGGCGGCCTGCACGGCCTCGCCGGGCTGCACGGTGCTCAGGCCGGCGCTGAGGGTCACGCGCTGCCCACCCGTGAAGGTGCGGCGCGCGACCTCCGCGCGGATCTGTTCGAGCAGCCCGGCCGCCTCGGCCGACAGGTCCGCCCCGCCCGACGGCAGCAGCAGCGCGAATTCCTCGCCGCCCCAGCGGTACACCTGTCCGCGCCCGGCGAGAACGTCGAGCATCACGTCGGCCACGCCGCGCAGCACGCGGTCCCCGGCCGTGTGCCCGTGCGTGTCGTTCACGCGTTTGAAGTGGTCGATGTCCAGCACGGCCAGCGCGGTGCCGGGTGGGTGGGCGCGGCGAGTGTGCTCGTCGAAGGCGCGGCGGTTGAGCAGGCCGGTCAGCGGGTCCTGCCGCTGCGCCTGCTCGCCGTCCAGGTACCGGCGGTTGATCTCGGTGAACGCCGCGCCGTACGACACGACCGTCAGGCACACCACCAGCAGCAGCAGGGGCGTGGTGCCCGCCAGGGCCGGCTGCAATCCGGCCTGCTGCCAGCGCCAGACCAGCAGCGTGGCACTGGCGGTCAGGCCCAGCCCGACCAGTCGGCCCATGCGGGCGTCATCCATGAACAGCAGGCTCCAGGCCAGCACGGTGCCCGGCGCGAGCAGCAGCACCACGGACAGCAGCAGCGAATCACCGGGCAGTCCACCCACGCCGGACAGAAGCGCGACCGTCAGCACGAACGCGATGGCCATCACCGGGAACGCGCGGCGCACCACATCGTGCCAGCGGGCAGGTAGCAGCAGGTGCAGCAGCGCCCCCACCACCGTCATGCCCGTCAGGGCCACGATCACCCGCTGCGAGTTCGCGGACGCCCCCACCGCCCCGACCAGCAGCGACCCGCCCACCATCGGCAGCGCGATCCGGAAGTACAGGCGGCCGATGCGTTCCGGCAGACTGAACACCTCCGGCTCCTGCGGCTGACCCTGCCGGTCACCGGTCATGCCGGACCCCCGCCAGTACGCACGGCAGCGCAGCACCGGCCGTGCGCCGGGCAGCGGCCAGTCTGAACGGGCAGGGTACGGGAACGACTGGGCATGACAGCAGACTCCTTGTGCGGCCACCGGAATGGGGCGTGGGCACGTGGGTGTATTCCCGGAGTACCCACGGGCCAACCGGAGGGCCGGACCACACGGTGCAGGATACGAACGGGCCTCTCCCACGACTCTGACAGCGGCCCGGTCGCCTGGGCGGGTCTGTCCCCGACGCTACCGGCGGGCTACCCTGGAGTCATGTTCCGCCGTGACGCGCACCGGGCCGCCCTGCGCGGGGTGGGTGAAGTGCTGGGCCGCGACCTGAGTGCCCTGCGGCCCCTGCTGCGCGCCGCCCTGCCGCACGGCGGCGTGATCGCGGCGGCGCGCGGCGAGGCGCGCGTGGTGACGGCCCTGGGCGCCCCCAGGGTCACGCCGGGCCAGCACGACCCGCACGACTGGACGCTGGACCCGTGGGAGCCGGACTGCTGGGAACTGGACCGCTGGGAACTGGCCAGCGTGACCAAACCGTTTACCGGGGCGCTGGCCGCCGCGCTGGTCGACAGCGGGCGGCTGGAATGGCACGCGCCCCTCTCGGCGCTGGGCGGGCTGCTGCGGGGCGTGCCGCGCACGGTGACGGCGTGGCGACTGGCGACGCACACGGCGGGCCTGCCGCCCCACCCGGCCCGCGCGACCCTGACGGTCCTGACCCGCTACCACGACCCGTACGGTGGGATGGACGCGCGGGCCGTGCTGGGCAGCGTGCGCCGCTGGGCGGGCGGGCCGGGCCGCTTCGTGTACTCGAACCTGGGCGTGGGCGCCCTGGCGCTGGCCTGTGCCGCCGCTGCCGGCGAGGAGTGCAGCGCCGACGGGTACGGGCGGGCGCTGCGCCGCCACGTGACCGGCCCGCTGAACCTGGACGTCAGCCTCGTGCCCCGGCGTGCGGCGGCCGCGCACTCTCCGCACACGGCGTTCGGGCCGCTGGTCGGGGCGGGCGGCCTGTTCGCCACCCCGGACTCCCTGCTGAGCTTCGCGCAGGCGCACCTGCCCGGCACGGCCGCGCCCACGGGACCGCTGGGCGCGTGGCAGGACACCGTCCGCCCGCCGGGCCTGCCGCCGGGTATGCAGGTCAGCGCCGGGTGGCTGGCGCGCGGCCCGCTGCGCTGGCATGACGGCGTGGCCCGCCACACCCGCACCGGACTGGCCTTCCACGCGCAGACCGGCGCGGTCCTGGCCGTCCTGGCGCGCGGTGGCGAGCCGCTGCTGGGCCGCCGCGCCCAGGTGACGCGCCTGCTGCTGCGGGCGCTGGAGTGAACCGGGTGACAGCGGCCCATGGACAGTCGAGGACAGGGTCCGCGCCGCCGGCAGCCGCTCTTCAGGGCGTGGGCACGACCCAGGTGACGCTGCGGGCGTCGTTGATGGCGGCAGGCAGGGTGGCGCTGCGCCAGTTGCCGCTTTGCAGGCCGGGCAGGGTGTCGTGGCGGCGCAGGCTGCCAGCGCTCAGGGCGTACAGGTACCCGTCGGGGGCGATGGTCAGGTCGCGCAGGTCGGTGACGTTCTCGATGGTGGCGGCGGCAGCGCTCTGGCCATTCCAGAGGCGCAGGGGTTCGCTGAACGCGCCGGACAGGGCGTTGTCGCGCCACGCGGCCAGCAGGTTCTGACTGCCGGTGCCGCTCCAGAGGCGGTCGTAGCGGACGTTCCCGAAGGCGCTGAAGGTCGTAGTGCTGTCAGGCACGCCGCTGCTGGCCAGCTTCTGGATGCCGCTGTCGGTCGCGGCGATCAGCTGCCCGCCGTAGTTGGCGAGGTCGCGGATGGCGGGCGCGGCGACCGGCTGACTGACCTCGGCCACCGCGTCGCCGGTGCTGGCGGGCGCGGCGCGCAGGACCTCGCTGCCTCCGCCCAGGCGGGCGCGGGCCACGACGCCCAGGTCGCCCTGCACGGCCACGCGGGTGGGGGGCGTGTCGCTGCCCGGCGCGGGTTGCAGCGCGGTGGGCAGCGCCGCCGTCCATTGCAGCGCGGCGTTCTGGTACATGGCGAGGTTCTGCACGCCGCCGCAGTCGCTGAGGATCAGCAGGCGGTCACGCGCGGCGTTCTGCGCGGCCCGCACGGTGCAGCGCGGCGTGTAGGCGGGGTCCGGGTAGGCGCGCGGGTCGCTCAGGTCGGCGGCGCGGCTCTCGGTGCCGGCCGCGCGGGTCAGGGTGACGCGCTGCCCGCCGGTGGGCGTGGTGACATTCACGCCGCCCGTGACGGACTCGCGGGCGTCCTCGGTGACGATCACGTTGCCGCCGCTGCTGCCGGACGGCGTGACCGCGCGCAGGACCGAGCCGCCGTCGGTCAGCAGGACCAGTCTCAGGGGCGCGCTGGTTTCCTCGGTGCCGGTGCAGGCGGCCAGCAGCAGGGGCAGGGCCAGCAGGGCGGCCAGCGGGACGCGCGTTGGGCGGGCGGAACGGTGGATCGGCATGGAGTTACCTCGTGGGGGTGGGATCAGGGGTTGATGAGGGGCACGTTCAGGCCGTCGCCGGTCAGGTCGAACAGCGGGTAGAACGACTGCCCGGGCAGTCCCACGGCCACGCGGTAGCGGCGCAGGCCCAGGTCCGCCTCGGCCTGGAGCGCCCAGCAGCAGCGGTCGATGGTCAGGCCCAGCACCGGGGAGAGCGGCGCGGGGTTCTGCCGCACGCCGTCCACCCAGGTGAAGGTCTGGCGCAGGCTGCCGCTCAGGTACGCGCCGGGCGGCTGCCCGCTGCGGCCCAGGCCCACGCTGAGCCGCAGGGGGTCCAGGGTCAGGGTGTCGGTGGCCCGGTCGTCCGGGAAGGTGCCGCTGCGGGTGCGGGCGTACGTGCCCCGGCCCGACAGGGCGGCGCGGCTCCCGAACTGCCAGGAGGCGTCCAGGCTGGCGCGGCTCAGTTCGGTGCGCGGCTGGTCCAGGCCCGGCGTGTTCAGGGTCGCGCCCAGCGCGAGGCTCTGGCCGGGGCGGGTGGCTCCCAGGCTGCCGCTCAGGGTGGGTTGCGTGAACCCGCCGCGTACCAGATCGTACGGGCCGCCGTACGTGACGTTCCAGTTGGTGGCGCTGCCCTGCACGGTGCCGGCGCTGATGCTCAGGGTGCCGTTACTGGTCGCGCCGGCCGGGCGGGTCAGGTACAGGCTGTGCGCGGTGCTCAGGCGGTAGCGGCCCCGCCAGGTCAGGCTGGCGTCCCCGATGATCTGCCCGCTGGGCGGCAGCAGGCGCTCGGTGCCGCTGAAGGTCAGGGGGTTCAGGACGGTGTCGCTGGTGCGCGACAGCGAGTAGTTCACGCGGGCCTCGTTGATGACCGGGGTGCTGACGTTGTGCGTGACGCTGACGGTGAAGTTGTTGGTGCGCACGTCGCCGTTGACCGTCGCGCTCACCGTGAAGGGGCGCGGCCCGGTCGTCTGGTCGTAGCCGCCCTGCGCGCTCAGGGCCAGGGTGGACGGCCACTGCGGGCGCGGCGCGGCCTTCACGCGGCCGGCCGTGCCAGTCGGCGACAGCGGCAGGCTGCTGTTCCCCGTGGTGTTGCTGAGGGTCGCGGAGTACGAGAAGGTCTTCAGTTCGCGGGCGTACAGGTCCACCGTGCTGCTGGCGTTCAGGCTCAGGGGACTGCGGTTGACGTTCAGCGTGAACGAGGCGGGCGGCTGCTGCTCGGCCTTCAGGAACAGGTCGCGGCTGTACGACACGCCGAACGTCACGTCCCGCACGGGCACGGTGGACAGCGTGACGCTCAGGGGGGCGCTGAGGGTCCGGCCGTACAGCGCGTCGAAGGCCAGGGGGCTGGTGCCCTCGGTACGCAGGTACCCCGCGCCCACGCTGAAGGTGTTGGTTGTATTGAACCGCTGCGTGAGGGTCGCCCCCAGGTTCAGCTGCACGGTGCGCGCGCCCGTGCCGTAGTACCGGCCGGTGAAGGTGTTGCTGAGGCTCAGGTCCGCGTTCTGCCAGGGTCTGGCGGTGTACGCGAGGCTGTGCTGCTCCTCGAGGCGTTCGGTGGTGATGTTCACGCCCTTCGCCGACGCGCTGCGCGACAGCGGGTTGCTGGCCCCGGTGTACCGACCGGCACTCACGCGAAAGTCCGCGCTGAGGTTCCCGTTGGTGTACACCTTGGGGTCCACCGTGACTTCCGGGAGTTTCAGGGGCGCGCTCAGGGCCGTGGTGGGCTCGGGCCCGAAACGGTTCACGTAGTTGAATTCCGCCGTGTACAGCGGGTAGTCCACCTTGGCACCGAACGTGACGTTCGTGACGCCCCGCTGCGGGTCGGTGTCGCTGCGCCCGATGTCGCTGCGCGTGACGCCCAGCGTGTAATCCAGGTCGCGCAGCGCCAGTTCCAGCGGCACGCGGCCCCGCACGCCGAAGTTCAGGTCCAGGTCGTAGCCGCTGCTGCCCACCGGGCGGGGGTTCGCCAGGGCGTACAGGTTCACGCGGTCCACCCACGCCAGCGGCGCGTACGAGCGCAGGCTCACGCCCAGGCCCAGGCTGGGGTCACGGTTCTGGTAGTAGCGCAGCAGCGTGGTGCCCAGCGTGCTGCTGCCGATGCTGAAAGGCAGGTCGGCCTGCACGGTGTAGCCGTCCACGGCGTCCCGCCCGACTTCCAGGCGCGGCTGGCGCTCGCGGTCGTTCAGGGGCAGCACCAGCACCGGCAGGAACAGCACGGGCACGTCGGCCAGCAGCAGTTGCGCGCGGTACGCGACCAGCCGGTCGCCGGGGTACAGCAGCAGCCGCTCGGCGCGGAACGCGAAATCGTTCGGTGTGCGGCCGCAGCGGGCGCAGGTCGTGAAGTACCCGCCCGTGGCGCGCAGTTGCCCCGGAATGCGCTCTATTTCCTGACCGCGAATTTCCAGTTGCGAGTCGCTGATCAGCACGTCCTCGCCCGTCACCTGCTCCTGCCCGAGCTCCACGACCAGGTTCTCACCGCTGAGGTTCTGGCCGTCCCGGGCGCTGCGGTAACTGGCCGCGCCGATCAGGGTCAGGGTGCGGCGCGTGCGGTTGAACTCCACGCGCCGCGCGCGGACCACGTCGTCATCCACGCGTAGTTCGACGTCGCCCGTGATGATCACCAGTTCCTGATCGTCCACCTGCCGCAGTTCCAGCGTGTCGGCCGAGATGATCTTCACCGTGCGGGCCTGCGCGCCGCCCAGCAGCCCGCCCAGCAGGCCCAGGCCCAGCAGCGCGGCCCGCACCCGCCCACGGCGGCGGCGACGCGTCATGGGCGGCTCATACGGACTCCGATTGAATGGCTTGCAAAGCCGTTCAATCCGAGCGGACTCGTAGAGCTGCGCAGCAGAGCGAGTAGGAGCAGAACGGGTTCCGGACGTGGAGTTGGCAACCCGGCGCCTTTCCGGGTGGAGGGCGAAACAGACGGAATCCGTATCATTCGGCGGCCGTCCACGGCGCCGTCGCCAGGACTGGGGCAGCGGCAGGCAGCGGCAGGGCGGGCAGCGGCAGGTTTGGGGTGGGCAGGGCCGCGCCCATCGCCAGCACGGGCCGCTCGCCGGGCAGGGTGGTGGGCCGGGCGCCGGTCAGGGTGCCCAGCACCGTGCCCGGGTAGTAGAAGCCCAGCACGTGCAGGTGGTCGTACCCGGCGCGCGCCAGTCCCAGCGCCCCGTACTGCGAGAGGCCCACGCCGTGCCCCGCGCCGCTGCCCGTGATGACCAGGGGGTTCAGGCCCGCCAGGGTCACGCGCGTGCCCGCCGCGCCCAGTGAACGCACGAAGCCCCCGGCGTTCGCGCCGCTGAGTTTCGCGGCGCCCGCCGCGCCGACCAGCATGATCTCGGTCGGGCGGCCCGACGGGCTCAGGCGCGTGACGGTCACGCTCGTCAGCGCGCCCGTCTTCGCGCCGTACTGCGCCGCGACCGCCTGCACCTTCGCAAGGGGCACCGTGACCTGCCAGCTGGCGCGGGGACTGCCGGCCGAGAACGGGTCGGCGCGGGCCGTCAGGTACGGCACCTCGCTGCCCCACACCTCGGCGCTGGAGGCCGTGAACCCGCCGGAATCACTGCTGAAGTACGTGCTGGCCGCCCGACCGCCGAACGCCACGACCTGCGCGCGCGTGGCCGTCACGGCGGCGTCCGAGGCGGGCTTCTCGGCCTTCAGGCCCGGGTACACCTGGCAGCTTTCGGTGGCGCAGGTGTCGTACGGCGCGGCCGGGTTGATGCGGGCCGACACGTACGTCCGCGCGATCACCGCCTGCGCCTGCACGGCCGCCGACGGCCACGAGGCAGGCATCTCGGCCGGCACCACGGCCCGCAGGTAATCCTCGACGTCCACCACGTTGATGCCCTGCACGCCGCCCCGCTCGATGCGCAGCTGCACGCCGCCCCGGTAGGTGTTCCCGGCAATCTCGACCGTGCGGCCCGCGCCGGGCGGCAGGTACAGCGTGACGCTGCCGGTCGGCTGGCCGTTCAGGGTCAGTTGCGCCGCCGCGCCCGACCCGGACACGCCCACCGTCCACGCCTGCGTGGGCAGCGTGGTGGAGGGCAGCGACCCCGATACCGACCCCGGCACGCCCGTCACGGCGGCCGGTGAGGACGGCACCCGCACCGTCAGTTGCGGCGCGGCGGCCACCAGCACGCGGACATTCAGGGCAGACGCGCTGCCCAGCCCCAGCAACGCCGCAGACAGCAGAGAAGCGCCGAAACGCAGGCATGAACGCATGATCAAGGCCAAGTATACCCACGCCGCCCAGCACGCGCCTGACAGAACCGTGAGAGACGGGCAGACAGCCCAGTGCCGTGCGGGCGGGGCAGTGGCAGCCTGCGAAAGCTGAGGTGGACGCCGAGGTGGACGTGACGTGAACGCACGCCCCACCCGCCGCACCCCGCCGCCACGCCATCATGCCGGGCATGACCCCCGCGTCCGATCCGCCCGCCCCCGGCCAAGTCTGGGCCCACGTCGGTCAGCCGTTCACGCCGCCTGCCGCCCGCCCGGACGGCACGCACTACGACTTCATCGTGATCGGCGCGGGCCGCATGGGGAGCCTCCTGACGCTCGCCCTGACCCGCGCCGCGCCCCAGACGCGCCTGCTGCTGATCGAACAGGGCGGTCTGCCCAACGAGGAAGGCCACACCATCCTCGCGCCCGGCCTGTGGACCACCGCGCACCTGACCCACGACCAGCACGCCGCCGCGCACGCCAGCCGCGCCCTGATCGAGGAACTCGGCCAGCCCACCCCCCGCCCCCACATCACCCTGCACACCCACCCCGCCCCCGGCAGCGTGCCCACCGCAGACGCCCTGGAGGGCCACCCGGACAGCCTCGCCCTGATCGACCCTGGCGTCCTCACGCACGCCACCACCGACCCGCACGCCCTGGCCTACCGCCCCGGCACGCTCGCCCTGAACGCCACGCAGACCGCCATCCGCGCCGGCGCGCACCTGATGCTCAACACCCGCGCCGCCCCCCACCCCGCCGGAGTGGTCACCGCCGAACGCCTGACCGTCACCAACACCCACCAGATCATCACGCACGAAACCCACACCCTGCGCGCCCGGCACGTCATCCTCGCCACCGGCGCCGACGCCCCCACCCAGGCCGAACACCACCTCGGCATTCACACCCGCCACGCCCGCGCCTACCAGCAGACCCCGCACCTGAACGCCCCCAGCACCCCCACCAGCCCCACCCTGCACGCCGCCGGACTGACCCTGAACCCCCAGCACGGCGCGTACACCCTGCACCCCGCCATCCACCACCGCGACCCGCACGGGTACGCCCCCACCGGCGGCCACCTGACCGGCGTGCCCACCGGCCTGCGCCGCGAAACCCTCGAAGACCTCGTCGCCCTCATGGACGCCCTCCCCACCCTCGCCACCCCGGCCCTCCACCTCGGCCGCAGCCTCAGCGACATCCCCGGCAGCTGGGTCGCCCTCCCCCACGGCAACCCCCACGCCCCACCCACCCACGAACCCCTCGACCCCCACACCACCCTCCTCCTCGGCGGCCCCCACGCCGACACCCTCGGCCCACACACCGCCCAGGAACTCGCGCAGCAACTGGCAGGGACGTAGGGATTGGGAAGTGAGGCTGCTACGCAGCGGAACACAGCTGCTTCGCAGGACCCCTCAGTCAGCTTTGCTGACAGCTCCCCTCAAGGGGAGCCAAGACAGATTCGCCCGTGACCGCCGTAGCCACCAGGCCCGTCGTGCGCGCAGCGCGCGGGGCGAACGCGGCGGGAGCGGAGGATGGCGTGTGAGGCGTGGCCGAACCCGCCGATCACACACCCGAAAAGCCCGCGAAATACCTGCCCAGTGCCAACGAAAGCTCCCCCTGCCCCCCTGGGGTAGGGGGCTGGGGGGTGGGGCAGCACACGGGAAGGCGCCCCCTGTTGTCTACCCCTTCCCCACCCGCCCGCCGCCCCTGGCGCCTAAGCTGTCGCCCATGAGAGCGGCGCGAATTACGGGCTGGTCAGGGGTGATTGCCTGACGGCCTGCGCGCTGCCAATCGTCCCCCACCCGCTGCTGGTGGGGGTTTTTTCTTTCGGTGGGATCAAGGGGTGATTCGTGGTGATGCAGGTCAGGGAGTTCAAACCGGGTGAGATGGACGCGATGGATGTGCTGCGGCTGGCGCTGACGAGCAAGGTGTACGGCGCGGCGATCGAGACGCCGGTGAGTGAGACGCCGTCGTTGAGTGCGCGGTTGGGGAACCGGGTGCTGCTGAAGCGGGAGGATCTGCAGCCGATCTTTTCGTTCAAGCTGCGGGGCGCTTACAACAAGATGGCTCAGTTGACGCCGGAGGAGCGCGCGCGTGGGGTGATCTGTGCGTCGGCGGGGAATCACGCGCAGGGGGTGGCGTTCGCGGCGCAGAAGTTGGGGGTGCGGTCGGTGATCGTGATGCCGGCGACGACGCCGGAGATCAAGGTGGGGGCGTGCCGGGCGCGGGGGGCGGAGGTGGTGCTGTTCGGTGATTCGTTCAGTGACGCGGAGGCGCGGGCGTTCGAGTTGCAGCGGGAGTGGGGGATGACGTTCGTGCATCCGTACGATGATCCGCTGGTGCTGGCGGGGCAGGGGACGGTGGCGCTGGAGTTGCTGCGTCAGGTGGAGGTGGACGGGCCGGTGACGGTGTTCGTGCCGGTGGGTGGCGGCGGCCTGATTGCGGGTGTGGCGGGGGTTCTGAAGGCGCTGCGGCCGGATATCCGGGTGGTGGGCGTGGAGCCGGATGACAGTGACGCGATGTTCCAGTCGGTGCAGGCCGGGGAGCGGGTGCGGCTGGACACGGTAGGGATTTTTGTGGATGGCGTGGCGGTCAAGCAGGTGGGGGCGTTCACGTTCGATCTGACGCGCCGGTACGTGGATGACTGGGTGCGGGTGAACACGGATGAGGTGTGCGCGGCGATCAAGGACGTGTTCGACGATACGCGGGCCGTGATGGAGCCGGCGGGGGCGCTGGCGGTGGCGGGCCTGAAGAAGTACGTGGCCGAGCGGGGCGTGCGCGGGGAGACGCTGGTGGGCCTGACGTGCGGCGCGAACGTGAATTTCGACCGGTTGCGGCACGTGGCGGAGCGGGCCGAGGTGGGTGAACAGCGCGAGGCGATCCTGGCGGTGACGATTCCGGAGCGGCCGGGGGCGTACCGGGAGTTCATTGAGGCAATCGGGGCGCGGGCGATCACGGAGTTCAATTACCGCTTCGCGCCGCGTGAGGAGGCTCAGATTTTTGTGGGGGTGCAGCTGGCGCGGCCGGGGCAGCGGGCGGAGCTGGTGGCGGGGCTGGTGGGGCTGGGCTACGCGGTGGCGGACCTGACGGAGGATGAGCTGGCCAAGGTGCATGTGCGGCACATGGTGGGGGGCCGGGCGCCGGAGGCGACGGATGAGCGGGTGTACTCGTTTACGTTCCCGGAGCGGCCGGGGGCGCTGCTGGAGTTCCTGACGCACCTGCATGGGCGCTGGAATATCAGCCTGTTCCACTACCGGAATCACGGGTCGGCGCATGGGCGGGTGCTGGCGGGGCTTCAGGTGCCGGCCGGGGATGAGGCGGCGTTCGCGGCGTTCCTGGCGGGGTTGGGGTACCCGGCGGTGGACATGACGGCCAATCCGGCGTACCGCCTGTTCCTCACCTGACGCTGCCTGACCTGACACGGCCTGGCCTGATCCTGCTGATCCGGGCGGGGTGGCCGGGCGTGAAGGGGGCGTGGGCGGGCGCTCACGTCTCTTCATGGTGGGTGTGGCCTGATGGGGTATGACTGATTCCAGTGCGAGTGTGACGGTGGGCCTGCTTGGGGCGTGGCGGGGCGAGGCGACGGATCCGTCGCGTTCCTTTCATGGTGAGGTGACCGAGTCCACGTTGGAAGCGCTTCCGGTCAGGGCGGAGGTCGTGGTGCGGTACCGCGATCCGGGCCGCCGCGTGACCGGGGCGTCCGAGCACGGGTCGTACGTGCTGAGCGCCGGGGCGCACGAGTGGCCGGTGTCGCGCTTCACATCGCACGCCAGCGCGGCCGGGGAGTCGCGGGATGACCGGGAACTGTCTAGTGCGTGGGTGGCGGAACTCGTGAACCGGTAGGCGCTGGCCTTGCGCGGAGCGCGGCTGTTGCTGGAAACCGGGGTTCAGCAGGCGGCGGCGCTGGCACTGTACACGCGGGCGGGCTTCCGGCGCATTCCGAACTTCGGGTACTACGAGGGCCTGGAGAACAGCCTGTGTTTCGAGTTGCCGCTGGGCGGATGAACGCCCGCTCTGCGCCGGGCCAATCCCGTCTGAAGTTTCTTCCTATCCTTGCGGCGGCGGGGTGTGCCACGGTTGGGCATGGACAAACAGCTGATTCAGGAGTGCATCGATGCGTGTCTGGCGTGCGTGGCGGCGTGCGAGGAGTGCGCCTCGGCGTGCCTGTCGGAGCCGGATATTGACATGATGCGCGGCTGTATCCGTCTGGACCGGGACTGCGCGGACGTGTGCATGGTCACGGCGCGGCTGCTGATGCGGGGCAGCGCGGTGCATGCGCGGGCGTGCGCGCTGTGTGCCGAGGCCTGCGCGGCCTGCGCCGCCGAGTGCGGTCAGCACAGTCATGAGCACTGCCAGCGCTGCGCCGAGGCGTGCCGCCGCTGCGAGGAGGCCTGCCGGAAACTGGCGGCCTGAACGCGGTCTTTCCGGGATCGCAGAGGGTGTCGCGGTGGGACCGGGGCCGGTCATGGCCTGGGGGTAGACTGAGGGGATGACGCCCCTTCTGCCCGTGCGTACGTCTGGTGATTCACTGGACGTACGTTTCGCTTTGGCCTATACTGCGCCGAGGTTGTTATGCTTCTAGCAGAAATTATCAGCGTGGGCACGGAGCTACTGTTCGGCGAGATCGTCGACAGTAACGCCGCGTTCCTCGCCCGTGAACTCGGGGCGCGCGGCGTCACCCTGCACCGCAAGACCGTGCTGGGAGACAACCTGCCCCGCCTGACCGACGCCATCGGCACGGCCCTGGACCGCGCGGATCTGGTCATCCTGGGCGGCGGCCTGGGCCCCACCGACGACGACCTGACCCGCGAGGCCATCGCCGCTGCCCTGAACGAGACTCCCACCGAGGACCCCGCGCAACTCGCGCACCTGCGCGGCCTGTACGAATCACGCGGGCGCGCCATGCCCGAAATCAACCGCAAGCAGGCGTGGCTGATTCCCAGCGCCAGCGCCCTGCCCAACCCGGTCGGCACCGCGCCCGGCTGGTTCGTGCAGACCACGCGCGGCGGCTCTGCAAAGCTGCTGGTCGCGCTGCCCGGCCCGGCCCGTGAGATGCAGCGCATGTGGCGCGAGCAGGTGCTGCCGCGCCTGCCACTGCCCGGGGCGGCGCTGGAACACACCACCATTCACACGCAGGGCATCGGCGAGAGCAACCTCGCCGAACTGCTGGGCGACCTGACCCGGCAGGCGAACCCCAGCGTCGCCACGTACGCCCGCGCGACCGGCGTGGACGTGCGCGTGGCCGCCAGCGCCCCGGACCGCGATCAGGCGGCGGCGCTGCTGCACCCGGTCCGGCAGCGCGTCCGCGAACTGCTGGCCCGCTGGACCTGGGGCGAGGACGACCAGACCCTCGCCGGGGCCGCGCAGGGAGCCTTACAGGGACGCACATTGGGCGTGATCGAGGCCGGCAGTGCCGGAATGCTCTGCACGCTGCTGGCCGACCAACCCGCCTTCCTGGACGCCGCCGTCACGCAGGACCACGCGCGCCTGATCACGCTGGGCCTGACGCCCGTCACGCTGCGCGGGACCGGACTGGTCAGCGAGCAGGCCGCCCGCGAACTGGCCGCCGGGGCGCGCGAACACCTGGGGGCCGACGTGGGCCTCGCGGTGGTCGTCGCAACCACGGGCGACCGGGCCGGGCAGGCCTTCGTGGCCGTGAACGTCCCGCAGGCCGGGAGCGCGCCGCTGGAGCGCACGCTGCACGTCAACTGGCCCGGCGACGCCGCGCAGGTGCGGGAACGCGCCGCCGTGAGCGCCCTGTCTCTGCTGCGCAGCACACTGACCGGCCCGCCCGCCCCCACACCCACCCCGACCGATTCACAGACCAGTTCCCAGATCGATTCACAGACCAGCACCACCCCGGATTCCGCGCAGCGGCCCGAAGGAAGGACCGCATGAAAATCAAGAAAACAGCCCGCAAACCAGAACCCGCCGCCCCGCAGGACGGCCGCAGCGTCGTGCAGCGCGCCCTGGCCGAAGCGCGGCAGGCCAGCGCGCCGCCCAGTAGCGCGCAGCGCAGCGCCGAACCACGCAGCGCCGGGCCGCGCCCCGCATCCCCCCAGAGTGCAAAAGCCCCGGCCGGGCAGGCGCGCGCCCCGAAACCCGACCGCGAGCAGCCCAGGGGTGACAAGCCCACCCGCGAGAAGCCTGACCGTGCCCAACCCGCTGCCGCGAAACCCCGTGGTGAGCGGCCCCCCCGCCCTGCGAAACCAGCCGGCGCAGGCGGCGCTCCTGGCCGGGGGCGCGGCGATGACGAGCACCAGCCTCCGGGCACGCAGCGTCTGTTCTTCGCGCTGAAGGTTCCCGCGAACCTCGCCGGGCCGATCCGGGAAGCGCAGCGCAAACTGCGCGGCAACTGGCGCAACGTGAACGCCGACCAGATGCACGTCACGCTGGCGTACCTGCCGGCCGTGCCGAACGAACGCGTGGACGAACTCAAACGCCTGGGCGTGCAGCTGATGCAGGACCTCGCCCCCATGCAGGTGCACCTGCGCGGCACCGGCTACCACCCCAACGAGGGTAGCCCGCGCGTGTGGTTCGTGAAGGTCGAGGCCGAGGGCCTGACCGAACTGGCGCAGGCGCTGCGCGACGGCATTCACGAACTGGGCCTGCGCACCGATGACCAGCCGTTCAAGGGGCACATCACCCTGGCGCGCAAGAAGGGCCCGGCGCCGCGCGTGCCGCCGCTGATCTTCACGCAGAACTGGCAGGCGGGCGGCGCGGTCCTGTACCGCAGCATCCTGCGCAAGACCGGTCCCATCTACGAGACCGCCAGCACCTTCCGCTTCCGTGCCCCGCTGCCCGCAGACCCGACCACTGAACCCACTCCCACTGAACCCAGCACGACCGAACCCAGCACCGCGCCCACCACGACCTCCCCGGCCCCGCAGGCCGCCCCGGACCATCAGTAAGGAGACACCATGAGCAAGGAAAAAGAAATCACTGCCGCCCCCACCGACGCCAAGGAACGCGCCAAGGCCATCGACACCGCCATGAGCCAGATCGAGAAGGCGTTCGGCAAGGGCAGCATCATGAAACTCGGCGCCGAGAGCAAACTGGACGTGCAGACCATCAGCACCGGCAGCCTCAGCCTCGACCTCGCCCTCGGCGTGGGCGGCATCCCCAAGGGCCGCGTCACCGAGATCTACGGCCCGGAATCCGGCGGTAAGACCACCCTGGCCCTCAGCATCATCGCGCAGGCCCAGAAGGCCGGCGGGACCGCTGCGTTCATCGACGCCGAACACGCCCTGGACCCCGTGTACGCCCGCGCGCTCGGCGTGAACACCGACGAACTGCTCGTCTCGCAGCCCGATAACGGTGAGCAGGCCCTGGAAATCATGGAACTGCTGGTGCGCAGCGGCGCCGTCGATATCGTCGTCGTCGACTCGGTCGCCGCCCTGACCCCCCGCGCCGAGATCGAGGGCGAGATGGGCGACAGCCTCCCCGGCCTGCAGGCGAGGTTGATGAGTCAGGCGCTGCGCAAACTGACCGGGATTCTCAGCAAGACGAACACCGCCGCCATCTTCATCAACCAGGTCCGCGAGAAGATCGGCGTGATGTACGGCAACCCGGAAACCACCACCGGCGGCCGCGCCCTGAAGTTCTACGCCTCCGTGCGCCTGGACGTCCGCAAGATCGGGCAGCCCATCAAGGTCGGCAACGACGCCGTCGCGAACACCGTGAAGGTCAAGACCGTGAAGAACAAGGTCGCCGCGCCCTTCAAGGAAGTCGAACTGGCCCTGGTGTACGGCAAGGGCTTCGACCAGCTGTCCGACCTTGTCACGCTGGCCAGCGACATGGACATCATCAAGAAGGCCGGGAGCTTCTACTCGTACGGCGACGAACGCATCGGCCAGGGCAAGGAGAAGGCCATCGCGTACATCGCCGAGCGTCCCGACATGGAAAACGAGATCCGCGAGCGCGTCCTGACCGCCATCCGCACCGGCAACGCCCCGGAACTGCCCGCCAAGCCCCCCGTCATCGCTGAATAAAGTTGACGGTTGACGGTTGAGGGTTCACGGGGGAAGGGGCCAGCGTGCCTCTCCCCCGTCCCTCATGTGCCCTCCCCCATCTGGCTTACCCGGCCATCCCTCTTTAGGCGGATGCCGTGCCAGGGCTGCCCGGCGCAGACTGGGCGCACGCTTCGGGGTGGGGTTTCCGCATGGGAGACATCGACAACCCACGCCCAGGCAAAGCCCCCCACCCGGGTGAGGGTGGGGGGCTTTTTTGACTGCCTGTAGCGGCTTACCGGCGGGTGAACTGCCAGGCGGTGGGCAGCAGCAGCGCGGCCAGCAACAGCTTGATGCTGTCGCCGATGATGAAGGGGGTCAGGCCGGCGGTCATGAGGGCCGCACCCTTCAGGCCGGTAATGGCGCCCAGGACGGGCAGGCCGATGGCGTAGATGACGACGCTGCCGGCCAGCATGGCGAGGCAGGTGCCCAGGAAACGGCGGTCCAGGCCGAAGCGTTCGACCAGGAAACCGACCAGCGCGGCCGCGAAGGGCCAGCTGATGACGTACCCGATGCTGGCGCGCAGGCCGGTGCCGGCGGTGTTCATGAAGCCGCTGGCACCGCCGGCGTACACGGGCAGTCCGGCCGCGCCGGCCAGGGCGTACAGCAGCACGGCGGCAAAGGCGCGTTTCCAGCCGAGGGCCGCGCCGACCAGCAGCACGCCCAGCGTCTGGAGGGTCATGGGGACGGGCTGCAGGGGCACTTCGGCCTGGGCGAGCAGGGCGATGAAGGCTGCGCCGCCGCCGACGAGCAGCAGGTCGCGCACGAGGCTGGGGGTGGGGGCCAGCTGGCGGGCCAGGGTGGGGTGGGTCAGGGTCATGGTGGTCTCTCCTTTGCGGGGGGTGTGGGATGGGATGGACTGTCAGCGGTCTGGCCGGGTGCCGTTCAGGGGGCCGGGCCGCTGCCGCCTTCCGGCACGTCGGCAGCCGGAAGGGAGGTGGCCGGCAGGGGGGCGTCCGGGCTGGGCTGATCGGGGCTGAGGCTGCCGATCAGTTGCACGTCCCCGGCGCTGACGGTGCGGGGGCCGGCGGGCGTGGTGACGATCAGGCTGCCCTGCGCGTCGAGGTCGGTGGCGGTGCCTTCCAGCAGGCCCGCGTGCGTCTGGATGCGCACGGGGCGGCCCAGCGTGACGTTCGCGGCCCGCCACGCGGCCAGGGTCTGTTCGGGCGTGGCGGCCAGCGCGCGTTCCAGTTCGCGCAGCAGGGTGCCGAGCAGGGCGGCGCGGGTGGGTTCCGGGGTGCCGGGGGTGTGCAGGGCGCTCAGGTGCGCGGCGTCCTGCGGGGCGGCCGTGACGTTCACGCCGATGCCGATCACGACCCGGCGGGCTTCCTCGCCTCGCAGGTCGGCTTCCAGCAGGATGCCGGCCAGTTTGCGGCCTCCGGGGGCGAGCAGGTCGTTCGGCCATTTCAGGCCGCCCACCCCGGCGGCGCGGTGCAGGGCGACTCCGGCGGCCAGGGGCATCAGGGGCAGGTCGGCCAGGGTCAGGGGCGCGCCGTGCGGGCCGCTGGTCAGCAGCACACTGAAGACCAGCGTGCCGTTGGTGGTGTCCCAGGTGCGGCCCCGGCGGCCGCGTCCGGCGGTCTGGCGTTCGGCGACCATGACCGCGCCGTGCGGGGCGGGGTGGTCGGGATGGTCAGCCCAGGCTCGCAGGGCGTCCTGGGTGCTGGTGACGGTGCCGTGGTAGCGCATGGCCTGTCCCAGCGTGCCGCTGCGGGCGGTCAGTTGCGGGGCGGGCGTGCCGGGCGCCAGGGCGTACCCGGCGCGGGTGACCTGCACGGGAACGCCGCTGTCGATCAGGCGGCGGGCCAGGGTGTTCACGGTGACGCGGTTCACGCCAAGTGCCTGTCCGAGCGCGTCGCCGGTCTGGGCGCGTTCGGTCAGGAGGGGAAGGAGGCGTTCGGACATTCGTTCAGTGTTCTACGCGCTTTTCTGAACGAAGGCAAATGAACCCGGTTCAGAAAACAGGGCTGGCCGGGCCGGACCGGGGGCGCGGCGGGCTTTGTTCCGCGCGTCATGAGCGGGTCAGGACGCATTTGCTAGACTGCGCGCATGACGATGGTGCGGCAGACCAAGCAGCGGGCGGCGGTGATCGAGGTGCTTCAGGGCGCGCGGTCCCACCCGGACGCCGCCTGGATTCACGCGCAGGTGCGCGGACAACTGCCCAGCGTGAGCCTGGGCACCGTGTACCGCACGCTGGACGCCCTGGTCCGCGACGGCGTGGTGGTCACGCTGGAACGCGCCGGGCAGGCCACCCGCTACGATTACAAGCACGAGGGCGACACCCACCACCACGCGGTGTGCCGGGGCTGCGGCGCGATCTTTGACGTGGACGCCGCCGTGATTCCCACGCTGCCCGCCTCGGCCCTGCCCGCCGGGTTCCAGGTGACCGACGTGCGCCTGGAATTCCTGGGCGTGTGCCCCGCCTGCCACGCGCAGGCCGACGCCACCACCAGCACCGCCGGGTAACGACCCCCGGACAGCCCGGGGCGGTTCGTCCCGGCGGGCGGGCGGTACTCTGCCGCGTATGACCCCGCCGCCCCCCGCGCCCCCTGCTCCACCCGCCCCGGAACTTCAGGAGTTCCCGACCTTCCGCCTGAACTCGTTCGTTCCGGCATTCCTGCTGGGCTGGGGGCTGGGAGTGGCGCTGACGTTCACGGTCCGGGGCGTGGGAAGCGCGCTGCTGGGTGGTCCCTGCGAGGGCCGGACCGTGCTGGCGCTGCTGGTGCCGCTGCTGCTGGGGCCGGGCGGACTGGCGTTCACGGCCGCGAACTGGCGCCGGCCGCGCCGCGCGGCGCTGGGGCTGGGGCTGGTGCTGGCCTCGCTGCTGCCGGCGCTGTACGTGGGCGCGCAGGACATCGGCGGGCTGCGCCGCACGGGCTGCGCCGGCGGGTACGTGGTCGTCTCCCGCCTGGACAGTGCCGGGCAGGCGGGCGGCAGTGTCAGCAGCGTCTCGCTGGTGGCCGGCACGTCGCAGGAACTCACGGCGCGGGTGGGCGGGTACACCCCGCAGACGCATCCGGGCGTGTTCACGGTGCGGGCGCAGGGCAGCGCGCCCGGCATCAACGTGACCGTCACGCCGGACCGCGTGCGCGCGGGGCAGCCCTTCCGCCTGACCGTGTCGGCGGCCCCCGGCGCGCCCGTGAACACCTACACCGTGGGCGTCAGCGCCCGCACGCCGCAGGGCGAGAAGACCGTCGAGGCGGCCGGCACCATCGAGATCGACGTGCGGCCCGCGCCGCGCCAGCCCTCGCCCCAGGGCACCCAGTCCTCGCCCCAGGGCACGCCGCCGCCCGCTCCCTGAACCCGCGCCGGGGGGTGTGGGCAGGCCGGGCGCGGGTGGTACGCTCGGTCGGTGAACGTGACGGAACTTTCCAGCATTGCCCTTCAGACGTTCCTGACGATGCTGGTCGTCATGGACCCGGTGGGCCTGGCGCCCATCTTTATCGGGCTGGCCGGGAACCGCCCCAGTTTCGAGCGGCGGCGCGTGGCGCTCAAGGCGTGCCTGGTGGCGGGCATCATCATCCTGCTGTTCGGGCTGTTCGGCCGGGCGCTGCTGGAGCACCTGGGCATCAGCCTCAGTTCGTTTCGTATTGCGGGCGGGATCCTGCTGTTCCTGATTGCGCTGGACATGGTGTTCGCGCGGCCCAGCGGCAGCAAGGAAACCGCCGAGGAAGAGCAGGAGGCGCAGCAGCGCGAGGATATCAGCGTGTTCCCGCTCGCCATTCCGCTGATCGCGGGCCCAGGCACGCTGGCGAGCATCATGATTCTCGCGGCGGACGCGCACGGCTCGCCGCTGCTGCTGACGGCCGTGTTCCTGGTGACGGCCGCCGTGCTGCTGCTGTGTTACCTCGCGCTGCGCCTGTCCGGGCAGATCGCGCGCGTGATCGGCCTGACCGGCGTGCACGTGGTCACGCGCGTGCTGGGCGTGCTGCTGGGCGCGCTGGCCGTGCAGTACGTGGCCGACGGCACGCTGGAACTGATCCGGGGCGGCCTGAAGACCGGGTGGCTGCCCGGCACGCTCCCCTGGCTGACCTGACCCCACTGATCCGACCCGGCCCCCGGTAGGCCATTCGCCGCAGGGGCCGGGGAGAATCACTAAGCGTCCCAGCGCAACATTGACCTGACCGCCGCGCCTTAGAATGCCGTGCATGACCTCCAGAAAGGACGTGCAGGAAGACACCCGAATACCTCGTATTGCGGCCGACCTGAACGCGCCGCGCGTGCTGGTCCTGAACGCCTCGTACGAGCCGCTGCACGTCACGAGTGCCAAGCGGGCCATCACGCTGGTGCAGTACGGCGTGGCCGAGATTCTGGAGGACAGCGCCGACGTGGTCCGCTCGCCCAGCACCGTCATGACCGTGCCCAGCGTGATCCGCCTGCGCCGCTACGTGCGCCGCCCGCGCGTGCACCCGGTGCCGTTCAACCGCCGCAACGTACTGCGCCGCGACACCTTCGCCTGCCAGTACTGCGGCTCGCCGGAGGAACTCACGCTGGACCACGTGATGCCCCGCTCGCGCGGCGGGCGGCACACCTGGGACAACGTCACGACCGCCTGCCGCGCCTGCAACCAGCGCAAGGGCAACCGCACGCCCGAGGAGGCCGCGATGCCGCTGCGCACCCGCCCGCGCGCCCCGACCTTCGGGGTGTACGCCCACGGGCAGTTCGCGCACTGGCAGCCGCAGTGGACCCGCTACCTGGGCGGCTGACCCCGGCCCCCCCCGCGTAGCTGCTTGGCCGCTAGACTGCCGTATGAACCGTGATCAGGCGTACGCGTTGATGCTGGAGCACACTCCGTCCGGGTCGCTGCGGCGGCACATGCTGAACGTGGAGGCCGCCATGCGCGCCTACGCCCGCCACTGGGGCGAGGACGAGGACCTGTACGCCGTGGCGGGCCTGCTGCACGACTTCGATTACGAGGCCCACCCGGACGAGCACCCGAGCTGGGGCGTGGCGTTCCTGCGCGAGCACACCGACACGCCGGCAACCGTGCTGGACGCGATCATGGGCCACGCGGCGTTCACGGGCACGCCCCGCGAGTCGCAGCTCTCGAAGACGCTGTTCGCGGTGGATGAACTGACCGGGCTGGTGCAGGCGGCCGCGCTGGTCCGCCCGGACCGGGACGTGCGGCAGGTGGAACTGGGCAGCCTGAAAAAACGCTTTAAAAACCGGGCGTTCGCGGCGGGCGTCAACCGCGACGAGGTCGAGCAGGGCGCCCGCGAACTGGGCGTGCCGCTCGACGAGCACATGCAGCGGGTTCTGGGTGCCCTTCAGGACAGCGCGCCCGAACCGACCCCCTCCTGAACCGCACGGGGAGAGGGGACCGGCCAGCACACCCGGTCCCCTCTCCCCCGCTGTCCGTGGTGCGCGTGGCGGCTACGGGCCGCGCGGGGGGAAGCGCACGAAGGTCAGCCAGAACGCCTCGAAGGCGCGCATGGCGCCCAGGAAGTTCTCGAAGCCCACGGGTTTGACCACGTACCCGCTGGCGTGGCGTTCGTACGAGGCGCGCACGTCGTCGTCCGCCTGACTGGTGGTGAGCATCACGACCGGAATGCTGCGCAGTTCGGGGTCGGCTTTGATCTCCTCCAGGACTTCCAGGCCGGTCTTGCGGGGCATGTTGATGTCCATCAGGATCACGTCGGGACGGGGCGCGCCGCTGTGTTCACCCTCGCCACGCAGGAAGCGCAGGGCGTCCACGCCGTCACGGGTGACGTGCAGGCGGTTGGGAACGTGGGCGTCCTCGAAGGCTTCCAGGGTCAGCAGGACGTCCGGTTCGTTGTCCTCGACCAGCAGGATCTCAATGGGTTGGATGGTGGATGTTGGGGTCATTAGGAAGTGGGCGCCACGGGCAGGGTCAGGTGGAAGGTGCTGCCCTGTCCGGGCAGAGATTCCAGCCAGATGCGGCCCCCGTGGAACTCCACGATTTTACGGCAGATGGCGAGGCCCATACCGTTACCAGCAAAGGTTTCACGCAGGTGCAGGCGCTGGAAGATGTCGAACACGCGCGTGTGGTATTCCGGCGCGATCCCGATGCCGTTGTCCTGCACGGTTATGTGCACGAATTCACCGTCCAGTTCCGAGCGGACCTGCACGCGCGGCAGGCGGTCCTCGGCGCGGAATTTCAGGCCGTTGCTGATCAGGTTGGTCAGCAGTTGCAGCAGCAGGGACGGCCGCCCCAGCACGGCGTGCGGGGTGTGCCATTCCAGCGTGCCGCCGCCCTGTTCCAGCGTGGCGCGCACGTTCTGCTCAGCGGCGCGCAGCAGGCCCCCCAGGTCCGTGCGTTCCAGCGGCGTTTCCTGCCGGCCGACCCGCGCGAAGCCCAGCAGGTCCTGAATCAGGCTGCGCATGCGGGTCACGGCGTCCTGCATGTAGTGCAGGTACTGGTCGGCGCGGGGGTCCAGCTGGCCCTGGTAGCGGCGGACGAGCAGTTCGGTGTAACTGCCGACGGTGCGTAGCGGTTCCTGCAGGTCGTGACTGGCAACGTACGCGAACTGTTCGAGGTCCTGGTTGCTGCGTTCCAGGTTCTCGATCACGTCGCGCAGTTGCGCCTGGGCGCGCTCGCGTTCGGTGGTGTCCTGCACCATGACCACCGCGCCGCTGACCGCGCCCGCCTCGTCGTGGGTGGGGGTGACCACGTACGCGACCGGCACCGGGTACCCCTGCGCGTGCCACATCACATCGTGGTCCACGCGGCGCGTCTGGCCGTCCTGAATGGTCTGGTGGATGGGGCAGTCGTGCAGGGGGTACTCGCGGCCGTCGGCGTGATGGTGGTGGACCAGTTCGTGCTGGCTGTGCCCGATCATGCGTTCCACGCTGTAGCCCAGCATGCGCGCGGCGGCCGGGTTGGCGAAGGTGGTCACGCCGCGCAGGTCCAGCCCGAAGATGCCTTCACCGGCGGCGGTCAGCAGCAGCGTGCTGAAGCGCGTGACGTTCGCCAGGTCCAGGGTTCGGGCCTGCACGCGGCGTTCCAGGTCGGCGTTCAGGTCGATCAGGGCCTGCTGCGCCTCGCGCACGTCGCTCATGTCGGTGTGCGTGCCGACCCACTCGCGGATCTGGCCGCCGTCGTCGATGACCGGCACGGCGCGCGCCTGCATGGGCACGTACGTGCCGTCGGCGCGGCGCAGGCGGTGCTCGACCAGGTACGGTTGCCGGGTCAGGGTGGCGCGCTGCCAGCACTCGATGGTCCGGGCGCGGTCTTCCGGGTGCACGGCGTTCAGCCAGCCGGCGTAGCTGTAACTCGCCTCGCTCTGGCCGGTGAAGGCTTCCCAGCCGGGCTGCGGGGGCAGGAACGTGCCGTCCGGGTGGGCGTCCCAGACGATCTGCGTGGTCGCCTCGACCAGCGACCGGAAGCGCTGTTCGCTGCCGCGCAGGTCGGCTTCCATGCGGTAGCGGTCGGTGACGTCGGCGAACACGGTCGTCACCTGCTCCGGGGTGTCCTGGCCGGGCAGGGTGTGCGGAATGGCCGTCACGTGCAGCCAGCGCCAGTCGCCGGGTTCCGGGCGGTAGATGCCCATGGGGACGTCCCGGATCGTCTGACCGCTGCGCAGCGCGGCGTTGGAGGGGTGCGTGTCGCCGGGGAACGGCAGGCCGTCCGGGTGAATGGCGCGCCAGCGGGGGTCCAGGGAGTCCCGCCCGCTCAGTTGCGCCTCGCTGAGACCCAGGATGCGGGTGGCGCTGGGGTTCACCTGCAGGATGCGGGAGTCGTGGCCCTGCACGGCCACGCCCAGCCCCAGGCCGTCCATGAAGTCCAGGGCCACGCTCAGCGGTGCGCCCGTCTCGCGCAGGTGCAGCAGCGCGCGGGCCTCACCGTCAGGTCCGGGGGCGGCCGGCGCGGCCGTGACCAGCGTGACGGGCCCGCCGGGACGCAGCACCACGCTGGCCCGCGCGGTCTGACCTTCCAGCGCGGCCTCCAGGGGACCGCGCAGCACGCCCGCCACTTCCGGCGTGAACAGCGCCGTCCACACGGTCACGCGGCCCCCACCGGGTTGCGGCGCGGCGTCCGTCAGGGCCGTCTGCGCCGCCGGGTTCAGGTACGCCGTTCCGTCGGCGGCGATCAGCAGCAGCGGGTCGGGCAACGCCAGCAGCAGGGCCGGGGCGTCCGCACCGCTGAAGCCCGGCCGGGTCAGCGGCCGGGAGTCAGACTGGTCTGTCACGGGGTCTGCCGGGCTCAGCCGCGCAGGGCGTACCCGACGCCACGCACGGTGCGCAGCAGGCCGTAGCCGTCCAGGTCACGCAGTTTGGCGCGCAGGTTGGCCATGTGCACGTCCACGACGTTGCTGCCCTCGGGCAGGCGACCCTGCCAGATTTCCTGGCCGATCTCCTGGCGGGAGTACACGCGGCCCGGCTGGCGGATCAGGAGCGCCAGGATGTCGAACTCCTTGGGCGACAGGCGCAGCTCGTCGCCCTTGTAGGTCACGAGGCGTTTCTGGGGGTCCAGGGTCAGTTCGCCCATGGTGAGGCTCTCGGTGGTGCGCTGCCGGAGCTGCACCTTCACGCGGGCCAGCAGTTCGTCCGGGTGGAAGGGCTTGATCAGGTAGTCGTCGGCACCCAGGCCCAGCAGGCGGACCTTCTCCTCGACGGTGTCGCGGGCGGTCAGCACGATGATGGGCACGGCGCTGTTCTTGCGCAGGCGCTGCACGACGTCACCGCCGTCGAAATCCGGGAGACCCAGGTCCAGCAGGATCAGCGTGGGCTGCTCCTCGCGGGCCTTGATCAGGCCGTTCATGGCCGAATCGGCGTGTTCCACTTCGAAGCCGGCGTCCGTCAGGTCCATGCGCAGGACGTTGGCGATATCCAGGTCGTCCTCGATGACAAGAATGCGTTGAGAGGTCACGTCCCGGATGATACCGCGTCCCCGCGCTCCGCTGGCACCGGCATCTGGCGGGGGGCGCGCAGCGCGGGGTGTGGGGTGTGGTAGCCTGAACCTACCGCGCTCTGACCCCGTCCCCGGGCACCACGTCCCAGGGCACTACCGGGGGGCCGAGCGACACAACCGCATGATCCACACTCAGGCCGCATTCCAGGCCCCGCCGTCTCACACAACCCGCCTGCGCTCTGCCCGCAGGCCACCCGGAGTACCCATGACCCAACACAAAGCCGACCAGACCGAAGCGGTCGCCGCCCCACACCTCGAAGTCATTCCGCTGGGCGGCATGGGCGAGATCGGCAAGAACATCACCGCCTACCGTTTTGAAGACGAGATCATGATCGTGGACGCCGGGCTGGCCTTCCCGGAAAGCCACCAGATGGGCATCGACCTGATCATCCCGCGCATCGATTACCTGCAGCAGAACGCCGGGCTGATCAAGGGCATGATCCTCACGCACGGGCACGAGGATCACATCGGCAGCCTGCCGTACGTCCTGCCCCGCCTGCCGCGCATTCCCGTGTACGGCGCGGGCCTGACGCTGGGCCTGGTGCGCGAGAAACTGTCCGAGTTCGGCATCAAGGACGGCGACGTGGACCTGCGCGAGATCGGGCTGACCGACAAGATCCGCATCGGCACGCACTTCCAGGTGGAATTCATCCGCATGACCCACTCGATCCCCGACAACGCCGGGTACATCCTGACCACGCCGGCCGGCGTGGTGCTGCACACCGGGGACTTCAAACTCGACGAGGAACCCAGCGACGGCAAACTCTCGGACCTGGCGCGCATCGAGCAGGCCGGGAAGGACGGCGTACTGCTGCTGCTCAGCGACTCCACCAACGCCGAGCGTCCGGGCCGCACGGCCAGCGAGGCCGACGTGGCCCGCAGCCTGGAAACCCTGATCGCCGGCATCAAGGGCCGCGTGTTCATGACGACCTTCGCGTCGAACGTGCACCGCATCCAGAACGTCATCAACATCGCGCACCGCCAGAGCCGCCGCGTGGTCATGGAAGGCCGCAGCATGCTCAAGTACGCGCAGGTCTCGCAGCAGCTCGGGTACATGGAACTGCCCGAACCGTTCCTCACGAACGACGAGGTCGGCGGCCTGCAGGACCAGCAGGTGCTGTACGTCTGCACCGGCAGCCAGGGCCAGCCCATGAGCGTCCTGTCGCGCCTGGCGTTCGGGAACCACGCCAAGATCGCCCTGCGCCGCGGCGACAGCGTCATCCTGAGCAGCAACCCCATCCCCGGGAACGAGGAAGCCGTGAACCTCGTCATCAACCGCCTGTACGAGATCGGCGTGGACGTGTACTACCCCCCCACCTACAAGGTGCACGCCTCCGGGCACGGCAGCCAGGAAGAACTCGCCACGATCCTGAACCTCGCGCGGCCCAAGTACTTCCTGCCGTGGCACGGTGAGCCCCGCCACCAGATCAACCACGCCCGCCTCGCCCAGACCCTCCCCCGCCCGCCCAAGCGCACCCTGATCGCCAAGAACGGCGACGTGATCCGCCTGAGCCAGGACGAATTCAAGGTCACGGGCACCGTACCCGCCGGAGCCGTGTACGTGGACGGCCTGGGCGTCGGGGACATCGGGGACGACGTGCTGCTCGACCGCGTGAACATGAGCCAGGAAGGCATCCTGATCATGACAGCCGTGCTGCACCCCACCCCGCACGTGGAAATCGTGTCGCGCGGCTTCGTGCGCGCCAACCGTGAACTCGACGGGCAGATCCGCAAGGTCGCGCTGGAAGCCATCGAACAGGGCCTGCGCGAGAAGAAACGCCTTGAAGACGTGCGTGACGACATGTACGGAGCCGTCAGGCGCTTCGTGCGCAAGGTCACGGGCCGCAACCCCGTCCTGATCCCCCTGCTGGTGGACTGAACGCGGGACTGAACGCCCCACCTGAACGGGCCTGCCAGGAATCACTGGCGGGCCCGTTCCTATGGTGTATTGACCGTGCCGGGCCGGGGTTCAGGCGCGCGGGACTTTCCCGGCGATGATCATCTCCAGCACCTCGTCCTGCGTGACCTGATCGGTGCGGACGCTGCCGACCACGCGGCCGTTCTTCATGACGGTCAGGCGGTCGGCCAGATCGAACACGTCGTGCAGGTCGTGGCTGATCAGGAAGATGCCCACGCCCTCCTGTTTCAGCGAGGCGATCAGTTCATTCACCTGCGCGGTCTCCTGCGGGCCGAGCGCGGCGGTGGGTTCGTCCATGATCAGGACCCGCGCGCGGAAGTGGATGGCGCGGCTGATGGCGATGCACTGCCGCTGCCCGCCGGACAGGTTGAACACGGGTTTTTTCAGGTCCGGCAGGTTCACTTTCAGGCGGTCGAGCACGCGGCGGCTCTCGAGCTCCATGGTGTCCTCGTCGAGCCGTCCGCCGCGCATCAGTTCGCGGCCCAGGAAGATGTTGGCGGCCACGTCGAGGTTGTCGGCCAGCGCGAGGTTCTGGTAGATCGTCTCGATGCCCAGTCGCTGCGCGGCGCGTGGGGAGCTGAGGCGCACCTCCTGGCCGTTCATCAGGACCTGCCCGGTGTCGGGCGTGTACGCGCCGGAGAGCATCTTGATCAGGGTGCTCTTGCCCGCGCCGTTGTGGCCCAGCAGGCCCAGGACCTCGCCGGAGTGCAGTTGCACGTCCACGTTCTCCAGGGCGTGCACGCCGCCGAAGGCCTTGGACAGGCCGCGCGTCTCGATCAGTGGGGTGCCGGGGGCGGTGGGGTGTGGGTCGGTCATCAGCGGGTGCGTCTCCTCTGCGCGATCACGTCGAGGGTCACGGCCAGCATCAGCACGAGGCCCTGCACGACGTTCTGCCACGCGCTGGACAGGTCGAGCAGCAGCATGCCGTTGATCAGGCTGGCCATCAGGACCGCGCCCAGGAACGCGCCGGGAATGCTGCCCGTCCCGCCGGACAGGGACGTGCCGCCGATCACGGCGGCGGCGATGACGCTCAGTTCGGCCAGGGTGCCGGTGCTGTTCGTGCCGGCGTTCAGGCGGGCCGTCTGAATGGCTCCGGCCAGGGCTGCCAGGGCGCCCATCAGCGCGAAGACCGTGATGGTCAGCTGGGTGGTGTTGATGCCAGCCAGCCGGGCCGCTTCCGGGTTCCCGCCGTACGCGAACACGTACCGGCCGAAGCGGGTGGCGCGCACGACCCACATCATCAGCGCGGTCACGGCCAGCATGATCAGCACGGGCACCGGTATACCGCGCGGCAGGCCCGTGCGGGGGTCCGGGTAGCCGTTCATGACCAGCACGAAGGCCAGCACCAGCAGCAGGCTCCCGCCGGTAAACAGCGCCTGCACGGCCAGAGGGCGGTTGGGCAGGCCGCGCCGGTCGCGGGTACGGCGGGTGTTCAGGTCGGACAGGCCGATGGCGGCCATCAGGGTCAGGCCCACCACCCAGCTCCAGGGGCCGCCGATCGCGCCGTTCAGGCCGCCGCCCATCACCTGAAAGGACTCGGTGAGGGGCGCGACCGTCTGGCCGCTGGTAAGCAGCCACGCGCCGCCCCGGAAGATCAGCAGGCCGCCCAGCGTGACGATGAACGACGGCACCTCCAGCCGCGCGATCCAGGTGCCCTGAAGTGCCCCCACCAGGGCTCCCAGCAGCAGTCCGATCAGCAGCGTGATCAGCGTGCCCCACCACGTGTCGGCCGTGACGAGGCGGGTGTTCACGACGGCCATGGCCATCCCGGTGAAGCCCAGCACCGACCCGATGGACAGGTCGATGTTACGCATGACGATCACCAGCACCATGCCGCTGACCATCACGCCGACCGACGCGGTCTGCACCGAGAGATTCCAGAGGTTCCGGGCGCTGATGAACGTGCCCTGCGTGAGGAGGTGAAAGAGAATCCAGATGACGGCAATGGCGGCCACCATGAACACCAGCCGGCCGTCCAGGCCAAGCCGGTGCATCAGGGGGCGGGTCAGCGGGGCGGTACGGACGGTCTGCATGGGTCTCCAGGGGCGTGAAAGTCGCGCCGTCCTTTCAGGAATCAACCTGACAGGGGCGCGACGTCCGGGCCGGTCGGCGGCGGGTGGGGGTGATGGTCAGGGCAGGGTAAATGTGCCGGGTGGACGGGCTTACTTGCAGGCGGCGGGGGCCGCAGCGCCGCTGACGCCCTTGCAGATTTCTGCCTTGGTGGCCCACTTGGCGGTGATCAGGGTGCCCAGGTTCGCTTTGGTGATGACCACGGGCTTGAGCAGGATGCTGCTGACCTTGACCTTGCGCGGCCCGCCGCTGAAGACTTTCGCGCCGGGAATGGCGGCGAGCTTGGTGCCGCGCCCCAGTTGCACGGCGATCCTGGCGGCCTCGGTGCCCAGGGTGCGGGAGTCTTTCCAGACGGTGCCGGTCTGCTGGCCCAGCGCGATGCGGTTCAGGGCGGCCTTGTCGGCGTCCTGGCCGGAGACGGGGACCTTGCCGGACAGGCCCACGGCGGCCAGCGCGGCGACGGCGCCGCCGGCCGTGCCGTCGTTGGAGGCGACGACCGCGTCGATCTTGCTGGCGTTGGCGGTCAGGATCTGTTCCATGTTGCGCTGCGCGACCTCGGGTTTCCAGGCTTCCGTGAACTGGTTGCCCACGTTCTTGATGGCGCCGGACTTGAGGGCGCCCGCCAGGACTTCCAGCTGTCCGTCGTACAGCAGTTGCGCGTTGGGGTCGGTGGGGCTGCCCTTGATGAAGGCGTAGTTGCCTTTGGGTTTGGCGGCCAGGATCATGCGGGCCTGCAGGCGGCCGACTTCCTTGTTGTCGAAGGAGATGTAGAAGGCCCAGGGGTCCTCGATCAGGCGGTCGTAGGAGATGACGGGAATCCCTTCGGCCCTGGCCTTGGAGACGCCGGGCAGGATGGCCTCGGAGTCCTGCGCCAGAACGATCAGGACGTTCGCGCCGCGCGTGATGAGGCTCTCGATGTCCGACAGTTGTTTTTCGTTGCTGCTCTGCGCGTCGGCGCTGATGTATTTCGCGCCCAGTTTGCTCAGTTGGGCCTTGATGGCGGCCTCGTCGGTCTTCCAGCGTTCCTCCTGAAAGTTCGACCAGCTGACGCCCACCGTGATCGGGGCCTGGGCGTGGGCGGGGCCGGCCAGCAGGGACAGGCCGAGCAGGGTGCAGAGGACGGTCGCGTGTCGTTTCATGGGGCTCCTTTGGATGCAGGTGCAGGCCTGTGTGAGGGGGCCTGCCTGGACTCCCAGTGGGGGCACTGGGCCGGGGGGCAGGGCGGCGGTCCTGAGCCTCGGGCGAGGCATTCAGACCATCATGGAAATCGATTTCGGTACAGGTTCAGTATACAGAACGCCCCCCCCGGCGCAAGAGGGAGAGGCGGGCTCCGCTTCAGTGCAGCCCGCCTCTTCCCCACCGCCCGACCCTGCCTGCCGATTCCACCCAGCGAATCCGCCCGCCGACCTGCGCGGCGCGGCTCCCGGTCAGCGGCGCGGCGCGGACGTACTGTGCCGCCGCACCAGGTGCGTGGGCAGCAGCGTCTGCGTGGCGGGCGCACCTTCCATGCGGCGCATCAGGGCCGCGACTCCCCCGGCGGCCATCTCGGCGGCCGGGTGGTACACGGTGGTCAGTCCGCCCGCGATGTACTCGGCACCCAGAATGTCGTCGAAGCCCACCAGGGACACGTCCTCGGGCACGCGCAGGCCCACCTCGCGCAGGGCGTGAAAGGCGGCGGCGGCGGCCAGATCCGTCTCGGCGACCACGCCGGTCACGCCGTCCCGCCGCACCTGGGCGATCAGGTCGGGGCCGCCGTGAAGGGCGGGGCGGGGGCTCAGGCCCGCCTGCTCCAGCGCGTCCCGGTAGCCGTCCTCGCGCCGCCGGAAATGCTCGACCTGACTGCCGCGCCCTGCGCCGTAGAACACGATCCGGCGGTGCCCCAGGTCCAGCAGGTGCCGGGTGGCCTGCCGCGTCCCGGCGCGGTGATCGACGTCCACGGCGCTCAGGCCCGGCGGGGCCTGCTGGGTCCACAGGGCCACGACCGGCAGGCGCGCGGCGGCCAGGGCGTGCAGCAGCTCATGGCCGCGCAGCGGGTTGCAGCTGACCAGCAGGCCGTCCACCCGGCCGTCCAGGAAACTTTCCGGGGGGACGTTCCCGCCGGGGTACACGACCAGCGCCGGGACGCCCAGGTCGCGGGCCGCGCCGCTGAGGCCCGCCATGATCGCCCCGTCGAATGTGCGGCGCACGGCGGCGGCATTCACGCCGTCGGTCAGGTCCTCGGGTTCGGACGCCCCGACCGCTTCCAGGATGACGCCCAGCTGCCCGGTCCGGCGGGTCCGCAGGTTGCGCGCGGCGACGTCCGGCACGTACCCGAGCGTGCGGGCGGCCTCGCGGACGCGTTCGGCGGTACTGACGTTGACGGTGTACCCGGGGCGGCCCGAGAGCACCTTGGAGACGGTGGCGGCGCTCACGCCGGCGGCAGTCGCCACTTCACTGATCTTGACCCGCATACCTGCCAGCCTACGGCGTGACGCGGACCTGATACGGACTCCGATTGAATGGTCCTGGCAAACCGTCCAGTCCGAGCGGATGCGAGCAGGAGCGAAACGGGTTGCGGGCATGGAGTTCACACCCCGGGACGACACCGGGCTGTGAACGAAACAGACGACATCCGTATGATGACGCGCCCGGAGCCCTTCACGGCCACTGGGACGGCCTGTTCCTGCTTCTCCCTCCGCCCGGTCTGTCTGCGGGATCAACGCAGTGCAGTTAAGTCCGGGTTCGCCTACGTTCCCGTTCCCGCGCCGTGCGATAATTGCTCTATGAGCGTGATTCCCTACGTGATCGAGCAGACCGGGCGTGGCGAGCGGATGTACGACATCTACTCGCGCCTGCTGAAGGACCGGATTATCTTCGTGGGCACGCCCATCGAGTCGCAGATGGCGAACACCATCGTGGCGCAGCTGCTGCTGCTGGACAGCCAGAACCCGGAGCAGGAGATCCAGATGTACATCAACTGCCCCGGCGGTGAGGTGTACGCGGGCCTGGCGATCTACGACACCATGCGCTACATCAAGGCGCCGATCAGCACGATCTGCGTGGGAATCGCGATGAGCATGGGCAGCGTGCTGCTGATGGCCGGGGATAAGGGTAAGCGCATGGCGCTGCCGAACAGCCGGATCATGATTCACCAGGGGTCGGCGGGCTTCCGTGGGAACACGCCGGACCTGGAAGTGCAGGCCAAGGAGGTGCTGCACCTGCGTGACAAGCTGGTCGGCATCTACCACGAGCACACCAGCATTCCGCACGAGAAACTGATGCGGGACATGGAACGCGACTACTTCATGTCGCCCGAGGAAGCCATGGGGTACGGCCTGATCGACAGTGTGGTGGACCGCGTCCGGTCCGGGGAGGCTGAGGAACAGTGACGAAGAATGGTGGGGACCGCTGCTCGTTCTGTGGCCGGCAGCACCCGCAGATCGCGCAGCTGATCGAGGCTCCGGGCCGCGCGGCGTTCATCTGCAACGAGTGCACCGAGCGGGCGCACGAGCTGGTCAAGCAGAACAAGAAGGTGGGCGCCGAGTTCAGCCTGGAAGAACTGCCGACCCCGCGTGAGATCAAGGCGTACCTCGACGAGTTCGTGATCGGGCAGGACGAGGCGAAAAAGGCGCTGGCCGTGGCGGTCGTCAGTCACTACCAGCGGCTGGCGCACCCGGACGTGAACCTTCAGAAGAGCAACATCCTGCTGATCGGGCCGACCGGGACCGGCAAGACGCTGCTGGCGCAGTCGCTGGCCGAGATGCTGGAAGTTCCCTTCGCGATTGCGGACGCGACCACCCTGACCGAGGCCGGGTACGTGGGTGACGATGTGGAGAACGTGATCGTGCGCCTGCTGCAGGCCGCCGAGTACGACGTGGCCGCCGCCGAACGCGGGATCATTTACGTCGATGAGATCGACAAGATCGCCCGCAAGTCCGAGGGGACCAGCATCACGCGTGACGTGTCGGGCGAGGGTGTTCAGCAGGCGCTGCTGAAGATCATCGAGGGCACGGTCGCGCAGGTGCCGCCGCAGGGGGGCCGCAAGCACCCGCAGCAGGAACTGGTGCAGGTGAACACGAAAAACATCCTGTTCATCGTGGGCGGCGCGTTCGACGGGATCGCGGACATCGGCCGCAGCCGCACGAACGTGCGCGCGGTGGGCTTCGGGGCCGAGCACAAGGGCGACGAGAAGGCCGAACTGCGCTTCCTGCCCGAAGACCTCGTGAAGTTCGGGTTGATTCCCGAGTTCGTGGGTCGCCTGCCGCTGGTCGTGCAACTTCAGGATCTGGACGAGGAGGCGCTGGTGCGCATCCTGACCGAGCCGCAGGGGGCCATCGCGTCGCAGTACCAGGCGCTGTTCGGCTTCCAGGATGTGGACCTGTCGTTCACGGAGGAAGCCCTGCGGGAGGTGGCGCGCCGGGCGCGTGACCGCAAGACCGGGGCGCGTGGACTGCGGGCCGTTCTGGAGAAGGCCATGACGGACCTGCTGTTCGAACTGCCGGTCGAGGGCCTGAAGGACCTGCGTTTCGACGCGGAACACATCGATGCGCCGCTGGCCCTGCTTGAGTCTAAGGGACTCAAGAAGTCTGCCTAAACGCAACAGAGATTACAGCGAGCCCCTGCCGGCGTCCCTACACTTCTGGGACACCGTGCGGGGGTGTCGTCTACCGGAGTCCCCGCGTTACACTCAACCATTCCCGCGCCCGCAAGGGCGTGGCCGTAAGGAGCAAGCATGATCTGGGAACTGCCCGTAGTCGCCTTAAGAAACATCGTGATCCTGCCCGGCGTCACCATGAACGTCGACGTGGGCCGCCCCAAGAGCAAACGCGCCGTCGACGAGGCCCAGGCCAGCGACCGCCGCGTGCTGCTGCTGACCCAGCGTGACGCCCGCACCGACGACCCCACCCGCGCCGAACTGTTCGACATGGGCGTGCTGGCCGTCATCAAGCAGGTCGTGCGTATGCCCGACAACACCTATCAGGTGCTCGTCGAGGCGCAGGAACGCGCCGCCGTGCAGGACGAGGTGCCCTCGGCCTACATGCGCGTGCGCGCCGAAACGCAGCCCGCGCCCGCCGACGACAGCCGCGAGGTCGTCGTACTGGCCCAGGAAGTCAAGAGTGCCTTTGAGGAGTACCAGCGCCAGAACAAGAACCTGCGCCTGGATAACTACCAGCTTGAAGGCTTGAAAGCCCTGACCGACGCCGGCGCGCTCGCCGATCAGGTCACGCACCACGCCACCTGGACGCCTGAGGAGAAGCAGGAGATCCTGCAGGCCGTCGCGCTGCGCGCCCGCCTGGAAGGCGTGCTGAAGTTCCTGGGCCGCGACACCGAACGCTTCAACATGGACAAGAAGATCGCGGGGCGCGTCAAGGAACAGATGGACGCCAACCAGCGCGAGTACTACCTGCGTGAGCAGATGAAAGCCATCGGTAAAGAACTCGGCGGCGGTGAGGACGGCCCGGCCGAGGTAGAGGCGCTGCGCGAGAAGATCGAGGGAGCCGGCATGCCCGACAGCGTGAAGGAAAAGGCGCTGAAGGAACTCCAGCGTCTGGAACGCACGCCCGGCGGCAGCCCCGAGAGCACCGTGGTCCGCAACTACATCGACTGGCTGGTCGACGTGCCCTGGAGCAAACGCGACGAGGAGATCCTGGATATCGCCCGCACCCGCGAGATCCTGGACGCCGATCACTACGCGCTGGGCGACGTGAAGGACCGCATCCTGGAATTCCTGGCGGTGCGTCAGCTGACCCACAAGCCCGGCGAGACCGAGGAAGCCCGCAAGGAACGCAGCGCCGAGGAACGCACGGACGACGCCGAACTGCGCGCCCCGATCCTGGTGCTCGTCGGCCCTCCCGGCGTCGGCAAGACCAGCCTGGGCAAGAGCATCGCGCGCAGCCTGAACCGCAAGTTCGTCCGCATGGCGCTGGGCGGCGTGCGTGACGAGGCCGAGATCCGCGGTCACCGCCGCACGTACATCGGCAGCATGCCGGGGCGGATCATTCAGGCCATGAAGAACGCGGGCGTCACGAACCCCGTGATCCTGCTCGACGAGATCGACAAGATGAGCAGCGACTGGCGCGGCGACCCCAGCAGCGCCATGCTGGAAGTGCTGGACCCCGAACAGAACCACACCTTCCAGGATCACTACCTGGAAGTCCCGTACGACCTGTCGCAGGTGATGTTCATCACGACCGCCAACAGCCTGCAGACCATTCCGCGCCCGCTGCTGGACCGCATGGAGATCATCAACATTCCCGGCTACACCCAGCCGGAGAAGGTCGAGATTGCCCGGCGTTACCGCGTGCCCCGGCAGATCAAGAGCCACGGCCTGACCGGCAAGCTGGAGATCACGGACGCCGCCCTGAACCGCATCGTCGAGGAGTACACCGCCGAGAGCGGCGTGCGGAACCTCGACCGGCAGGTCAGCAAACTGGCCCGCAAGGCCGCCCGCGAACTGCTGGAGAAGGCCTGGGACGGCGTGAAAGTCATCGACGCGGCGCAGGTTCCGGATTACCTGGGCGTGCCCGTGCACCGCCCGGAGAAGATGGAGAAGGAACCGCAGGTTGGCGTGGCCCAGGGCCTCGCGTGGACCAGCGTGGGCGGCACCATGCTGCTCGTCGAGGCGCTCGCCACGCCCGGCAACGGCAAGATCGTCATGACCGGCTCGCTGGGTGACGTGATGAAGGAAAGCGTCAGCGCGGCCATCGCGTACCTGCGGGCGCACGCCGCGCAGTACGGCGCGGACCCCGACTTCCACAAGACGATGGACCTGCACGTGCACTTCCCGGACGGCGCCACGCCCAAGGACGGCCCCAGCGCCGGCATCACGATCGCCACAGCCGTGATCAGCGCCGTGACCGGCCGCCCCGTGCGCATGGACGTCGCCATGACCGGCGAGATCAGCCTGCGCGGCCGGGTGCTGCCCATCGGCGGCGTCAAGGAGAAACTGCTGGCCGCGCACCAGGGCGGGATCCGCGAGGTCATCATTCCCAAGGACAACGAGCCTCAGCTTCAGGAAGTGCCGGACAGCATTCGCGGTGACCTGCGCATCCACGCGGCCGAGCGGGTCGGAGAGGTGCTGGAGCTGCTGCTGCTGCCCAAACCCGAGGCCGATACGGACAGCATGCCGGTCCCCCTGAGCAAGGCCCCCACCCAGCCCGGCGCGTAAGCACCCGGCGTCACAACAAAACGCACAACAGGAACGTCCCCCCAGTCAGACTGGGGGGACGTTCCTGTTGTGCGGGTCGGTCAGCGGCGTCCGTACCCGCTGGTGCCGCCGCCCATTTCGGGGGTGCTGGTGGTGCTGGCGCTGCGTCCGGTATCCGCGCCGCGCCCGGCTCCGGCGTCACGGCCCGCGTACCCGCCGGGTGCGGGGGCGGTGCTGGGCGCGAAGCCAGCCACGGGCGCGCTGCCGTACCCGGCGGGCGCGGCGGCGCTGCCGCCGGCCGTGCCGACCGTGGGGTCGTTGGCGAGGCGGGCGAATTCCTTGCTGTCCACGGAGCGTTCCACGCCCACGTCGAAGGAGATCACGCGGCGGCGGTACAGGTTCGCCAGGAAGGCGTCCATGGTGACCATGCCCTCGCGCGCGCCAGTCTGCATGACACTGGTGATCTGGTAGGTCTTGCCCTCGCGGATCAGGGCGCGCACAGCGGGGTTGGCGATCAGCAGTTCGTACGCCAGGATGCGACCCTGTCCGTCCAGGCGGGGCAGCAGCTGCTGGGTCATGACGGCCACGAGGTTGTTGGCGAGCTGCACGCGGATCTGCGACTGCTGCTCTTCCGGGAACACGTCCACGATACGGTCGATGGATTCCGGGGCAGAGTTGGTGTGCAGGGTGCCCATCACGAGGTGACCGGTTTCGGCGGCGGTCACGGCGGCCTTGATGGTCTCGTAGTCGCGCATTTCGCCGACCAGGATGACGTCCGGGGCCTGACGCAGCACAGCGCGCAGGGCGTCGTTGAAGCTCATGGTATCCGCACCGACCTCACGCTGGTTGATGACGCACTGCTTGTGCGTGTGCATGAACTCGATGGGATCCTCGATGGTCATGATGTGCAGGTTCTTGGTGGTGTTGATGTAATCGATCATGGCGGCCAGCGTGGTGGATTTCCCCGAGCCGGTCGGGCCGGTCACGAGCACCAGTCCGCGCGGCGCGTTGGCGATGTCGATGACGTTCTGCGGCAGGCCCATCTCCTGGGCGCTCTTGATCTTGGTGGGGATCAGTCGCAGCACGCCGCCCACGTTGCCGCGCTGCATGAAGGCGTTCACGCGGAAGCGGGCCTTCTCGCCCAGCGCGAACGAGAAGTCCAGTTCGCGGCGTTCCTCGAAGGTGCGCTGCTGCTTCTCGTTCATCATGGAGTACATCAGTTTGCGGGTCTCGGTGGCGGCCAGTTCCGTGAACCCCTGCGAGTCGTACACGCCCTGCAACTTGAACTTCGGGGGGAGTCCCACGGTCAGGATCACGTCGGACGCGCCCTTGTCGGCGGCGAAACGCAGGATGTCGGTGATGTCGGCGGCGGGCTGGGTCATGGGAGTACCTCGGGGGTGAACGGGGGGCGGGCGGGGGGGACGGGCGCGCGGGAGCTTACTTGCTGGTGACGGCCAGCACCTCCTCGAGGGTGGTGATGCCGGACAGCGCCTTCTCGATGCCGTCCTGGCGCAGGGTTTTCATGCCGCTCTGGGTCATGGCGACCTCGGCGATCTCGGTGGCGTTCCTGCCTGAACCGATGGCCACGCGCAGCGGCTCATCGATGACCATCAGTTCGTGGATACCCATGCGGCCCTTGTAGCCGGTGCCGCCGCAGCGGTTGCAGCCGGCCCCGCGCATCAGTTGCGCGCCGCGCAGGTCGCGTTCCGTGATGCCCAGGCGGCGCAGCACGTCCGGGTCGGCGTTGGTGGGGGCCTTGCAGTCCGGGCAGACCTTACGCACGAGGCGCTGGGCGACCACGCCCACGACGGCCGCGCCGATGTTGAAGTGCTCGACGCCCATCTCTTCCAGTCGCACGATCGCGCCGGGCGCGTCGTTGGTGTGCAGGGTGGCCAGCACGAGGTGTCCGGTCAGGGCGGCCTCGACGGCGATCTTGGCGGTTTCGGTGTCTCGGATCTCGCCAACGAAGATGATGTCGGGATCCTGTCGCAGGAAGGCTCGCAGGGCACGGGCGAAGGTCATGCCCGCCGTGTTGTTCACCTGCGACTGGATGATGCCCGGAATCTCGTACTCGACCGGGTCCTCGATGGTGGTGGTGTTCTTCTCGGGAACCGCGATGCGCTTGAGGGTCGAGAAGCTGGTGAAGGACTTCCCGGAACCCGTGGGGCCGGTCACCAGGAAGATGCCGTTGGGTTTGTGGATGGTGTCCAGGTAGCGCTGGTAGTTGTGTTCGGAAAAGCCCAGCTGCTCGACTTCCGGGATGTTGCTGGCCTTCTGCAGCAGTCGCATGACGGCCTTCTCGCCGTACACGGTGGGCAGCGTGGACAGTCGCAGGTCGAGGTCGATGCTGCCCTTCTTGAAGCGCACGCGGCCGTCCTGCGGCACGCGCCGCTCGCTGATGTCCAGGTGGCCCATGATCTTGATGCGCGCCAGGATGCTCTGCGAACTGCCCTTGGGAAGCTCGTTCTGCTCGCGCAGGATGCCGTCCACGCGGTAGCGGACGCGCAGGGCCGTCTCGGTCGGTTCGATGTGGATGTCACTGGCTTCCTGCAGGGCCGCCTCGCGGATGATGTTGTCCACGACGCGCACCACGGCGTTGTCGTCCAGTCCGGCGGTGACGTCGGTGTCTTCCTGGCGTTTGTTGTCCTTGTCGCGCTTGTTGCTTTCCTGCACCAGCCTCTGGTTCAGGTCGGCCATGTCCTTGCTGCCGAAGTACCGCTCGATCAGGCGGACGATGTCCTTTTCGGCCATGACGGCCGGGATGACCTCGCGGCCCGTGATGAGTTTCAGGTCGTCCAGCGCGAACACATTGCGCGGGTCCTTCATGGCGATGACCAGAGACTCGCCCTGAAGGCGGACCGGGACCACGCCGTAGCGGCGGGCGGTGCTTTCCGGGATCATCAGCGCGACCTTGCTGTCCGGCGGGTTCTGAACCGGGTCGAGGAACTCGTAGCCGAGCTGCGCAGCCAGCGAGCGGGCCAGCATTTCCGGGCTGAGCTTCCCGGACTGCACCAGCGTGTCTTCCAGTCGGCCGCCCCCGGAGTTCTGTTTCTGCAGGGCGTTGTCGATCTCGTCGGCCCCGGCGAAGCCGAGTTCCACGATCACCTCGCCCAGCGGTTTGACGCGGCCCTCGCGGGCCTGCACCTGCAGCGCCTCGCGCAGTTGCGCGCGTGACAGGGTGCCCTGCTGCACCATCTGCTCGCCCAGGCGGCCGCGCTGCGGGTAGAAGCGTTCGATCAGCAGTTCCACGTCGCGGGGCTTGGCGAGGATCAGCTGCACGGGGCGGCCCACCAGCGCCTCGATGTCCTCGCGTTTGCGGGGATCGCTGGCGACCACGGTGACGCCCGAGTCGGTCTCGTCGACGGGCACGGCGTTCAGGCGCAGCGCGTCGGCGCGCAGCATGCTGCCCAGCACGTCCTCACTGGGCTGGAAGTCGCGGGGGTTACGCAGGTACACCGCGCCGACCTGTTCGGCCAGCACCTCGTACAGTTGATCCTCGGTGATGGATTTCTGCGCGATCAGGGTGGAGCCCAGCGGTTCGCCCGTCTGCTGCTGCGAGTCCAGCGCAATCTGAAGCTGGGCGTCCGTGATCAGGCCGCGCGAGATCAGGCGCTGGCCCATCATGCCGCCGCCACTGTTACCCTCGGCGTCGGCAGGCAGGTCGGCCTGCAGGTTCAGGTCCGGGTAGTTCGTGGCGATGGCCCACATGATCTGGTCGCGCAGCGCCTGGTACGGCTCGATGTTCAGGCCGCTGTCGTCCTCGAGCGCCTCGATGCTCAGGCTGGACAGCGGGTCCACGATCGCCACGCGCAGGGTGCCGCCCTCCACGGCGAACGGGAAGGCCTGCACGCTCAGGGCCGTCTGGGAGCGCACGGCGGCCAGGGCCTGCGGTTCGGGCGTCACGACCAGCAGGTTCACCAGCGGAATACCCAGCGCCTCCTCGATGGCGCGCGCGATGCGTTTCTCGCCGACCATGCCGGAGTCGATCAGGATCTCTGCGAGGCGGCCGCCCACCTCGGCGTGACGGACCAGGGCTTTTTGCAGGTCCGTGTCGTTCACGTACCCCTGTTCGAGCAGAATGGCGCCCAGGCGCCGGTCACCGATTGAGAGTGCCATGTTGTGTCTCCTTGTTCAGACCCGGTCGGGCCGCGCGGCGTGAGGGAAAGTGCAGATTACGGGAAGATGAGGAAGGGAAGCGTGGGCCGCGTGCAGGCGGGGCGGGTCAGGGGGTGCCGTCATGTCAGTGGTTCCAGTCATGCCCGTAGCGTTTCAGGACCGCGCGTTCCAGTCGGCGGGCCACGCGGGTGTGCGGCAGGGCGTTGGTGGCCAGGGGGCGCACCAGGATGGTGTACATGCCGCTGAGGTTGCCGCCCAGCACGTCCGTGAACAGTTGATCACCGACCATGCCCACCTGATGCGGCGGGAGCCCCAGTTCGCTCAGGGCGCGGCGGAATGCGCGCGGGTTGGGTTTCCCGGCCAGCCCGACACCCTGGAATTCCAGGCGGTCCAGCCAGAAGGCCGCGCGCCGCCCGGTGGCGTTGCTCAGCAGGTACAGGCCCACCCCGGCGAGCTTCAGGTCCCGCACCCACGCCAGGGTCTGCGTGACGCCCGCCGGGTCGTAACTGCCGTACGGGACCAGGGTGTTGTCCAGGTCCAGCAGCAGGCCGTGCAGGCCCCGGTCGGCCAGGAATTCCGGCGTGAGGTGCGTGACGTGGTCGATCACGGCGCGGGGGCGCAGCAGGCTCACGCCTGCCCCCGGCCGGCACCGTCGCCCAGGGCGTGCTGGCCGATCACGGCCCACATGCGCCCGGTGCGGCCCGAGTCGCGGCGGTATGAGTAGAAGTCAGCCTCGGTCGAGCAGCGGCCACTGACCCACACCTGCGCGGCCGGGATGCCCGCCTCCCGCAGCACCGCGCGGTTCGCTCCGGCGAGGTCCAGGTGCCAGGTGGGATCGCCGCGCAGTTCGTCCTCGTCGGCGCCCACGTGCGCGCCCAGACCGTCCTGCGCGAAGGCCAGCGCGACCTCCTCGCCCACCGGGTACGCGGCGGCGCGGATGCCGGGGCCGACGGCGGCCAGGATCCGCGCCGGGTCGGCTCCCAGGTCCGTCATGGCCTGCACGGTGCGGGCAGCCACGCGGCCCAGCGTGCCCTTCCAGCCGGCGTGGGCGGCGCCGATCACGCCGGCGTGCGGGTCGTGCAGCAGCAGCGGGTAGCAGTCGGCGGTGCCGATGGCCAGCAGCACCCCGGCGTCGGCGGTGACCAGGGCGTCCCCGGTCCAGTGGCCGCCGCTGCGGGCGTGCACGACGTCGGTGCCGTGCACCTGGGTCAGGCGGGCCACCTGGGCGGGCGTGAAGCCCAGCGCGGCGCACAGCCTCTGGCGGTTTTCCTGCACGTGCGCGGGGTCGTCTTCACGGTCGTCGAGGTTCAGCCCACCGTAGGGACCGGTGGACACGCCACCAGCACGCGTCGTGAAGGCGTGCGGCGCAGTGAGGTGCGGCGCGCGGATCAGCATCAGGCGTTCAGTATGCAGGGTCATCTCTCACCGGATTCTGACGCGTCAAGGCCCACACCGGGGGAGGCGGTCTTCATGCAGGGAACGCCCCCGGCCCGGAAGGGCGGCGCCCGGGCACGTTTTGCACCGGCTTCAGCAGGCTCACGCGCGGGTTGCTAGAGTCCCCCCCATGAGTGTCAGCATTGACTTGAGCAGCAAGACGGCCCTGGTGATGGGCGTGGCGAACGCACGCAGCCTCGGCTGGGCCATCGCGGAACAGCTTCTGGCGGCCGGGTGCCGGGTGGGTTTCTCGTATCAGGGCGAACGCCTGAAAGGTGAGCTGGACAAACTGCTGGCCGGACGCGAGAACGTCTGGACCCAGCAGGCCGACGCGACCAGCGAGGACGACCTGGGCGCCCTGTTCGGCCGCGTGAAAGACGAATTCGGCGGGCTGGATTACCTCGTGCACTCCATCGCGTTCGCGCCGCGCGCCGCCATGGACGGCCGGTTCCTGGACACCACCGAAGCCGACTGGAACACCGCCCTGAACGTCAGCGCGTACACGCTGGTCTCCACCTGCCGGCACGCCGAGAGCCTGCTGCGCCCCGGCGGCAGCGTGATCAGCCTCACCTACCACGCCTCGCAGAAAGTCGTGCCGAAGTACAACGTGATGGGCGTGGCCAAGGCCGCGCTGGAAGCCACGACCCGCTACCTGGCCAGCGAGATGGGCGCGGCCGGCGTGCGCGTGAACACCATCAGCGCCGGCCCTATGCGGACCATCGCGGCCCGCTCCATCCCCGGCTTCGGGACCATGTACGAGAAGGCCGCCGAGGCCGCCCCGCTGGGCCGCAACGCCACGCCCGACGAGGTCGGCAAGCTCGCACTGTTCCTGCTCAGCGACCTGGGCAGCGGCATGACCGGGCAGACCGTGTACGTGGACGCCGGGTCCAGCATCATGGCCATGAAGGCCGACAGCTAAGGACGGAGGTATACGGGGCGCGGCGGGCCTGTCTGGCCCGCCGCGCCCTTCAGGCGTCCGGGGTGGGCAGGGTCGGATCGGGCCGGGTGGGGCGTTCGCGGTACGCGGCTCCCCAGGCCAGCATGGCGCGCACGATGGGTTCCAGCGTCAGGCCCAGCGGGGTCAGGGAGTACTCGACTCTGGGCGGCACCTGCGGGTAGACCTCACGGTGGACCAGTCCGTCGGCTTCCAGTTCCCGCAGTTGCAGGGTCAGCATGCGCTGCGTGACGCCCGGCATGCGCCGCTGCAATTCCGAGAAGCGGCGCAGCCCACCCAGCAGGTGATAGATCGCCACGGCCTTCCACTTCCCGCCGATCACGGCCACGGTGGTCGTGACGGGACAGGGCAGGGGGTTGGCAGGTGCGGACGGTCCGGCGGGCGCGGTCATGCCCGCAGGGTAACAGTCCATGGTTCCCAGAATGTGCGTACCTACCAGAAGTGTACGTACTTGGCAATGCGTGGGTACCCTGGCAGACTGGGGCCACCGCAGGGGGAAACCGCCCGCCTGCCTCCCCTCCCCTCCTCCCCGTTCAGAACGGCGGGCGCCTCCGGGCGGACCCGCCGCAGGAGTCCCCATGCCCATTCCCGAGACCATGACCGTCATGGAAATCCAGCAGCCCGGCGGCCCCGAAGTCCTGCAGCCCGCCACGCGCCCCGTCCCCACACCCGGCCTGGGCGAGGTGCTCGTACGCGTACAGGCGATCAGCATCAACCCCGTGGACACCAAGTGGCGCGCCGGGGGGCCACTCAAGGAATTCCCGGTCGTGCTGGGCTGGGACGTGTCCGGCGTGATCGAGGCAGTCGGGCCGTACGTGATGGAGTTCGCGGCGGGTGACGAGGTGTTCGGCATGCTGGCCTTCCCGCAGTTGCCCGGCGCCTACGCCGAATACGTCCTGGCCCGCGCGGCCGACATCACCCTGAAGCCCGCCACGCTGAGTCACGAGGACGCCGCCGCCATGACCCTGGCGGCCCTGACCGCGCATCAGGCGCTGGAGAAGATGGACCTGCGCGCCGGTCAGCGCGTCCTGATCCACGCGGGCGCCGGGGGCGTCGGGCACTACGCGGTGCAGCTGGCCCGCGCGCGCGGCGCCCACGTGATCGCCACCGCCTCGGCCGGGAACGTGGACTTCGTGCGCAGCCTGGGGGCCGACGAGGTCGTGGATTACCGCGCGCAGCCCTTCGAGCAGCAGGTGCAGAACGTGGACGCCGTGTTCGACACGGTGGGCGGCGACACCACGGACCGCTCGTTCGCGGTGATCCGCCCCGGCGGCTGGCTGGTGTCCATCACGGCCGCGCCGTCTGCGGCACTGGCGCAGGAGCGGGGCGTGCACGCCACCCGGATTCTGGTGTACCCGTCACGCGCGCACCTGAACGAACTCGTGCGGCTGGTCACGGCCGGGCAACTGCGCTCGCACGTGAGTCAGGTGTTCCCGCTGTCGCAGGTGGCCGACGCGCACCGCGCCCAGCAGACCGGCCGCACGGTCGGCAAGCTCGTACTGCGCCCCTGACCGGCTCCTGTTCCCGCCCCGCACGGGATCGCTGCCTTATTCTGGGCGGCATGACCCTCACCCCGAACGCCCTGCTGCTGCTGAACGCGCAGCGTCACGACCTGGAGGACCGCAGCGACGAGCGGGCGCTGGCGCGCGACTGGGCGCACCACGTGGATGAGGCCCGCGCGGCCGGGTGGCTGGTGGCGTTCGTGCAGTGGGACGCGCCGCGCGGCGCGGACTGGGAGACCTTCTCGAAAGCGTGGACGCTGCACCCGGATTTCCGGGCCGAGCAGGGTGACGTGCTGGTCCGCGCGGGCCGCCCGGACGCCTTCGAGGACTCGGAACTGGCCGCGCAGCTGCACGGGCGGGCTGTGCAGACCCTGCACGTGCTGGCACTGCCGGGCACGCCGGAACTCACGGCGACCCTGGCGTCCGCGCAGGCCGCGGGCTTCGCGGTCGCCGAACTGGACGTGCTGGCATGAGCGCTCCGGGCCTGAACCTCGAGTACACCCTGGACGTGCTGGTGCGCCTGCTGGACACGCCCAGCCCCACGGGCTTCACGGACCGCGCCGTGACCCTGATCGAGTCGGAATTGCGGGCGCTGGGCGTGCCGTCCCACCGGACCCGCAAGGGTGCGCTGACCTGGGCGGTGCCGGGCACGGGCGCGGGGCACGTGACGTTCAGCGGGCACGTGGACACGCTGGGCGCGATGGTCAAGGGCGTCAAGGACAGCGGGCGGCTGCGGCTGTGGGGGCTGGGCGGGTACGACTGGGCGACCGTGGAGGGCGAGGACGTGCGCGTGCACACGCAGGCCGGGCGGGAACTGACGGGCACGGTCGTGAACGTCCGCCAGAGCACGCACGTGCACGGCGCGGCGCTGCGGGACCTGAAACGCGAGGCGGCCGTCATGGAAGTCCGGCTGGACGAACCAGTGTTCGGCGCGCGGGACGTGCAGGCGCTGGGCGTGAGCGTGGGGGATTTCGTGAGTTTCGACGCGCGGCCCCGCGTGACCGGCAGCGGGTACGTGAAGGCCCGCCACCTGGATAACAAGGCGGCGGTCGCGGTGTTCCTGGCGGTCACGCGCGAGCTGCTGGCCCGCCCGGCGGGTATTACGGCCGCCTTTCACATCACCACGTACGAGGAGGTCGGGCACGGCGCGGCCACCGGCATTCCCGCGCACACCGACGAGCTGATCGCCGTGGACATGGCGGCAGTCGGGGACGGGCAGACCAGCAGCGAGCATCACGTGACGCTGTGCGTTGCGGACGGCGGCGGGCCGTACGATCACGCGCTCGGGAACCGGCTGCGCGCCGCCGCCCGCACGGCCGGGCTGGACCTGCGGGTGGATATCTACCCCTTCTACGCCTCGGACGGCACGGCGGCGTGGCGGGCCGGTGGGGATTACCCGGTCGCGCTGATCGGGCCGGGCGTGGACGCCAGTCACGCCTACGAGCGCACGCACACCGACGCCCTGCGCGCCACGGGTGACCTGATGCTGGCCTACCTGCACCGCGACTGAACCGGATGCCAGACTGGGGCCGCTCCGGTTCAGGGAGAGGGCGGCGTGTCCTGCCGGTGCGGCAGCAGCCCGGAGAGGTTCCCGGCGTTCAGGCCGGTGTCCGGGAGCACGTGGCCGTTCTCGCCGAGCAGGTAGGCGGTGACGTCCAGCACCTCCTGCGGACTCAGGGTGCCGCGCTGGTCCTGGGGCATGGTGTCGCGGATCAGGTCGTGCAGGCCCAGGGGCGGCAGGTCCGCGAAGCCCGCCTCGAAGCTCTCGTCGCGCAGACCGGGACCGCTGAGGCCCTCCAGGCGGTCGCCGTGACACATGGCGCAGGCCAGGACGTACACCGTCTCGCCGCGCGCGGCCTGCACCTGGGCGGCGCTGACTGGTGAGGTGCTGACCGGGGCGGAGGCCGGGGCCGCCACGACCGGCAGGGCAGCGAGGCCGAGTGCCAGCAGCCCCGGCAGCAGGATGCGGTTCAGGCGCGCAGGTCGGGGCGTGGGGGTGGGTCGGGCGGGCACACGGGGCACTGTAGCGTGCGCCCATGCGGGCCACAGCTGACCGCGCCTGGCGGGCAGGGTTGGGCGTGATGCGGAGTCCGTCTGCTTCGTTTGATACGGACGCCGGTTGAAAGGTCTGCAAAAGCTTTCAACCCGAGCGGACTCGTAGAGCTGCGCCGCAGAGCGAGCAGGAGAGAAACGCCCCTCCGGGCGTGGACCGACCCGGACTGATCAGCAGTCCTTTTTGACCGTGCGCAACGGTGGTTCCGACCTCTTCCCTGCGGGTGGCGGCGCCTCTGGATGTGGATTGCTGAACCCGGTCAAATGAGGGCAGGAAACGAGAAAAAAGATGTATACAATCCGCCGTCGTCCCTGTAGGCTGGACGTGTGCTCTCACTCCAGAAAGCGGCCAACATTCTGGGAGCTTTTAGCGCCGAACAACCCGAATGGGGCGTCCGGGCGCTGGCCTCCCACCTCAGCGTGCCCCGCGCCACCGCACACGCCTACCTCGCCGGCCTGACCGAGGCGGGCTTCCTGCGCCGCACTCCCGCCGGCAAGTACCGCCTGTCCTGGCACCTCGCCGAGATGGGCGCGCAGCTCACCGCCTCGCTCCCCTGGTTCCCCGAGGCCCGCTCCCTGATCACCCGGCTGGCCCTGGAGGTGCGCGCCGTGGCGTTCCTGTGCATCCTGGAAGGCGAGGAGGTCGTCGCGACCATCCGCGAACGCCACCCGGACGCCGACATCGACCTGCCGCTCGACGTGTACCTGCCCGCCACCGCCACCGCCAGCGGCAAGATCCTCTACGCGCACGCCGACATCACACCCCGCAGTTTCGAGGCGTGCACGCCCAGTTCCATCACCTCACTGGACGAATGGAAAACCGAGGTCGCCAAGGTCCGCCGCCTCGGGTACGCGTACTCCATCGAGGAGTGGATTCCCGGGCAGTGCACCCTGGGCGTGCCGTACCACGCGCTGCACAGCGGCCTGCCCGACGGTCACCCCGGCGACACGGTCGTGGCGGCCATCGGCGTGCAGATGAGCGCCGGACGCTACCTGCGCGAGGAACGCAGCATCCGCGAACGCGTCCTGCAGATTGTCCGCGAGGCCGAAGCGCTGCCCTGACCCCAGGTGCAAGCCATTCAATCCGAGCGGACGCGAGCAGGAGAAAAACGGGTGCCGGGCTGGCAACTCCACGCCCGGCACCCGCATGACCCAGAATGTCAGCCGGTCGCGCCTCCTGATGGCAGCGGCGGGGCGGACAGCGCGCCCACCTCGGTCCGCAGACCGTCGAGTTCCGCCTGCAGCGCCGTGAGTTTCCGCTCGGCTTCATTCAGGCGCGTCTGCTCCTGCGCCGTGAACTGCGTGAACGGCCGCACCGCGTCCCGCAGGCGCGTATCGGCCCGCTCCTGCTCGCGCCCGTACTCACTGCGCACGATCCGCTCGAGGGCCTCACGCAGCGCCGCGACCTTCTCACGGAGCTGCCGGTGCGCCTGCAACCTCTTGTTCGGCAGGACGAACAGACCCAGGCTGCCCAGCGTCAGGCCCGCCAGAATCCCGCCCGTGAAATCCAGCGCGGACGCCCCGATCAGCGCGCCCAGACCCGCCCCGATTCCCAGGCCACCTGCCAGACCACCCACCGCGCCCTTCATGGCGTCCTCAGCGTCCCGCGACAGTTGCCGCGCCAGTTCCGTCTGCGTGGTCGCCTGCAGGTGCTGCTGCGCGCTGCCCGCAATACCCTCCAGCAGCGCCGCCCGGTCGTAACTGAAGCGCGTTCTGGCCACCGCCGACTCCGGCTGCCGCCGTGCCAGGAACACCTGCACGTCCTCCCAGAAGCCCAGGTTCACCTCCACGAACCGGTCGATCATCGTCCCGAACTGCCGGTCGATCGCGTCCGGCAACTCCGCCACCGCCTCCCGCCGGAACGCCTCCTCCAGTTCCCGCCCGTTCAGCAGGCCCCGCAGGTTCCCGAACCGCAACTTCTCGTCAATAAACCGGTCGGCGCGCACCTCGAACTCGCTCAGCAGGCGGTTCACGCGGTTCAGCTGCCCATCCAGTTCTCCCAGCGTGCTCTCCTGGTGCGCCAGTTGCCGCGCCTCCAGCTCCCGCAGCACACCCAGGTCCTCCGCCAGCGTCTGCCGGGACGCCACGCCCCGTGCCTCCTCCCCCGCCAGCAATTCCGACACCGTCCCCAGCGGACTCAGCAACTTCAGGCGCGTGCGTTCCACCTCGGACAGCCGCATCCGCAGCACCTCACGAAGCGCGTGAAAACCCACGTCCCCGCCCCGCTGCTCAGCCCGCGCGCTGATCAGCAGCACCGGCGGCGTCAGGCCCAGCACGCCCCGCGCGCCCGCCTCCACGAACTCCCGCACCTGCGCCTTCTGCTCCGGCGTCTCCAGCAGATCCGCCTTGTTCACCACCATGATCACACTCCGGCCCCAGCGCGCCGCCAGCGACAGGAACTGCCGCTCGGACTCCGTGAACGGCCGGTCCGCCGACGTCAGAAACAACACCAGATCCGCGCGCGGCAGGAACCCCTCCGTCAGCGCCTGATGCTGCCGGACAATCGCGTTCGTGCCCGGCGTATCCACCAGCGCCACCCCCTCCAGACTCGGCAGCGGGTACGTCAGACGACTCACGAAGGGATCACGGGTCGCCTCCATCTGCCCCGGCACCTCACCGTTCACCAGCACGTAAATCCGGTCCGTGGTCGGCGTCACCCCCTCCGGCAGCACCGACGCGCCCAGCAGCGCATTCACGAACGAGCTCTTCCCCGCATTGAACTCCCCGACCACCACCAGCAGGAACGCCTCATCCAGCGCCCGCACCGCCACCCGCGCCCCCTCCACCACGTCCGGCGGCGCGCCCTGCCCCACCAGCAACCCCAGCACGTCACCCAGCAGCGCCCGCTCACGCCCCAGCAGATCCTGCACCCGACTCGACACCAACATGTCAGACAGCCTACCCGCCCCCACCTGACCACACCTTCAGCAAACCTACCGCCACCCCTATCGGGTGTAACGCGAAGCTAGTGACTGATGCAGTCCGCACCAGCCACCAGTCAGAGTGAGAACGCCTGCCGTTCAGTTCAGGCCGATGCCCTTACCGACGTTTCTGGGGAACACTGTGACCGTGGAGCGACCACTGCCGGGAACACGCACGCTTGGACTGCCACCCACCTGACGCTGGGCAGCCAGATTCACGGTGATAGCGGTCCTGCCGACCTGTTGAATGCCTGCATCTCCCGCCAGACTGAACAGGCGGTCTGGAATGCTGCTCACCTGCGGAAGGGTGACCGGCAGCAGGTAATCCATCACCATCGCGCCCTGCGTGGTGTTGGCCGCTGGGACTGGGAACACGGTGCCGGTCAGTTTGCCGAACGAGCGGCGGTATTCCATCAATACCCAGGCTGAGTCGTTCAGCGGCTCAGTCGACGGTCGACGGCCACTGCTCAGGGTGGTGCTGCCGGTCAGGGCCGAGCGCAAGACCGGGTAGTAAGCGTGCAGGGTATAGCAGTTGGCTGTGTCCGGCACGGCTGGAGCAGTGACAGCGCAATTCGGCGTCCCGCTTCTGGGCGGTAGGACTACGGCGACAAACGCATCTGTACCCACAGACCAGATGCCAGAACCGGTACGGGGATTCCGCACAGTGGGATCTGTTCCCAGATCAAACGCTGTTGCGGTGGGGTACACGTACGCTGCCTCACGGAGTTTGGAGAGCAGGTATGTCTGCGCGATCTGCGTTTCCGGCAGGAGGTCATTGCGCGTCTGCAATGACATGGACGCCCGCGTAGAGGACAGATTCACGTTGAAGACTGCCAGCAGGACCACGCTCATCAGGGCCATGCCGATCAACAGTTCTACCAGCGTGAAGCCGGCCTGCCGGATCATTGCAAGATCAGTCCTCATGGGTGGGCAATCTCCGTGGAGAAACTGACTGTTTTGCCTGCACTCGTGGCTGACGCTGTCACGGTCCGGTTGGTCGGGCTGGTATCCGGCAGGGCCGGACTGACACCGCAGGCGGTACCAGTCGCCTGAACGTCCGTTTCACTGCCAACTTTGTTGAAATTAGAGTCCATACCCTGTGCCCGGACCTGCACACCCGCAGGAAAACTGGTCAGGGATACGCAATTCATCTGGTACTTGGGGCTGTCTTGCCATTCGCCTTTAACCTGTTCTATGGCCGCCTGCGCGAGGTTGGTTGCGGCCACCTGCTGAGTTGATTGCCGTGACAGCCCGAAGAGTCCGGTCAGCGGCGCTAGGACGGCAGTCACGATGACAAGCAGCAGCATGACTGCTACCAAGACTTCGACGATGGTGAAACCCTGCTGGGTGTACCGGTGATCTGAATCAGGGTTGCGCACTGAAAGTCCCCTTTCCTGTGGTTCCCAGGAGTTTCATGTAGAGCAGTTCACCGGCTGAGTTGCTCAGGACCCAGACGGCTCCGCCCGGCACGCTGCTCTCCGCGTAGGGAGCCGTGTAGGTGATGGTATTTGCGTAGGTGGCCACCGGGGCGACCAGCACGTTGTTCGGCAAGGTACGTGTGACACTCCCGCCCGGCGACCAGACGGTCACGTATGTTGCCTTAGGCGACGAGGCTGCGGCACTGGTCAGCGTCACACTAGTGGCGGTAGAGCTTTGCGTGGCCTGGGTGCGAGTCCTGTTTAAATCCGCCAGCAGCTGGGTTCCGGCCTCCCGCAACTGCTGCTGCCGAACGCCACGGGCGCTGCTGACGAACAGGACAGCAGAGAGAATCCCAACGATCGCCATCACCATGAGAAGCTCGATAAGGGAGAACCCCTGGGTGCGCCGGTTTCGTGAGGGAAACGCGGTCACCTCAGGTTCCATCCTTTGCAGTCTGAACCTGATTGCCGTTCTGCTGCAGCTTGATGGGGGTCGTCAGACCGGCGGACCATTCCTGCTGTGTGGGGAAGAAGGGAGGGGTGACACCCTCGTTGGTGCGCTGATCGTAGACGAAGTTACGACCGTAACCCTTGCCGCTCGTCAGACCGAACGCGCCGTAGTAGTTCTCGATGATGCCGCCCATCAGGTTCACCTGTCCCAGACTACCGTCTGCGGCACCGCCATCGTACCCATCAACCTTGACTTTGCCCTGACTGGCCATCAGAACGGCGTGGATGTTGACGTTCTTGGGCATGCCCGGGCGGGTTCCGGCGGTGGTGCAGGCGCCGTCGGCGTTCGTTACTGCACATTTCGGGCTGACCAGATCGACGTCCCCACCGGAGGAATAGATGCCCAGAATGTTCTTGGCGTTCTTGTTGGTGCAGGTAGCAGCATTGAACACGCCGTTCGTCACCGAGTTACTGCCGCTACAGGGAGGATCTGCGTACTTGAGGTCGCTGGTGATGGCGATATCGCCGGTGGAGGCCAGGGTCATCTGTGCGAAGGAAGCAATAGCGGCGGGAGCAGTGGCGGGGTTGTTGGCGTCGGTCCGCGCAGGACCGTTGAGGTTAGTCACTCCGTCCTTCGCGTAGATGACGCCCGTGAATTTCGTTCCTGCGCCGCCCGGAATCCAGGTGCCCGTGATGGGGTCCTGGGTGGCTTTAGACCACACGTTGGTCGTGGTATTCAGCAGGTACACGTTCTGGTCAGCGTCAGTGGCCAGATTGACGGTATTGCCGCTCAGGGTGTACGAGATGCGCTGCACCGGAGTGCTGGTTGTGCCTAAGGTGATATTCGAGGCCTGAAGGGTCAGGTTGGAGGCCGTGCCGTTGATGAACACACCGCCCGACTTAGCCTGCAGCGCCTGGTTGTTGGCGTTCTTGGGCAGCGGGATGAAATTCTTGTTCCACGACACTCCACCCTGGAACCGGGGGTCGGAGTTCCCGCTGGTGGTGGAGACGATCGGAGCCTGATCATTCGGGGACATCGCACTCTTGTCCTTCCAGGTCGTGCTGTAGAAGTAGGCGCCGGGTTTCGCGGTTACCGAGCAGTAGTCGTCGCCACTACTGTTGGTCTTGATGGCACCGCCAGGGCAGCCAGCAGAAGTGACTTCCCCGCCAAAGTACGGTGTGCCCTGGAAGTTGAAGTTGGAGTTGGTGTGCACAGGACCGGAGAACAGGGTGTTGCTGGTGAATGTGATGCGGGAGCAGTCACTGGGTTTCAAAGCGCACTCGTCTTCAGCGCCTTTGCTGGAGTAATGCCGGTTGGTCAGCAGGGCATACTTGGCGAACGAACCACGCCCAACATTCAGTGTGTACGTCCTGTTCTGGCTACCCACGACGAGATTGCGGGTTGAACTGCTGTCAGGAGTACCCGCGGCAGAGACGGAGGGTACCGAGAGGGTCAGGACGAAGGTGTCTGTTGCGGTTTTCTGCACGGAGTTCAGGACCAGCTGGATGCGGCTGGAGTATTCAGCGTTGTTCTTGCCGCCCTTCAGCTCAACGCCGTTCTCGCTGAACAGCTGTGCCCAGAAAGCACGGCTGTCTCCAGTCAGGGTGTACGCCCCCGACGTAAACGAGGACACAGGAATGTATTTTGCGAAGAAATCCAGGCGGTTTCCTGTTCCGAGGTCGCTGGTCGACAGTGTGCCAAGCACGCCCTGTGAACTGGTGCCGCTACACAGGGTGGTGGCAGTGGGCAGGGCGGTTAGGCCGCACAGGTTCAGGATGTCTGTTTGCATTTGGGTGGTTGTGACGGCCGATAAGCCAGATGAGGGAATGACCATGGAGTTGGGTTGCAGGAGGCTGTTGACGAGGTTCAGTTGCGTCTGCGAGCGCGACAGGCCCGCTTCCGCCGCGTACATGGCGCGAATAGAGGATTCCTGAGCGGTGGAAGTGCGCCGGGAGGACAGTGCCAGTTGAGAGGTGATCGCCAGGATCACGACCATCATGACCATGACCACCAACACGGTCACGATCAGCATGGCTCCCTCGGTGCGGTGAGACTTCTTCATAGCAGCAGTCTGTTCTTTGTGAGGAGCAGAAACCACCCCAGGGCAGGGGCTCACCTGATAGGGGGTATTTTGTCGATTCAGACGCCGTTTGTGACTTTTTTGTGAGGCGGAGGGGTGTAGCACCTGTGCGCGGCGAGACTGCTGACTGGGCACCGAAACACGCAAAGAGTCGGCACACCTGCCACCACTTTGTTTTTCACTGTAGGCGTTACAGTGTGGGGGTGACTTGGCTGAAGCCGGTGGATGTGGGTCGTGACGCGCAGTCGGCGTACGGTGAGTTCTTGCGGGATCTGGAGGCGCGTCTGTCGGATGCGGGTACGGACCGGTTCGTGCTGGCGCGTGAGGTGCTGTCCGAGGCGATGTACGGCCGGCCCTATGAGGCACTGCTGGCGGACGCTCCGCTGGCGGCTCTGAATCTGGACGCGAGGAACGTGACGTTCGAGGCGGAGTACTACATGGCGACGGACGCGGAGTTGTTCGGGCAGGTCAAGCCGCTGCTGTGGCTGTGGAAGAATCTGGATCTGACGCCGGTTGGGCAGAATCCGGTGCTGGGGATTCCGGTGCGGCGGGTGCTGGCGGAACGGATTTTCCGGCGGGTGGGGCGGGATTTCAAGTGCTGGCAGAACGTGGAGTTCAGCGTGGGGTACAACATGGAGGTGGGGGACGATGTGGTCGTTCACCGGCATGTGCTGCTGGATGACATCGGTGGGATCGAGTTGCATGACGGGGCGAGTATCAGCGATTACGTGAATGTGTACAGTCATACGCACAGCGTGCTGGACGGTCCGGACGTGACGTTGCGGCGCACGGTGATCGGGCGTGGGGCGCGGATCACGTACCATTCGACGGTCCTGGCGGGCAGTGTGGTGAGTGATGACGCGATGCTAGCGACGCACGCGCTGCTGCGCAGTGATATTCCGCCGCATGGGATTGCGATGGGGGTGCCAGCGCGCACGACGCGCTTCAAGCTGCGGGAGCCGCAGTCGGTGCTGGTGGATTCGCGGTCGCTGGTGCGCGTGCCGGACCGGAAGGCGAATCCGGAGTTTCCGGAGGCCACGCCGAATCAGACGCGCGTGGCGTCCGAGGATGATCTGGCGGGCCGCGCGCTGGTGACCGGGGAACGCTGAGCGGACGGGCATAAAAAGCTGGCAGATGGCACGTAACGGCCATCTGCCATCTCTCTCTGGTTCTTACAGGGTGGTGTGTTCGCCGGGTTTAATGATGCGGATGTCCACGCCGCGGGCCTGTCCCTCGCGCTGGAAGACGGCGGGGTCGCCGGTCAGGGGTGGGAAGGTGCCATAGTGCATGGGGATGGCCACGCGGGGGCGCAGCAGGTCGAGGGTGCGGGCGGCTTCCTCGGGGCCCATGGTGTAGTGGTCGCCGATGGGCAGGATGGCGGCGTCGAGGCCCCGGTCGCCGATGAGTTTCATGTCGCCGAAGAGGTTGGTGTCGCCGGCGAAGTACACGCGCTGAGCGCCGAGTTCGATGATCAGGCCGGTGGGCATGCCGCCGTACGTGCCGTCGGGGAAGGAGCTGCTGTGCCAGGCGGGGGTGAGGGTGACGCTGCCCCAGTCGGTGCGGTAGGTGCCGCCGATGTTCATGCCGGTGACGTTCGTCGCGCCGTGCTGCTGGGCGTACCCGGCGATTTCGGCGGTGGCGATCAGCGGGGTGCCGCCGCGCGTGAACTCCAGGGTGTCGCCCCAGTGGTCGCCGTGCGCGTGGCTGATCAGGACAGCCGTGACGTTCCAGTCGAGCGCCTGTTGCAGGGTGACGGCCGCCTGGGGATTGCCCTGGATGAACGGGTCGATCAGCAGGCGCGTCTGGCCGTGTTCGAGCATGAAGGCGCTGTGGCCGATGAAGTGAATGTTCATGGGGGTCTCCTTGGGGGGGGCGCCGCTGGGGCCGCGCCGCTGCTGAGGCTACGGCGGCGCGGCGTGCGGGACGGTGGGGCTGAACACCGTATAGTGGGCGCGCAACGACTTTTGTTTTTCGTCCCGTTTTTTGAAAGGAGCGCCGTTCAAGTCATGCCCACTCCGTTCGGTCAGGTGAATGTCCGGGATGTTCTGGACATCCTGCTGGTCACGTTCCTGGTGTACCAGGGGTACCTGCTGGTGGCGGGAACGCGGGCGGTGAACGTGGTGCGCGGCATTCTGGTGTTCGCGGGCGTGTGGGTGGCGGCGCAGGTGCTGAACCTGCCGACCCTGAGTTACCTGCTGGGCCGGGCGGGAACGGTGGGCATCTTCGCGCTGGTGGTGCTGTTCCAGCCGGAGTTGCGGGCGGCGCTGGAGCGGGTGGGGCGGCCGCGCGGGCGGGATACCGGGGCGAGCGGCGCGGCGTTGCAGGACCTGGCACGGGCCATGGAGCGCCTCGCGGAGCGCAAGACCGGGGCGCTGATCGCGATCGAGCGGCGCACGCCTCTGGGTGAGTACGCGGCGACGGGCGTGTCGCTGGACGCGCTGGTCAGCGTGCCGTTCCTGGAGGCGTTGTTCGCGCGGAACGCGCCGCTGCATGACGGCGGGGTGATCATTCAGGGGTCGCGGGTCATCTCGGCCGGGTGCCTGTTTCCGTTGCAGTCGAGTGACGGTACGTACCGGCGGTACGGCACGCGGCACCGCGCGGCGATCGGCCTGTCGGAGTTGACGGACGCGGTGGTGCTGGTGGTCAGTGAGGAGCGGGGCAGCATGAGGATCGCGTTGACGGGGCGGCTGGGTCCGGACCTGAACGGAACGGAGTTGAGGGAGCAGTTGCGGGCGCTGGTGTACGACCGGGCGGGGTTCCTGGCGGCCGGGGAGTCGGAACCGGACCCGGATGAGCGCGGCGCCGAGGGTGAACCGGCGCGGGAGTCGTCGTGAGGGCCGGGTCTGATCTGGCGGCGCAGTTGCGGCGCTGGCTGGACCCGCGTCACGCCTGGACGCGTGGCACGCACAACCTGGGGTTGAAGATGCTGGCGCTGGGCGTGTCCCTGACGCTGTGGGTGGTGGCGACCACGGACCGGCGCGCGAACGTCGAGCAGGGATTCAACGTGCCGGTGTCCGTGCGGGACACGACCGGCAGCGGCGAGGAGAAGCGCGCCACGAGTGACCTGAGCCCGGCGTCGGTGCGGGTGACGTTGTGGGGCAGCCCGGACCGGCTGCGGGAACTGCAACCGGAGAACATCGAGGCAGTCGTGGACGTGACAGGCGTGCCGGAGGGGAGTTTCACGCAGCCCGTGACGGTCACGGCGCCCAGCGGGACCGAGGTGCGCCGGCAGACGCCCGCGCGGGTGCAGGGGTTCCTGGATACGCAGGTGACGCGCACACTGCCGGTCACGCTGAGCGTGGCGTCGCCACCCGAGGCGAGCGTGCCCCGGTACGTGGTCTCGCCGGCCGAGGCGCAGGTGTCCGGGCCGGGCCGGGTGGTGTCCACCGTGACGCGTGTGGTGACCAGTCCGGCGGCCCTGTCGGCGGGGGCCGAGCGGGAGGTGCCGCTGGTCGCGCTGGACGGCGCGGGCCTGCCGGTGGGTGGGGTCAAGGCCACGCCGTCGACCGTGACGGTCCGCCGCCTGGATACCGGGGAACTGCCGGTCAAGACGGTGCGGGTGGTGCTGAACGATCCGCCGGCGACGCTGCGGGTCACGTCGGTCAGCGTGCAGCCCAGCACCGTGCGGGTGGTCGCGGCGCCGGAACTGCTGGGGCGACTGCGTGAGGTGGGGGGAACCGTCACGTACCGCGCCGGGACGTACACGGCGGCCGTGAACCTCTCGATTCCGGCTGGCGCGCAGGCGCTGGAGACCGTCAGCGTGCGCCTGACCGTCGAGCGGGTCACCTCGGCCGCTCCGTGAGAAGGGCCGCTCCGTGAGAGGCCAGCGCCTGAAACATCAGCCCTGAGACACCCGCGCCTGGGCTGCCGGCTATCCCGGCAACGGGTTGGGCAGCACTGGTCGGGCGGCGGAACCTGCGGGGTAACAGGGGGGGGAAAGTGACCCGGATGTCAGCGCGGCCGGGAGTGCGGGGCGTATAGTCAGGTCATGATGTGGAGAACCGGCCACATGCCCCTGTGATCGCCCAGCTCCTCGTACCCCGGCACCCTGTGGCGGAGTGGACCGGCTGGGAAGAACGCGTGCGCCTGATGGTGCGCCCACGCCGCTACGAGCACGTGCTGCGCGTGGCTGAACTGGCTGCCCAGATTGCCCTGGCGAACGGTCTGGACGACATGCGCGCCTACGCCGCCGGGATTCTGCACGACATTGCCCGCGACCTGCCCGACGCCGAGCTGCTGCGCCTCGCCCCGCCCGAGTGCGAGATCGACGCCGGGCATCCGCTGGCGCTGCACGGGCGGGCCGCGCGGGTGCTGCTGGAACGCTGGGGGTACCAGGATCAGGTGGTGCTGGAGGCCGTGGAGGACCACACGACCGGGCCGCGCGGCGGGAATCGGGTCGCGGAGTGCGTGTACATCGCGGACGTGTCCGAGCCGGGGCGGGGCGTGAACGCCGACATCCGCGAACTGGCGCTGCGGGACCTGAACGCCGCGCTGGAGCGCGCCATCGTCTCGAAGGTCACGTACCTGCAGGGGCGGGGCATTCAGGTGCATCCGCGGACGTTGCAGGCCTATCATGCGCTGCCGTGCGTCGCTCAACAGATCCAGCCTTCCCCTCCCCGTCCGTCTCTCCTGTGACGCGCCCTTCCCGCCTGGGCAGGCTGCGCGCCCTGCAGGCCTTCGGGTTGACCCTGTCCTGCCTGTCGCTGGGTGGTTTCGCGCTGCTCAGCGGGGCGGGGCGCACGGTCGCGTCGTCGGTACTGCCGGGCACGGCGCCGCAGTTCACGGTGCTGATCGCCGGGCGGGACATCGTGTACTGCTACTACCAGCAGCCCTGCAAGGATCAGGATCAGCGGACGGGGCTGGTGCAGCCGCCGAACACGGACACGGTCATGCTGGTCAAGGTGGACGGCGCGCGCGTGCGGGTGCTGAACATCCCGCGTGACACGAACGTCGGCGAGTTCGACCGTGGGGAATCCGTGGCGGCGCAGAAGGTGAACAGTCAGTACTTCTCGGGCGGCCCGCAGGCACTGAAGCAGGCTGTGGAGACCATCACCGGCGAGCGGGTGGACTCGTACGTGATCGTCCGCACCGATTACGTCGAGCGGGTCATCAATGCGCTGGGCGGCCTGGACGTGACCGTGCCCGAGGGCGGCATCGAGTGGATCGACCGGGCGGCGGGCGTGAACCTGCAACTGGACGCCGGCCCGCACCACCTGGAAGGCCCGGACGCGGTGCTGTTCCTGCGGGTCCGCAAGGGCTTCGGGGATGACTACGGCCGCATCGATCATCAGAAGCAGGCGCTGACGCAACTGGCCGGCCGCCTGAAATCCGCGCAGGGCCTCGCGGCGCTCCCCACCATTCTGGGCGGCATCGGGAACGGCGTGGAGACGAACGCGGACCCGAACACCCTCGCGGCGCTGCGGCCGTTCCTGCCGGGCCTGAAACTGAGTTTCGCGACGCTGCCCACCGACGAGATTCCCGGCACGTTCAACCTCGCCGTGAACCGCGAGCGGCTGGCCGCACTGTGGGGCGACGCACCCGCCCCGGTCACGGACGCGCCGGGAGTGAAGGTCACGGTCGTGGACGCCAGCGGCGCGGGCCTGGGCGAAGGCCTGAAGACCGCCCTGACGGCGCTGGGCTACGCGGACGTGCAGGTCACGGTCGCGCCGGCCAGTCAGGAGGCCAGTCAGGTCTTCACGCAGCAGGACGTGGCGCAGGCCGGGGCGCTGGCGGACCTGCTGAACCTGCCGCGCCTGCAGGGCGAGCGCTTCCCGGTCGCGGCGGGCGAGGTGGGCGTCCTGCTGACCCGCGACGCCCAGGAGAACCTGAAGGAACTGGCCGCGCTGGCCGGCACCCCACTGGCCGCCGATCCCCGGGTGGCCGACGACACCGCGCTGCCGGGCCCGTCACCCGAACCGCTGCCCACCACCGCTCCCGGCAGCAACTGAGACGGAATTCCGGCGCTGGGCGCGCCGGGAGGGCCGCCGGGCGGCCGGGCCGGGTGAGCCGCGTTGCCTTCGGCGCGGCGCGTCCCTGTACACTGACCTGTTGCTGCGCCGCCCGCCGCCACGCCCACCCCCCACTAAGGGTGGCAGGAACGCTGACGGGGCCGCGCTCACCGCGTTTCAGGCCTGCGTTTCCGGCTTCCACTTTCCAGCAGGTGACTGCTCCCTGCCCTCTGCCGCTGGCGCCGCGCGCCCCACGACCCCCACCCCCTGAACCACCGGAGTTTTCATGACACCAGACACCCGCACCCTGACCCAACTGCAAGCCATCGTGGACGCCGCCCGTGAACGCCGCGCCGAGGACGTCACCGTTCTGGACCTGACGGCCGTCAGCTCCACCCTGGAGTACTTCGTGATCTGCACCGCCACTGCCGGGTTGCAGCTGAACGCCGTGCAGGAGAACATCCGCGAGAAGGCCATGGCCGCCGGCCTGCCCCGCCCCAGCGTGGAAGGCCCCAGCGAACGCTGGCTGCTGCTCGCCTTCGGCGGCGGCATCGTCGTGCACATCATGACCAAGGACGCCCGCGAGTACTACGACCTCGAAGGCCTCTGGAGCGACGCGCGCCCCCTGGACTTCCCGGACCTGCAGGAAAGCCCCAAAGCCTGATCCGGCATGTAGCGGCCCGGCCTCACCCACGCGGTGCAGGCCGGGCCGTTGCGTGTATGCCTGGATTCAGGCCGGTTCGGTCGGCATGGCGCGGCTGATGCTGCCCGGCAGTTCGCGGGCCACGCGGTCCAGGGTGCGGCTCGCAGCGGCGCGGATCATCTTCTCGAAGGCCGCGCCGCCCCAACCCTGCGCGTCGGGCGTGGCGAGATGCGCGCGGAACTGGAAGGTGAAGTGCAGGTCCGTGCCCTCCGCGCGGGCCTGCCCGCTGACCTCCACCCAGGCGCGCTCGCCGCTCAGGGCCTGCGGGATCAGGTTCGCGCCGTCCGGCGTGAGGCTCAGGAGGCTGTGAAACGGCAGGTCGGCGTCACCCAGGCCCGGCAGCGGCACGACCAGTTCGCCGCGCACGCTGCCCTCGCCTGCGCGCAGGTCCCGTAGGAACCGCAGGCGGCCCAGCGCGCGGGCGGGGTCGCGCACGAACGCCAGGGCGTCGGCGGGGGGGCCGGGGTACGGCAGCGTGAAAATCTGCTCGGCGTCGAAGATCACGCGCCGCTCCGGGCTGGGGCCGGGGTCAGTCCACCCATTCGATCACGATGCGGTCCTCGGCCAGTGCGGCCTGCAACTCGGCGTCCCCGGCGCTGCGCAGCCTTGAGAGGTGCGCGAAGCGGGGCGTGGCGGACGCGAAGCCCAGCCGGACGATCACGTCGTCGCTGGCCTCGTCCTTCCCGATACGCCAGACCAGCTGCCCGCCCAGCGCCTCCAGCTGACGCAGCAGGTCCGGCGTGACCGGCGGGCGGCCGTCTCCGTTCGGGTCGCCGGGCAGGTCAGGGGGCAGGTCGGCACTCATGAGGGCCATTGTACGCGGCGGGCCCCGGCGGGTAGAACAGGAAACATGACAGACACTGCCCCGGCCACCCCACCCACCCACACGCCCCTCAGCTGGCGCGCCCTGGAAACCCGCGTGGGCCTGGATGACCTGCCCGCCTTTCACCGGGCGTTCCTGACGTGGCGCGGCATCGAGGACGCTGCCGGCATGCCGCTGCGGCGCGTGCAGCAGCGCGTGGAGGCCGAACTGAACCGGCTGGTGCAGGCGGGCCACGCGACCCGTAGCGGCGAGGACTGGCACCTGACCCCGGACGCCCTGAGCGGCTTCCCGCAGGCGCAGCCGTTCCTGACCTGAGGGGCAGCCCGTATCCTGTACGGATGACTGCCTCCTTTCTTCACTGCCCCGCCCGCCCGGAGTCCGTATGATGCGGATTCCGTCTGTTTCGTTCACAACCCGCCCATGCACCGGGTTGCCAACTCCACGCCCGGAATCCTCTTTGCTCCTGCTCGCATCCGCTCGGACTGAACGGTTTTTGCAAACCATTCAGTCGGAGTCTGTATGAGCCTGCGCATCCTGGGCGGCAGCGCCAAGGGCCGCGCGCTGGAAGTGCCGGACAGCGCCCGGCCCAGCGGCGCGCGCATCCGCAAGAGCCTGTTCGACCTGCTGGCCGCGCGCCTGCCGGAAGGGACCTTCCTGGACATGCACGGCGGCAGCGGCGCCATCGGCCTGGAAGCCGCCAGCCGGGGGTACCGGGTGACGCTGATCGAGATGGACGGCCGCGCCGTGAAGGCGCTCGAGGCGAACGCCCGCGCGCTGGGCCTGCGTGCCCGCATCCTGAAAGGTGACGCGCAGAGCCTGATGCCGGCCCTGGGACCGTTCGACATCGTGTTCAGCGACCCGCCGTACGACGTGGATATTCCCGCGCTGGCCGCCAACCTGCTCTCCCGGAACGTGGTGCGGCCCGGCGGCCTGCTGGTCTGCCAGCACCCGGACCGCACGCGCCTGCCCGAGAAGGCCGGGTACACCCGCGAGCTCCGCGAGTACGGCAGCAACAGCCTGACCATCTATGAACGCGACGAACCCACGGAAGAACCAACGGAAGAACCCACGGACGAGGCGGGCGGCCATGAAGGCGCGGCGGAAGTAGGGTAAGGTGACGGGGCTATGAACGCTGTCTTTCCCGGGTCGTTCGACCCCATCACCAGCGGGCACATGGACGTCCTGACGCGCGCCGCGAAGATCTTCGACCACGTGACCCTGACGGTCATGCACAACGCCCGCAAGCAGGGCCGCCACCTGTTCACGCTGGAGGAACGCATGGACATTCTGCGCGAGGCGACCACGCACCTCCCGAACGTCCGGGTGGACACCTTCGGGGGCCTGCTGGTGGACTACATGGCCCGCCAGGAGCCCGGCAGCGTGATCCTGCGCGGCCTGCGGGCGGTCAGCGACTACGAGTACGAGTTGCAGATCGCGCACCTGAACCGCCAGATCGGGGACGCCGAGACGGTGTTCATCATGGCTGCCACCCGCTGGAGTTTCGTAAGCAGCTCCATGGTCCGCGAGATCGCCAGTTACGGCGGCGACGTGAGCGAGATGGTCCCGCGCGCCAGTGCCGCCGCGCTGCGCCGCAAGCACGCCGACGTGTACGCCGAACGCGAGGCCGAGAAGGAAGAGCAGAAGCAGGCGCAGCAGCAGGAACAGCCGGGCCGCTGACTGCCACGCAGCAAGGGCCACGCAGCAAGGGAAGGGGGCCGGACACGTTGACTGTGTCCGGCCCCCTCCTTTCACTGCGTCGTTACTGCTGCGCGGCAGTCTTCAGGGCCCCGGCCTTGGGCGTCTGCTCCCAGGGGAACTCGGGGCGCCCGAAGTGACCGTACGCGGCGGTCTGCGCGTAGATGGGGCGCTGCAGGTCCAGTTCCGCGATGATCGACTGCGGGCGGGCGTCGAAGTGCGCAGCGATCAGCGCGGCCAGCTGCTCGTCGCTGACGGTGCCGGTGCCGTAGGTGTCCACGCGCAGGCTGACGGGTCCAGCGCGGCCGATGGCGTACGCGATCTCGACCAGCGCGCGGCGGGCCAGTCCGGCGGCCACGACGTTCTTGGCGATGAAGCGGGCGTAGTACGCCGCGCTGCGGTCGACCTTGGTAGGGTCCTTGCCGCTGAACGCGCCGCCGCCGTGAGGGACGGCCCCGCCGTAGGTGTCCACGATGATCTTGCGGCCGGTCAGGCCGGTGTCGCCGTGCGGGCCGCCGATGACGAAGCGCCCGCTGGGGTTGATGAAGTACTTGGTGTCGTCGGTCAGGTACTCGGCGGGAATCACGGCGCGGAGGACGTGCTCGAGCATGTCGGCGCGGATCTGTTCCTGCGTGACGTCCTCGCTGTGCTGGGTGCTGATCACGACGGTGTCCACCAGGGTCTGCGTGGCCTCGTGGGGTTCGCCGTCCCGGACGACCGTGACCTGGGCCTTGGCGTCGGGGCGCAGGTACGGCAGGCTGCCGTCCTTGCGCAGTTCGGCCAGCCGGCGCGTCAGCTTGTGCGCGAGGCTGATGGGCAGCGGCATCAGTTCCGGGGTCTCGTCGGTGGCGTAGCCGAACATCAGGCCCTGGTCGCCCGCACCGACCATGGAGTGCGCGTTGGCCGGGTCGGCGCGCTGCTCGGGGGTCATGGCGCGCCACTCCTCGCTGGTGTCCACGCCAGTGGCGATCTCAGGGCTCTGCTCGTGGATGCTGACCAGCACCGCGCTGTACTCGGCATCGAAGCCGTAGTTGGCGCGGGTATAACCGACCTGTTTGACGGCCTCGCGGACGGTTTTCTGCACGTCCACGTGCGCGGTCTCGGCGCGGACCTCGCCGGCCACGACGGCCATGCCGGTGGTCAGGAGGGTCTCGACGGCCACGCGGCTGGTGGGTTCCTGGCGCAGGAACTCGTCGAGGATGCTGTCCGAGATGAAGTCGGCGAGCTTGTCAGGGTGCCCTTCGGACACCGATTCCGAGGTGTAGTATTTCCGCATACTGGACTTCCGCATACTGGCTCCTTGCGTGCGGGGGGGCGTCTCACAGAACCGCCTGGAGAGGGATGTCGCTGCGGTCCCCGCACGGCGCGGCCCGGCCCGGGCCGGATCAACCGGGCGGGACAGGCCGTGTCGTGCCGCAGCGTACCGCACCGCGCCAGGGCTGAAAAGGACGAAAGGGCAGGGTCTGGCCTGGGTGAAGGCGTGGCCGGCCACGCCAGACGCGCCGGGTCTGGACGGGGCGATCCCGGTGCCTGCGGGGCGCGGTACCTGACATGGGCCTGACCGGAGGGCTCAGAATGAGGTGAATGAGCCACGTCGTTGTCATCGAGGATGAGGGAACAGTGCGGGACGTCCTGCGCTTTCACCTGGAGCGGGCGGGGCTGCGGGTCACGGCCCTGGATTCCACGGCGGGCGCCCTGGACGCCCTGAGCGGCGCGGACGCGCTGGTACTGGACTGGATGCTGCCCGGCGAGAGCGGCCTGGGTTTCCTGCGCCGCCTGCGCGCCGACGCGGAACTGCGCCGCCTGCCGGTGCTGATGCTGACCGCCCGCGCCGCCGAGGCCGAGCGGGTCGAGGGCCTGGAGTCCGGCGCGGACGATTACCTGACCAAACCGTTTTCAGCGGCGGAACTGGTGGCGCGCGTGCGGGCGCTGCTGCGGCGCACGCAGCCGGAAGTGCCGCCCACCATGACGAACGGCCCGCTGACCGTGGACATGGGGGCGGCCGAGGCCCGCGTGAGCGGCGGCCGCCTGAACCTGACCCGCCGGGAGTTCGACCTGCTGGCGTTCCTGACGCAGCACGTGGGCCGCGTGTACTCGCGCACGGAACTGCTGGACCGGGTGTGGGGCGCGGACTTCCTGGGCGGCGAGCGCACGGTGGACCAGCACGTGACGCAGCTGCGCGCGCACCTGGGGGACGATCCCAGCCGCCCCGGCTTCCTGGAGACGGTGCGCGGCAAGGGCTACCGCATGCGCCCCTGGACGGACACCCCGTGACGCCCCCCCTGCCCCCGGAAGCCGGGCCCGTGACCGCCGGGGCGGCTGGCGGGCCCGGCGACGCCTGGATGGACGCGCTGCCGCAGGCGGTGCTGCTGACCCGCGCGGGGCTGGTCACGCGCGTGAACGCCTCCGCCGTGCGGCTGTGGGGGGTGCCGCAGGAGCGCGCCTCGGGCCGGCCGGTGCTGGAGGTCGTGCGGCGGCACACGCTGGAAACGCTGCTGGAACGCGGCGGGGAACTGGAACTGGAGGTCACGGGCCGCACGCTGCGCTGCACGGCCACCCGCAGTGGCGAGCACACGGCGCTGATCGTGGAGGACGTGACCGAGCACCGCCGCCGCGAGGCGGAACTGCGCGAGGCGACGGCCGTGCTGAGCCACGAGTTCCGCACGCCGGTCGCGGCGCTGCGCGGGGTACTGGAGGCGCTGGAGTACGACATGCCGCGCGACCTGTCGCAGAACTTCGTGCGGCAGGGCCTGCAGGAGACCGAGCGGCTGGCGCGGCTGGTCGAGGACCTCGCGGTGGGGTTCCGGCCCACGCGGGCGCGGACGCTGCCGCTGGCCGAGGCGTTCACGCGCGCCGAGCGGTTGCTGAAAGCGGACCTGCATGCGCGCGGCGCGGCCGTCACGTTCGGTGCGGATCACCTGGTGCGCGCCGACCCCGACAAGCTGCTGCAGGTGCTGCTGAACCTGATCGAGAACGCCCTGAAGTACGGCCCGGCCGGGCAGCGGGTCGAGGTCGTCACAGCTGAGCGGGGCACCTGGGTGGAAGTCAGCGTGCTCGACCGGGGCACCCCGATTCCCGATACCGAGAACCTGTTCCGGGCGCACACGCGGGGCCGCGCGGCGACCGGGCAGGGCAGCGGCATGGGCCTGTATATCGTCCGGAGCATCGTGCAGGGCTGGGGCGGGCAGGCGTGGGCCGAGCGGCGCGGCGACGCGAACGCCTTCTGCTTCACGCTGCCCGGCGTGGGGGGCCTGGGCCTGTAGGTCGCCCCGTTCTCACCGCCTGCCCTGGCCGGGCGCCGCGCAGAGCCCTTCCCCTCTGGCCTGCACCGCTCCCAGCTGGCCCACACCGTGCCCGTCTGGACGGTGCCCGCCCGGCTGGCCCACCCCACCACTGACCACCCTCTGACACGTTCCCCCCTGCGGGGTGGTACGTTCATGAACAGGAGTTCCCATGCGTGAAGCCCTTGAAAACGATCTACGTGCCGTCCTGAACGGCGCCCTGAACATGCTCGGCACGGTCGAGCGGATGCTGCCCGTGGCGGCCGACGTGCTGCTGCGTGAGAACGTGGACCGCCTGCCGGAAGTCAAGGCCCTGGACCGCGAGGTGGACGCGCAGGAGGCGCAGATCGAGGCCGAGTGCCTGCGGATCATCGCGCTGCACCAGCCGGTCGCGCGGGACCTGCGGATGGTCGCGCTGATCCTCAAGAGCCTCAGCGATATCGAGCGCATGGGCGATTACGTGGTGCATGTCGCCGAGGACGGCGCGGAACTCGCGCAGGCGCCGGCACTCAAACGGTACGTGAACCTCGCGCGCATGCTTGAGCGGCTGGGCGAGATGAGCGAGAACCTGCGCACCGCCATCGCCGACCGTGACGTGACGCGCGCCGAGGCGACCGTGCAGATGGACGACGAGGTCGACGACCTGTACGAGCAGATTCAGCGCGAACTGGTCACGTACATGCTCGAAGACCCCCGGAACATCAGCAAGGCGCTGATGCTGATGCGGGTGGGCCGCAGCCTGGAACGCGTGGGCGACCACATGGAGAACATCGCCGAGCGCGTGCGTTACTGGGTGACCGGGCAGCGCGAGGGCTGAGCCCTGGGCGCAGGCGGGCCACTCCTTCCCGGTGGGGGGGTGGCCCGCGCCTTTGCCAGGCCCGGCGCGCCCTATCCTGTGGGGCGTGAATGCGTTGAAGTCCGGGCCGACCGTGCTGGTGATCGTGGGTGGAAGCATGGCGGCGGTGAAGGCCCCGTCGGTGCTGCGCCGGCTGCGCGAGCGGGGAGCGGCGGTGCAGGTGATCGCCACGCGCGCGGCGCTGGCGTTCATCACGGAACTGAGCCTGAGTACGGCGGCGGACGGGCCGGTCGGGACCGACGAGCACTGGTTCGCAGCCCGGCCCGACGCGCTGCACCTGACGCACGCGCGGGCGGACGTGGCGGTGGTGGTGGGTGCGTCGGCGGAGTTGCTAGCCGGGGCGGCGCACGGGCACGCGAACGAGCTGGCGCTGGCGACGCTGCTGAGCGTACGCGGGCCGGTGCTGTGGGTGCCCGCCATGAACGAGCTGATGTGGATGCACCCGGCGGTGCAGGCGAACGCGGCGACCCTGCGCGGCTGGGGGCACGCGTTCCTGGGGCCGGAGGTGGGAGCCTTCGGGACGCGCGGCGAGGGCAGTGGCGTGGGCCGCATGAGCGAGCCGGGCGACATCGCGGACGCAGCGCTGGCCCTCCTGTCACCGCTCTCCCCTGCCCGGGTGCGCGACCTGGAGGGCGTGCCGGTGGTCGTGTCAGCCGGCCCGACCCGCGAGTACCTGGACCCGGTGCGGTTCATCAGTAACCCGTCAAGCGGCAAGATGGGCTTCGCGGTGGCCGAGGAGGCGCGTGACCGGGGGGCGGCGGTGACGCTGGTGACCGGCCCGGTGAACCTGCCGGACCCGGCGGGCATGCGGGTCGTGCGGATCGAGTCGGCGCTGGAACTGCGGGACGCGGTGGTGGAGGCGGCGCGCGCGGCGGGCATCGTGGTGATGACGGCGGCGGTCGCGGATTACCGCGCGGCCACCCAGAGCGGCGAGAAGCAGGCGAAGGTGGCGGGGGACGTGACGGTGCACCTGACGCCGAACCCGGACATCCTGGCGCAACTGGGGCAGGAGAAGGGCAACCGCGTGCTGGTGGGCTTTGCCATGGAGACGCACGCGGGCGTGGAGCGCGCGGCCCTCAAGGCGCAGCGCAAGAACGCGGATTTCATCCTGCTGAACTACCCGACGCGCGAGGGCACGGCGTTCGGTGGGGATGACAATCAGGTGACGCTGGTGCGCCCGGACGGCTCGCATGAGGACTGGCCGCGCGTCAGCAAGCGCGAGGTGGCGCGGCGGCTGCTGGATGAGGCGGCGCGGCGCCTGCCGGGCCGTGAGGCGGGACGGGTGGCAGCTGCCCCCACCACGCCCATTGAATAATTCACCGCTTATGCATACCATGTGAGGAATGCCGGGACCGCTGAGCAAGGAACAACGTCAGAAACGCATTCAGGACATCATCGCGCGCGAAAGCGTCAGCACCCAGGGTGAACTGGTCGAACGCCTCCGTCAGGGCGGCATCCGTGTCACGCAGGCCACCGTCAGCCGCGACATCAACGAACTGCGCCTCGTGCGCCTCCCGGTCGGCAAGGGCCGCCACCGCTACGCCCTGGCGCAGACGACCGGACACACCGACGCCCTGGAAGAACTGGCCCGCCTGTTCCAGAACTTCGTGCACGACGTGGACCGGGGCGAGAACATGCTGGTCATCCGCACCGCCGAGGGGCACGCCAGCGGTGTGGCACTGCTGCTCGACCGGGTCCGCCGCGACGACATTGTCGGCACCATCGCCGGCGAGGACACCATCTTCGTCGTGGCCCGCACCACCACCGAGGCGGAAAGCATCATGGAGGAATTCCACGCCCTGATGCTGGGATAACAGCGGGTGATGGTTGAAAGTTGATGGTTGATAGAGAGGCGGCGGGCGGCCCTTTCTATCAACCATCAACCGTTCACCATCATCCCCTGTTACGGGACGTCGTCCTCGTCCAGCACGGGCACGTTCCCGATGGGTAATTCGACGTGGGCGGTGGTGCCGCGTCCGACCTCGCTTTCTAGCCAGATGCGCCCGCCGTGGGCGTCTACGATGCCGCGCGCGATGCTGAGGCCCAGGCCGGCGCCGCCCTGGTCGCGGCTGCGGCTGTCTTCCAGGCGGTAGAAGCGGTCGAACAGCCGCTCGAGTTGATCGGCGGGAATGCCGGGGCCGTCATCGTGCACGCTCAGGCGCACGGCCTGTCCGCCCACGGCGGCGCTGCTGACGGTATGACTGTCGAGCGTGACGGTCTGCGCGCCGGCTTTCAGGGCGTTGCTGACGAGGTTGATGATCACCTGTTTCAGGCGGTCCGGGTCGCCCTCGAAGGCGACTTCCTGGCCGATGGTGGTCAGCGCGGTCCGCTGCGCCTGTGCCAGCGGCGCAAGCTCGCGGGCGATGTCGGACAGCAGCAGCGTGGCGAAGATGGGTTCGCGGGTCAGCAGCAGCGCGCCGCTGTCACTGCGGGCCAGTTGCAGCAGGCTGGCGATCAGGTTGGTCAGGCGGGCCGATTCGCTCTGGATGATCTTCAGGCTTTCCTGCTGCTGCTCGTTGGGGTTGGTGCGGCGCAGCAGGTACCCGGCGTGCCCGCTGATGGCCGTGACCGGCGTGCGCAGTTCGTGGCTGGCGTCGCTGGTGAAGCGGCGCTGCGCGTCGAAGCTGTCCTCCAGGCGGCCCAGCATGGCGTTCAGGGCCATGGCGAGGGACTCGACCTCGTCGCCGGTCTGCGGGACGGGCACGCGCTCGGTGAGGGTCTGCCCGCCGATGCGTTCGGCGGCCCGCTGCACGCGGCGCAGGGGTTGCAGGGCCTGCCCGGCCAGTACGTACGCGCCGCTGCCGGCGGTGATCAGGCCCACCACGAACAGCAGCAGGATCACGTTCTGCAACTGTGAGAGGGTGTCCTGCACGGTGCTCAGGGACCGCGCGACGTACACGATGCTCAGGCCGTCGTTGGGGCCGAACACGCCGGCACTTTCCGCGCCGCCCGGCACCTGCGGCAGCGGGGTCAGGACGACCATCAGGCGCATCAGGGTGGGGGCCGAGCGGTACGGCTCCTGCACGAGGTGATTGAGGAACATCTGGCCGCTGCTGGAGCGGATCAGGTCGGACAGTTCCTCACCGGACAGGCTGATGGGCCGCTGCGTGTCCACGCCCAGCGAGCGGCGCGAGGCGTTGCGCAGGGCTTCGAGGGTGCTGAGCAGCGCAGCGCGTTCCTCGGGGCTGCGGGCGCGGTTCAGGGAGTCCAGCAGCGTCTGCCGGTCGTACACGTCGATCTGCTCGAGCGCCAGACTGGAGTTAGGGAACTGGTAGCGGGCCAGCATCAGCGAGTCGGACACCTGACCGGGGTCGTTGCGGGCGGTATCCAGCGGCAGGGACAGTTCGCTGGCCGCGCGGGTGCTCTGAACGTACGTGGTGAACTGCGTGTACGTACCCCGAAGTTCGTTGTCCAGGCCGCCGATCAGGCTGCTGCGCATCAGGTACAACGTCGTGACGCCCACGCTGGTCAGCAGCAGGGCCAGCAGCGCGGTATAGAACAGGGTCAGTCGCCAGCGGAGCGTCATGCGGCCCTGCGGCGGGTGGGGGCGTCTGGCACGGGCATGTCCGGCAGTTTACCGGGCCGCCTCATGAGTCGCCCTCACCCGGCCATGAGGAACGCGGGGAATGCAGACGGGCCGCAGACCACGCGCCCCACAAGCTGGGACGGGATGGTCTGCGGCCACTCGGAACGCCAGGAGTGGGCCTGATGCCTGGGTTACTCCTCGCGCAGCACGTAGCCGACGCCGCGCACGGTGTGGATCAGGCGGCGCTCGCCACCTTCTTCCAGTTTGCGGCGCAGGTACCCGATGTACACGTCCACGACGTTACTGCCGCCCGTGTACTCGGGCCAGACTTTCTCCTCGATCTCGAAGCGCGAGAAGACCTTACCGGGGTTGCGGGCCAGCAGTTCCAGCAGTTCGAACTCCTTGGCAGACAGTTCCACGCGGCGGCCCCCACGGAAGATCTCGCGGCCGTCGAGGTTCATGACCAGATCGGCCACGCGGACCTCGCCGGTCACGGCCGGGTTCACGCGGCGCAGGTGGGCGCGCACGCGGGCCAGCAGTTCCTCGATGGAGAACGGCTTGATCAGGTAGTCGTCGGCGCCGCTGTCGAGGCCCTCGACCTTGTCCTGAATGCCGTCCTTGGCGGTCAGGATGATGATGGGGGTGTTGCTGGTCTTGCGGATGCGCCGCGCGACTTCCAAGCCGTCCAGAACGGGGAGCATCAGGTCCAGGATGACGAGGTCGGGGTTGACTTCACGGAATTTGGAGAGGCCGGTGACGCCGTCGAAGGCGACTTCGGTGGCGTACCCTTCAGCGGCGAGTTCGAGTTCGATAAACCGAGCGATGTCTTTCTCATCCTCGATGACCAGTACCAGGGGCTTGCGTTCCATGCGGTCAGTCTAGGGACCGTTCTCATGAGAAGAGGGTTGCGCTGCTTAATCAGCTTTCATGCGCCGTGCGCGGGCCTGCGTTCAGGATGGGCAGCAGCAGGTGCGCGCAGCAGTTCTCACCGAAGCCCTGCAGGTGCAGCGGCTGGTACGGTTCGGTGCGGACGCCGGGGGCGCTGGCCAGGACCGCGTCGCACACCAGGGTCTGGCCGGGTTCGGCTGCACCGCACAGGCGGGCGGCGTAATTGACGGGCAGTCCGTAGGCGCTGTTCTGACCGCCCACGACACCCATGATGACCTCGCCGCCAGACACCCCGGCGCGCAGGTGCAGGCGCTGGCCCAGGCGGGCAGCCAGGGTCAGGCGGGCGGCGCGGCCGTGGGCCTCGGCGGCGGCCTGGCAGGCCTGCGCGGCCTGTTGCAGCGGCCACCACGCCAGGACGGCGTCGCCCTGGTGCTGCAGGACCTCACCGCCACGCGCCTCGAAGCTCAGGATCATGACCTGCACGAATTCCTGCATGAGGGTCTGGTAGTTCCGCAGCGGGAGCTGCTGGGCCATGGTGGTACTGCCGACCAGGTCGACCAGCACGAAGCACGCGTGGGTGCTGTCGTGGGCACCGGGAAGGGGAAGCAGCAGGTCAGCCATAGGACCCCTTCATGATGAATGACGAAAGGTTTCAGTGAAAGGCCTGAATCAGCGGACGTCAAACGGTTCTGGGGAACAATTCACAGCAAATCCGTTACTCGCCGGGGAACACAGCGGGATTGGTCTTGACCTTTCCGGTCAGGTCTGCTGCGCGGCAGAACTACGGAGCCAGAAACCCATGCAGCGGCGGCAGCGTCCGGAAGGCCAGCCACCCACCCGCCGCGACCTCCGGAAGCGGTCCGAAGCTTCCCAGTACCAGCGGCAACCGCGCCTGCACCACCAGCGTACCCGGCATCACGGCCAGCACCCGCCCCACGCCCTCCACCCCCGACACGCCCACCACCGACAGCGCCTCGGGACCGCCCGGAGCCGGGGCCGTGCCCTGCGGGTCCAGCACGCCGTGAACCACCACCCGCCCCGGCCCCGGCAGCGCCGCGTACGGCCCGGAACGGTCGAACAGGTACAGCACCCGCCCGCCGGAGGCGAACTCCAGCAGCGGGCTGCCCTCGCGCTGCGGGTACAGCGTCCCGTCCGCCGCGAACGCCGCGAAACGCGCCGTGAACTCCCGCTCCGACGTTTCCAGCGTCAACGCGGCCCCCCGTTCTTCGGCACCAACCGCCAGGACATCAACATTCCCGGAAGTCTAGCGCACGCTCCGCCGCCTGCCCGCGCCACTGGCCATGCACCGACCGGGGCCTCCTGGGCCGGGTCAGTCTTCGTCCAGGCCGTCCAGGTCCAGCCAGTCGAGGTCGGGGCGGCCCACGACGAGCCGCTGCTCGTCCGTCAGGGTGTCCAGCAGCGCGTCGGCCCGCTCCAGCGCGAAGGTGCCCTCGACCTCCCGCTGCACGTGAATGAAGGCCAGTCCCAGCAGGCGTTCCAGCACCGCCCAGGCCAGCGTGCCCGGCGGGTGCGCGTCGCGGGCGCGTTGCAGCAGGGTGGCGGTCAGCCGGTCGTCGCCGTCCGCGAACGCCTGCGCGGCCGCGCGCGGCACCAGCCGCCGCAGGGAGGCCCGGTCAGTCATTCAGGTCAGGGTCCGCCACGCCACGTCCACGATCACGCCGGCCAGCATGGTCAGCGCCAGCCACATGTTCGCGTCGAAGAACGCCACGTTCACCTTCGCCAGGTCGTTCGGGTTCACGATGCGGTGCTCGAACAGCAGAATGCCGCCCATCGCCAGCGCCGCGAGGTAATACCAGAAGCTCGCGCCCGCCAGCACGCCCACCAGCAGCAGCAGCGCGAAGGTCAGGGCGTGACTCACGGCCGCGATCCGCAGGGCGCGCGGAATCCCGAAGCGGGCCGGGATGCTCCGGACGCCGTTCTGCACGTCGAAATCCCGGTCCATGGTGGCGTAGATGACGTCCAGGCCGATCATCCAGAAGATCACGACCGCCCACAGCGCCCAGGCGGGCGGCGCGAACTCGCCGGTCACGGCGATCCAGCCGCCGGCCGCCGCCGCGCCGTCCGTCACGCCCAGCCACGCGTGGCACAGCCACGTGAAGCGCTTGGTGTACGGGTATCCGATCAGGAACACCACGGCCAGCGGCAGCAGCGCCAGACACAGCGGGTTCAGTTGCGCCGCCGCGAACGCCATGACGATCAGACTGACAATCACCAGCGTCCACGCCTGTGCCGGGCTGACCTTCCCGCTGGGCACCTCCCGGCCTGCCGTGCGGGGATTACGGGCGTCAATGAAGCGGTCGATCACGCGGTTGGCGCCCATCGCGGCGGTGCGGGCGGCGGCCATGGCGACCGTCACCCAGATCAGCACGCCCCAGCCGGGCCAGCCCGTCCCGCTGTGCTGCATGCTGGCCAGCAGCATTCCCGCGTACGCGAACGGCAGCGCGAACACGGTGTGCTCGAACTTCACCAGATCCAGGTAGGTTTTCACGCGCGACTTCACTCCGGTTCCTGCGACGCCTTCACTCACAATGCCGCAGAATACGCCTCCGGGCGGCCCGCGCGCCTCTTACCCACCCGCCATGTTTTTGCTATAGTGCTCAGGCGCGCGTTGCTTGACGAGGCGTAGCGCAGGCCGGTAGCGCACTTGGTTTGGGACCAAGGGGTCGCTGGTTCGAATCCAGTCGCCTCGACCAGACTGTTCTTTACAGGCAGCACAACGCAGCGCGCCGCACGCGGGATTGGTGTAGTGGTAGCACAGCAGCCTTCCAAGCTTCTGGCCTCGGTTCGAATCCGTGATCCCGCTCCACAGACCGGCCCCCACTCCAGGGGGCCCTTTTCCTTTCTTCTCTTCCTGGCCTCTTCCCCGTCTACTGCCCACGCACGCGCCCTTAGCTCAGCTGGATAGAGCAACCGCCTTCTAAGCGGTCGGTCGCAGGTTCGAGTCCTGCAGGGCGCGCCACTCTCAGAAGCCCCCCTCCCCTGCCGGGCGGGGGGCTTCTGCCTGTCTTCATGTTCTGGCGGTTGCGGCAGGGGTGGGGACATTC
>NZ_CP115165.1:1162500-1247500 GCF_028622095.1 Deinococcus aquaticus | reverse complement strand
GTCGTGGGGCCCCTCACCCCGGGCCTCTCCCCAGGGAGAGGGAGACAGCACGTCCCCGGCCTGATCGGGGCGGCTGCTGGCGGCGCTGCCTGTCTCCTCGGGCCGTTTGGTGGTGGCGTCGATGATGAGTTTGCCGCCGTAGCCCCAGCCTCTGCTGCTGTGGTCGAGCACGTCGATGGGGCCGCGCGTGGTGAGGGTGTCGCGGCCCGGCACGGCCTTGCGCGTGACCTCGCGCCACACGGCCTCAAAGTCGGTGACGGTCACGTCCTCGTCGAGAACGACAATGACCTTGGCGAACATCATCTGGCCCAGGCCGAACAGGCCGTTGGCGACCTTGTACGCCTGCCCCGGATAGCTCTTCTTGATACTCACGAACACGAGGTTGTGCGCGACTCCGGCGGGCGGCATGTGGTAATCCACGATCTCCGGGATGATCAGTTGCGCGGCCGGCAGGAACAGCCGCTCGGACGCCTCGATCAGGTACGCGTCCTCCATGGGGGGGCGGCCCACGATGGTCGCCGGGTAGACCGGCTGCTCGCGCATGGTGACGGCCGTGACGTGGAAGCGCGGGTACAGGTCCGGCAGCGTGTAGAAGCCCGTGTGGTCCCCGAACGGTCCCTCGACCACCCAGTCCTCGGCGGGGTCCACGTAGCCTTCGAGGATGAACTCGGCGTTGGCGGGCACGTCCAGATCCACCGTGACGCCCTTTGCGACGGGGTAGCGCTGGCCGCGCAGGTAGCCGGCCAGGGCGAACTCGTCCAGGCCCGGCACGGGTGGCAGGGGCGCGGTGGCGGCGTAGATCAGGGCCGGGTCGCCGCCGATGGCGACCGCGACCTCCAGCCGCTGGCCCAGCCGCTTGGCTTTCTCCAGGTGTTTCGTGCCGGTCTTGTGCCGCTGCCAGTGCATGCCTGTGGTGTTTTTGCTCATGACCTGCACGCGGTACATGCCCATGTTGCGCTCGCCGGTTTCGGGGTCCTTGGTGATGACGAGCGGCAACGTGACGAAGGGGCCGCCGTCCAGCGGCCAGCATTTGAGGACCGGGATCTTCGAGAGGTCCACCTCGTCGCCGCGCCACACGACCTGCTGCACGGGGGCGTTCCGCACGCGGCGCGGCGGGAGGTTCATGGCGTCGCGCAGCTTGGTGACGTTGCTCAGCAGCCCGAGTTTGCTGCCGCCGCCGGACAGGTCGATCAGGTTGCGGACCTTGGCGGCGAGGTCGTCGAGGTCACCCACGCCCAGGGCGAGCGCCACGCGTTCCTTGGTGCCCAGCAGGCCGATCACGACCGGGTAGGCGCTGCCCAGCACGTTCTCGAACAGCAGCGCGGGGCCGCCCTGTTTGACCATGCGGTCGGCGATCTGGGTGATTTCCAGTTCCCGGCTGACCGGGGTCGTGATGCGGATCAGTTCGCCGCGCTGTTCGAGGAGGCGCATGAAGCTCTGAATGTCCGGGAAGGCCATGCGCCGAGTGTAGTAGGAGGGGGCCGGGTCAACCGTACCCGTGCTTGCGGGCCTGACGGCCGCGTGAGAGGACGCTCAGGAAGGACAGCCCGCAGTGTGCAAGCCGGATCGCAATCAAAGTTGATGTATTTTGTACACTAATGACTTCCGGGCGGGGACCAGCAGGTCTCCCCCACCCGCCCCACCCAAGGAGTCCCACCATGAACACCCTGACCCGCACCACCCTGGCGCTCGCCGCCTCACTGACCGTCACCGCCAGCGCCGCCACCCCCACCACCCTGCAAAAAGGCGTGCTGAAAATCGGCATGGAAGGCACCTACGCGCCCTTCACCTACCGCGACGCGAAAGGCAACCTGACCGGCTTCGACGTGGACATCGCCAAAGCCGTGGCCGCCAAGATGGGCCTGAAAGCCGAGTTCGTCCTGACTGAATGGAGCGGCATCCTCGCCGGCCTGCAGGCCAACAAGTACGACGTGATCGTCAATCAGGTCGGCATCAACCCCGAACGCGAGAAGACCATCGGATTCAGCCGACCCTACGCTTACTCCAGCCCGCAGATCATCGTGAAGAAGACTGGCAGCTTCGCACCCAAAACCCTGGCCGACCTGAAAGGCAAGCGCGTGGGCGTGGGCCTGGGCAGCAACTACGAGAAGGGCCTGCGTGACGCGGGCGGCATCAACATCGTCACGTACCCCGGCGCGCCCGAGTACCTCGCGGACCTCGCCACGGGCCGCCTGGACGCCGCGTACAACGACCGCCTGCTCGTCGGGTACCTGATCAAATCCCAGAACCTCCCGGTACGCGGCGCGGGCGTCATCGGTGACGCGCAACCCGTGGGCATCGCCATGAAGAAAAGCAACACCAGCCTCAAAGCAGCTGTGGACCGGGCCCTGCTGCAGATCAAGGCAGACGGCACCTACACCAAGATCAGCCGCCAGTGGTTCGGGCAGGACGTCAGCAAACCCTGAACGTCACCGCGCCTCAGGAGTGGGCTACGAGATGAGAGGATATTCCTCAGGGCTCGTAGCCCACCCCTCATTCCCCGCCCGGAGAACCCATGAACACTGAACAGCTGCAACTTGTCCTCCAGAGCGCCTGGACGTCCCTGCCGACCCTGCTGGGCGCGCTGCCCGTCACGCTGGGATTCGCGCTGGCCGCCATGCTGCTGGGCCTGCCGCTGGGCTTCCTGGTGGCGCTGGCGCGGCTGTCCCGGCTGGGCTGGGTGCGGGGCCTGAGCAGCCTGTACGTGTCGTTCATCCGTGGCACGCCGCTGCTGGTGCAGATTTTCGTCATCTACTACGGGCTGCCCAGCCTGGGCATCACGCTGAACCCCATCGCGGGCGGCGTGATCGCCCTGACCCTGAACGCCGCCGCGTACCTCAGCGAGACCATCCGCGCCGCCATCCTGAGCATCCCCAGGGGCCAGCGGGAGGCCGCGACCAGCCTGGGCCTGAACGCCGGGCAGACCATGCGGCTGATCGTGCTACCGCAGGCCGCGCGGGTGGCGCTGCCCAGCATGAGTAACACCCTGATCGGGCTGGTGAAGGACACCTCGCTGGTCAGCGTGATCACGGTCGTGGAACTGCTGCGCAGCGCGCAACTGGTGATCGCGCGGACCTTCGAGCCGTTCGGGCCGTACCTCGCGGCGGCGCTGATCTACTGGGCGGTCAGCAGCCTGCTGGAAGTCGTGCAGCGCGTCCTGGAACGCCGCTTCTCGCGCGGCAGCTGAACAGACCGTACCGCCCCTTTCCCCGCCCGGACCTCACGCCGGGCGGGGCGCTTCTGTGCGGCGCACCCCGTCTGGCCGACACACACCTTTCGGTTCACTGCTTTCGGTGGACGCCTTCCGGGCGGCCCGTGGGTACGGTGCGGGCATGACTTCAGACGAGTCCGGCCCCGCGCTGCCCGGCCCCACAGCTCTGGACGCCCAGATCCCGGCGGACGCGGCCCCGGACGCCCCGTCCCCGGTCCTGACCGCCACGCCCCTGCTGCTGGCGCTGGGCCTGGGCGCCGCCGCGCACCTGCTCACGCACGGCACGCCCGGACTGGGCCTGAACCTGAGTGTCTGGCTGGTCCTGCTGACCGGCGCGGTCCTGTGGACGCTGCGCCACCGGGGCGAGCGACCCGACCGGGCAGCAATGACGCTGCTGCTGACCGCCGTGGCGTTCGGCCTGAGCTTCACGCTACGGGCGCCCACCCCGCAACTGGGCGTGCTGGGCGCCCTGGCACTGCTGACCTCGCTGGCTCTGGGCCTGTCATTCATACGCCGTGACGGATCGGGCTTCGCCGGACTGCGTCGCGCCGGGCCCGCGCACCTGCTGGGCGCACTGCTGAGCGCCGGCCTGCGGCTGGCCTACGGACCGCTGACGCTGCTGGCCCGCTTTCCCTGGGAGCGGCTGCGCCCACCGGCCCGGCAGGGACCACCGGGCCGCGCGGGCCGGATCGCGCTGGGCCTGGCCCTGACCGTGCCGGTCCTGCTGGTGTTCGGGGCGCTGCTGGCGGGCGCGGACGCCCGGTTCGCACAGCTGGGCACCGCGCCTCTGCGCTGGAACCTGAAGCTGGACGGGGCGTTCTCGTGGACGGTCACGCTGCTGGTGTGGTGCGCCCTGGCCGGCGGGCTGCTGTACCCGGCGCTGCTGGCCGCCCGCCCGTCCCTTCTGCGCATCCCGGCTCCTGCCGCGCGTCTGGGCCTGACCGAGACGGGCCTGCCGCTCGCGGCGCTGGCCGCGCTGTTCGTGACCTTCGCCGCCCTGCAACTCCCGGCGCTGCTGGGCGGCAGCCTGCCCGACGGGGAGACGTACGCCTCGTTCATCCGGCGGGGCTTCACGGAACTGATGACCGTGGCGTTCCTGACGGCCGGCGTGCTGCTCGGCGCGCACAGCCTGAGCGCCCCGGGCACGCGGACCTCTGTGGGCTTCCGGGCGTTGACGGCCGCGGTGCTGCTGCCACTGGCCGTGATCCTGGCCAGCGCCGCGCAACGCTGGACGCTGTACACGCAGGCGTACGGCCTGAGCGAGACGCGGGTGCTGGGGGCCGCGTTCCTGACGTGGATCACCCTGACCCTGGCGTGGCTGGCATGGCGACTGTGGCGCGGCGACACCGACCGGTTCGCGTTCCCGGCCCTGCTGGGCGGCCTGCTGACCCTGCTGACCCTCACGGCCCTGAATCCAGCCGCGCTGATTGCCCGCGTGAACATTCACCGGCACCTGTCGGGCGTCACGAACGACCTGCGCCTCACGCCGCAGCGGGTCAGCGCGGCGGAACTGGCGCAGCTGGGCGCGGGCGCCGTGCCGGACCTCGTGCGGCACGTGGACGCCCTGACCCTCCCGGCCTGCGGTCCCGGCACGGCGCCCGGCTGCACGCAGCGGCAGGACCTGATCAACCTCCTGCGCGCCGGGTACGGCCGCACACCCGACTGGCGCAGCTGGAATCTCGCGCAGGCGCGGGCGTTCGCGGCCGTGCAGAGCCTGCCGCCCGCCACACCGGACAGCAGCAGCCGCTGACCCGCACCCCACCCCGCACCTGCCGATCATGCCTGACGCTCACCTGACTGCCCGCGATCATGGGCCGCTCACGGGGGGCCGCGTACCCTGAGTTCACCAGCAGGAACAGCGTCCCAGACGGCGTTCCGACCCGGTGAACCTTCAGCCGCCACGCCCCCGTTCCCCCGCCCCCGCGCACCCACCCAGGAGACCCGCCATGACCGCACGCACCCAGCCCACCTGCACCCTGGCCGCCCACGCCCCCCGCTCCTCCCGCCCCGCCGCGCTGCTGGCCGCGCTGAGTCTCGCCGGGCTACTCGTTCCGCAAAGCGCGCAGGCGGCGCCCGCCGACTTCGTGGGCACCTGGGTGAACAGCAACGTCGCCACCAGCGGCATCACCCGCGTGAACGTGACCCGCAGCGGCAACGGCCCACTGACCGTGCAGGTGTTCGGCCGCTGCCACCCCAACGACTGCGACTGGGGCAGCGCCCCGGTCCTCACGTACGGCGCCAGCGTCAGCGACACCAACCACCTGACCGCCACCGCCGTATACGCCAAGGGCTTCTCGAACACCACGCTGGTCATGACCTTCACGCGCGGCCGGCTGGACGTGCAGGCCCTGACGCAGTTCACGGACGGCAGCGGCCGCCAGAACTACGCCTCGCGCGACGCGTTCACCCGCTACCGCTGACGCGGGGCGAGCACCCGCGGTCAGGTGGGCGAACCCCCCACCGCCCGACCCTCGCCCCTGCCGACCCTCCCGCCTTGCGATCCTGCCAGCCGTCAATCCTGATAGCCGCGCCGCCCCTCCTGTTCCCGGAAGGGCGGCGCGTTCCTGCGCGGCGGGTGCGTGGGCTGTCCGTCCTGGCCGACAGGCCCACGCGGCCCCCGCGTTAGGCTGGGCGGCATGACCTCACCGATCACGCGCATGCAGCAGGCCCTCGCCGCGACCAGCCTGGACGGCTGGCTGGTGTACGACTTCCAGGGTCTGAACCCGCACGCCCGCACCGTGCTGAACCTCCCCAGTGGGGCGTTCCTGACCCGGCGATTTTTCGTGTGGGTGCCGCGCAGCGGGCAGGCCGTGGTGCTGCATAACCACATCGAGGGCGGCACCTGGGGTGAGATCACCCGCCACTGGAACGCCGAGCGCCGCGCCTTCGGGTCGCACGGACAGTTGGATGCCGCGCTGCGCGAGGTCGTGCAGGGCCGCACCCTAGCGATGGAGTACAGCGCGGGCGGCGCGGTCCCGTACGTGAGCCGCGTGGACGCCGGGACGGTCGAGCGCGTGCGGGCGGCCGGGGCTGCCGGGATTCACAGCAGCGCGGACCTGCTTCAGTCATTCCTGGCCTGGAGTGCCGACGATCTGGCCGCGCACGAGCGGGCCGTGGCCGTACTGATGACCGCCAAGGACGATGCCTTCCGCCTGATTCACGAGCGCCTGCGGGCCGGGCAGCCGGTCACGGAACTGGACGCGCAGGCCGTGATCATGCGGCAGATCGCGGCGGCCGGCATGAGCGCCGGGCACCCCGTGAACGTGAGTTTCGGCGTGAACGCCGCCGACAGCCACTACGAACCCAGCCCGGAACGGCACGCCACCCTGAAAGAAGGCGAGTGCGTACTGATCGACCTGTGGGCGCAGGAACCGGGCCGCCCCTTCGCGGACGTCACCTGGGTCGGGTTCGCCGGGACGCCCACGCCCGAGTACCTGGGCGCCTGGGACGCCGTGGCGGCCGCCCGTGACGCCGCGCTGCGCACCCTTCAGGACGGGTACGCAGCGCGCGGCTGGGGAGAGTTGCAGGGCTGGATGGCAGACCGAGCCGCCCGCGACGCCATGGGCCCGGAGTGGGAAGCGTTCTTCCTGCACCGCACCGGGCACGACCTGGGAGTCAGTATTCACGGGGCGGGCGCGAACCTCGACGATTACGAAACGCACGACACCCGCACCCTGACGCCCGGACTGGCCGTGACCATCGAGCCCGGCACGTACCCGGCCGCGCGGGGCTTCGGGATCCGCAGCGAGATCGACGTGTACCTCGACCCGCACGCCGGGCCGCGCGTGACCACCCACACGCAACGCGCGCCGTTCATCCTGGGGGAGGGCGACTGGGCGCAGGTCCGGGCAACCGGGTACGGCGAACCCCGCCTCTGAAACGCCGCGTGAGGAGTGAGAGGTCCTTGACCTTCCGCTAAGCAACCCGCCCGCCGGGAAGGCCGCGTGACCCGGGATCTCCGATCACCCGTTACCCTGGGGTCATGGCGAACCTCAGCTCCTCCACCATCATGCTTACAGGAGCGGGCGGCGCACTGGCGACCGCCATTGCTCAGGAACTCGACGATGCCGGCGCGCAGATCGTCCTGGTCGGACGCGGCGAGAGCCTGGAACGCGCCGCCGACCGGTTTCCCGCCACCGAGGTCCTCGACCTGGACCTGACCGACCCGGCCAGCATCGACCGGCTGCGCAAGGTGAAGGTCGACACGCTGATTCACACGGTCGGCGCGTTCAGCACCCAGGAAGCGCAGAAGGCCACCCCGGACGACCTGCGCCACCTGTTCGACACGAACATGACCAGCCTCTTTCACGCCGTGCAGGGCGTCCTGCCGCACATGGTCAAGCAGAAGGACGGCATCGTGATGGGCGTCAGCGCCGGGCAGGCCGCGCGCCTCAGTGGCCCCAGGGCGGCGCTGTACACGGCCAGCAAGGCCGCCGTCGCCGCGTACATCCTGAGCCTGCACGACGAACTCAAGGGCCGGGGCGTGCGCGGCTGCGTGCTGTACCCCATGGGCGCCATCGACACGCCCAGCAACCGCGAAGCGGGCCTCAGCTGGGAATCCATGATTGACCCACGCGGCCTCGCCAAGAGCGTCGCGCATACCCTCAGCCGCCCCGACCGGGCGCACATCACGGAAATCAAGGTCTACCCGGACGTGTAAGCCGGGCAGTGGACCATGGGACATGGAGAGCAGGGCGCCAGAGACGGCCCCTCCTCTCCATTTTCTATTTGCTGCCCCTGATGCCTGCGCCCGCTTACTGGGTCGTGGTCTGCGCGGCGGCCAGCAGGGCCTCCAGACCGCCCTCGAACCCGTCCAGTCTGGCCCAGGTGGGCGGGAAGGGCTGGGTGGCCGTCACCTCGTTCGGCACGACCACCACGCGCATGCCGGCAGCCACGGCGGCGGTCGCGCCGTTCAGGCTGTCCTCGACCGCCACGCATGCCGACGGGTGCAGGCCCAGTTGCCGGGCGGCCAGCAGGTACAGTTCCGGGTCGGGTTTCACGCGGGCCACGTCGTCGCGGGTGGCGAGCGTCTCGAACGCGTCCAGCAGGGCGTGTTCGCTGAGCCAGCGGGTCACCCAGGCGCGGTCGCTGCTGGTCGCCAGGGCGAGGCGCAGTCCGGCGGGCCGCACGGCGTTCAGCACGTCGCGCACGCCGGGACGCAGGTCGGCGGCCTGAATGTCGGCGTGAATGGCGTCCCGCAGGATCGCCTGCGTGACCTCCCGGTCGCGCTGCACCGTTTCGGGCAGCCCGGCCCACGGGTCGAAGGCGTCCCAGGTGCCGATGCCGCGCTGCCATTCCGAGAGCGGCAGTTCCCGGTCGTGCTGGCGGTACAGCGCCTGCCAGCGGCGGAACTCGTGCGTTTCGGTGTCCAGGATGGTGCCGTCGAAATCGAAGATCACAGCCTGAATCGGAAGAAAAGACATGCGCTCAGTCTAGGGCCGCCCCGGCCGCCACCCACCCCCCTTCAGGTTATGACGAACTTTAGGAGGAGGCGCGTCCCGGCCCTGGCCCGCTAGTCTGGGCAGCATGGCCGAGTGGGTACAGGGACTGATGGACAGCATGGGATACGTGGGCATCCTGCTGCTGATGGTGCTGGAAAACGTGTTCCCACCCATTCCCAGCGAGCTGATCATGCCGTCGGCGGGCTTCGCGGCGTCCCGGGGGGATCTGAACCTGATCATGGTGATCCTGATGGGCACGCTGGGCAGCGTGATCGGTACCCTGCCGCTGTACTACGTGGGGCGCGCGTTCGGTGAGGACCGCCTGATCGCCTGGGCGGATAAGCACGGCAAGTGGCTGACCCTGAGCGGCAAGGACATCAAGAAAGCCGACGACTGGTTCGACCGGCACGGGTCCAAGGCGGTGCTGTTCGGGCGGATGGTGCCCGGCATTCGCAGCCTGCTGAGCCTCCCGGCCGGCATGAGCGAGATGCCCATGCCCAAGTTCCTGCTGTTCAGCGCGATCGGGTCGGGCCTGTGGGCGACCCTGCTGGCCGGGGCGGGCTACCTGCTGGGCGAGCATTACGACCGGGTCGAGCAGTACGTGGGCCCGGCCAGCAAGATCATCCTAGGGGTGCTGGCCGTCGCGGCGGTCGCGTGGTTCATCCGCCGCAAGCGAGAGCAGGAGCACGCGCAGACGTAAACGGCGAGGGGTGAGTAGAGGGGCGACCGCATGCGCAGGTCGCCCCTTCCTCTGTTGCTGTTGCTGTTGCTGTTGCTGTTGCTGTTCCCACTTCCCACGTCCTCCTGCCCCGTTCAGTGTTCGAGGCGGATGTGCGGTAGTCGCCGGTCGAGCCACGCGGGCAGCCACCAGTTCCACTTTCCGGCGAGTTTCAGGAAGGCGGGCACCAGGATCAGGCGCACCAGCGTGGCGTCCAGGGCGACGGCGACGGCGAGGCCCAGGCCGATGCTCTTGCTGGCGACCACGCGGCCGAAGATGAACGCGGTGAAGACGATGAACATGATGATGGCGGCGCTGGTGATGATGCGCGCGGTGTGCCCGACGGCCAGCACGATGGCCTCGTCGTTGTCGCCGCTGCGCAGGTACTCCTCCTGCACGCGGGAGAGCAGGAAGATCTCGTAGTCCATGCTCAGGCCGAACATGACGGCGAACAGCAGGACCGGCAGGCTGGAATCCAGGACGCCCACGTCGGCGGGAATGCCGAGCGGCGCGGCCAGAATGCCGTGCTGCACGATCAGCGTGACGATGCCGGTGGCGGCCCCGACGGTCAGGGCGTTCATGAGGATGCTTTTCAGGGGGATCAGCAGGCTGCGGAAGGCAACCATCAGCAGCAGGAACGTGCCGGCGAACACGGCCAGGACGACGGTGGGCAGCGAGTCCGTGATGGCGCGGCTGAATTCCTCGCCGCCGATGGGGGCGCCGCCCAGCAGGTACGTGTACCCGCTGGCGTTCAGGGTACGGCGCAGCTGCGTCTCGAAGGCGGGAATGTCGGCGGCGCGCAGGGTGTCTTCCGGGATGACGGTGACGCGCAGCAGGGCGCGGTCGGCGCTGAACGAGCGGGAGGTCAGGGCGCTCAGCGCGGCCAGCTGCCCGGCACTGCCTCCCTCGCCGCTGCCCCCGCCCACGCTGCCGGCGAGGTCGGCGGGCGTCAGGAAGGGGCTGAGCACGCCGCGCACGCCGGGCAGGGCGCGCAGGTCCGTGACGGTCTGCTGGAAACGGGCGCGGTCGGTGGGACCGTAGCGGTGGCCGGGGTCCAGGATGACCTCGAACTGGCTGAGCAGCCCGCCGGCCCCCAGGTCGCGCACGTCCTGCAGGGCGTCGCGGCTTTCCACGCCGGGCGTGAGACCCCACGCGCCCGCGTACCCGGTGCGCAGCGTCAGGACCGGGGAGGCCAGCAGCAGCAGCAGCGCGGTGCTGGCGGTCACGGCCAGCCAGGGGCGGGCGGTCACGCGCCGCGCGAACGCCGTCCAGCCGGCCGAGGCGGCGCCACTCTGCGCCCAGGTGAACCTGAGGATGCGAGGGCTGTTCACGCGCTCGCCCAGCAGGGCCAGCAGGGCGGGCAACACGGTCAGGCTGGCCAGCACGGTCAGCAGGACCGCCAGCACCCCGCCGATGCCGATAGAGCGGACGAAGGCGATGGGCGGCAGGATCAGGCCGGCCATGGCGATGGCGACGGTCAGGCCGCTGAAGGCAACGCTGCGCCCGGCGGTCTGCACGGTGCGGTCGGCGGCGAGGCGCGCGTCCGGGGTGCGTTTCAGTTCCTCGCGGAAGCGGTTGACGGTCAGCAAGGCGTAATCGATGCCGGCCCCCAGGCCCAGCATGGTGATCACGCTCTGCGCGAAGGTGCTGACGGGCATCAGGTGCGTCAGGCCGTACAGGGCGGCCATGGCGACGCTGATGCTGAGCATACCCACGATCAGCGGCAGGCCGGTCGCGACGAGCGCGCCGAACACGACCAGCAGCAGCAGCGCGATCAGGGGCAGCGCGGTGAATTCGCTGCGTTTGGTGTCGCTCTCGGCAAAGTGCGTGAAGTCGTCCGCGATGGCCTGACCGCCGGTCACGCGGATGTTCAGGGCGGGCGTCTGGGCGCGGGCGGTGTAAGCGCGCACGAGGCGCAGGGTGTCGCTGGCGCCGTCCAGCAGCGGAATCTGGGCGAGGGTGAGGGCCAGGGTGCCGTCCTCGGCGCGGGTGCGGTACGGGCCGCTGTCCTGCGGGGGCGTGACGCGCGTGACACCCGGCACCTTCTCCAGTCCGTTCAGGAACGCCTGATAGGCGGCGTCGCCCTGCGGGGTGCCCAGCGGGGGGGTGCTGCGGGTGACGATGACGACCGTGTTGGTGTCGCGTTCGCCGAAGCGGTCGCGCAGCAGGTCGGTCACGCGGGTCGCTTCGGACTGTGTGAGCCCACCGGCCGGGTCGGCGTTCAGGGCGGCGGGCGCGCGCGCGGCGAAGGGAATGCTGAGCGCGGCGGCCAGCAGCCACACGATCAGCACGGCCCAGGGGTGGTGGGAGACGAGTCGGCCGAGGGTCCGCATGAAGCCGAGTAGATCACGCGCGGGCCGGGCAGACCGGAGGCAGGGCGACCAAGTGCAACTGGCATCAACTGACAGCATCTTGCAGCACCTGTTGATATAAGGTATCAGATAGCGCAATATGGCATCACCTGAGAGGAGGTGCCGGTATGAATGAGACGACGACCCCCACGGACGAGGTCCTGACCCTGGAGGAACTGGCCGCCTACCTGAAGGTCAGCGAGACCACCGCCTACACCCTGGTGCGGGGCGGTGAGATCCCGGGCCGCAAGGTCGGCCGGGAGTGGCGTTTCCTGAAAGCCCGCGTGACCCACTGGCTGATGCAGGCCGGAACGGAGGAAGGCATGGAGAAAACCGGATTCGTGCAGCGCGACGACTTGGGCGGGGAATTCAAGCAGGAAGGCGGCCAGGAGTACGTGGCCCTCTGGCTCCCCATTACCCGCGAGGAGAAGGCTGCCCAGATCGAGAAGGCCACCCGCGAAGGCGTGAACGTCAGCGAACTCGTCGCCGACTACCTGCGCACCTGGGCGAAGGCGTAAGGGTAGAGAGCGGGAAGTGGTGAGTGGACGGTGGAACCCCCACCCCGCTCACCACTTTCTGCTTCCTACTGTCCGTTTCAGAACAGTTCGTCGTGCAGGCGGTAGTACGCGAGTTTCGTGTCGTCCAGGAGGGCGCGGCCGTACAGGTCGAGGAACTGAGTGGCGTAGCGTTCACCCAGTTCGCTGCGCACACTGCGGTGCGCGAGGGCGAGGTCGGCGTGACGGTCAGCAATGCCGAGGCGGCCCACGTCGATCAGGGCCCCGACGAACTCCCCGTTCAGGATGAAGTTGTCCAGGGTGGCGTCCCCGTGCGCCACCACCAGGTCCTCCTGGGCGGGGCGGGTGCGGGCCAGTTCGTTGAACACGCTGACGGCGCTGCGCCCGGCGCGGTCCCCGTCGAAGTCGGTCTGGTCGATCAGTCCGGCCTGCACGCGCTCGCGGGCCAGGGGCAGGGTCACGTCCAGCGTCTGCCGGAACGGGCAGTCCCGGATGGGCAGGGCGTGCAGTTCCCGCAGCGCGCGGGCCAGCAGGGTCACGATCCGCTCCGGGTGCAGCAGCGCGTCCGGGTGGCTCATGGGAATGCCGGGCACGCGGGTCATGGCCAGGAACTCCTGCCCGTCCTCGACCTCGAACGCCACGACCTGCGGCGCGGGGAGGCGTCCATGCAGCCAGCGCAGCCGCTCGCGTTCCTGTTGCAGGCTGACCGCGTGGGGCGCGCGGGCCTGCACCTTCACCACGAAGCGCGTCGAGCGCCACACCTGCGCGCCGCTCTGGCCGCCGGACACGCGCTCCCAACGGGCGGCGGGCAGCACGCGTTTCAGGGCGTCGGGCAGGGTGGGGCGGTCGGGGGTGTCGGTCACGCCGGGCAGTCTGGCAGCGGCGCGGACCTTCAGGCAAGTGTGAAGTGCACCCGCGCCCGCCCCCCACCACCCCGGAGGGATCATGAAGGCGTGACTCCTTCCCCCTCCCCTTCCAGGTCCCCGGCCGAGCAGCCGTCCAAACGCGAGTGGTTCAGCGAGGTGATCGGCCGCACGCGGTTCGTGGTACTGATCGCGGTGATCGCTGTGCTGCTGGTGTCGTTCAGTCTGTTCCTTCAGGGGACGCTGCTGGCGCTGCACACCATCTACGGCTCGTGGCACGACACGTTCACGCAGGGCATCGCCAGTCAGCAGGGCAGCATCGCCGTGGAATTCCTGGAGATCGTCAGCACCATGCTCAAGGCCGTGGTGTTCTACCTGATCGGCGTGGGCCTGTACTCGCTGTTCATCACGCCCCTGAACCTGACCTCGGCGCTGGGCGTGGAAAGCCTCGCGGACCTGGAGCAGAAGGTCGTGTCGGTGATCATCGTGATTCTGGGTGTCACGTTCCTGGAGCATTTCGTGCGCTGGGAGAAACCGCTGGACACCCTGTACTTCGCGGGGTCGCTGGCCCTGGCGGGGGGCGCGCTGGTGTTCTTCCAGCGGGTGCACCGGGGTAGCGGCGGTGACCTTCAGCAGCCGCAGGCCAAACTGCGCGCCCGCCAGGACCTGTTCGAGCACGACAACGAGCAGCGCCGCATCAACGACCACGACGTGGAACTGGCCGAGCAGGCCACCCTGGCCAAGCAGTCCGGCAAGGTGGACGCTGGGGGCGGCAGCGGCTGACCCACCCCCCCCGGCCCGCCCCCGATGGTGACCGACCCGGCCACGCACCCGGCCCGGCGCGCGTACACTGTTCAGAATGAGGGTTGGTCTGCTTGAATCCCGCGCCGCGAGGCTCCCCACGTACTGGTCGGCGTACCTGAAAGAACTGGGCGCCGAGGTCGTCACACCCACCCTGGATGAAGCCGAGTGCCTGGCGCTGGGGCGTGAAAGCCTGCCGGGCGAACCGCCCCAGGTGCAACTCGTTCTGGGCCGCATCCTGGCACTGGGCCGGGTCGATCTGGTCCTGCTGCCCCAGTGGGCCGCCGTCAGCGGCGACGCCTGGAGTGAGGCGCTGCCTGAACTGCTGGCCCGCCGCATCAGCGGTCTGCCCGCGCTGCTGGGCGTGCCCGACAGCCCCGACCTGATGGAAGGAGCGGCCGCCGAGGTGGGTATGCGCGTCTCGCAGAGTGCCGGGCGGGTGCGGCTGGCAATCGAGAAGGTCCGGCCACTGGGCAGTTACGCCCGCGCCGAGATGCCGCCCCTGAGCCGGGCGTCGCGCGAGACGGTCGCGGTCCTGGGGCCGCGCGCCCTGCTGGCCGAGGACGTGCTGGCCGGCGCGCTGCGTCCCGCGCTGGATGAACTGGGCCTGTACCCGGTGTTCAGTCATGAACTGGCGGTACTGGACGTCCTGAACCGCGCCGGGCGCATCGAGCAGCCGGAGCGGGCCGCGCCGGGCGACCTGGAACTGTTCGGGGCGCTGTCCCTGCTGAGCGGCAAGGCCGCCGTGCGCGGCTTCGTGTTCGTGGTCCCGGCCCGTGACGGCAGCGCCGCCGCCGCCGCCCGGAAGGTCGCGGCGCGCCTGCACAAGCCGTTCGTGCTGCTGACCGTGGACGCCGGGCAGACTGAATTCCCGGAACTGGACACCCTGCGTGAGACGCTCAGCGCCCCCGCCGGCGCGCGGGCCAGGAGCGCCGCGCCCCAGGACGCCGCTGCCGAGGGTGAAGCGTGAAGCTGTGGCGCTGGCTGACCACCCCGGACCCCAATCCGGGCTTCACGCGGGCCAAGCTGCTGAAACTGCTCGTGCGGGTCATGCTGTTCTCGGTGGTGGCGACCCTGCTGAGCAGCCTGCTGCAACTCACGCCGGTCGGGCAGTACCTGAACACCTGGTGGGGCAGCCTGATCTTCGTGCTGATCCTGTACGTGCCCATGGCGCGTTTCCTGACCATTGACACCTTCACGCCCCGCCGCCTGCAGACCCCGGCCGGGCGCAGCACTGGCACGACCAGCGCCGCCAGCGCGCAGCGGCGCAAGGAACGCAACCGCTACGCCGGGGTTCGCAAGAGCGCACCCAAGTACGGGGGCCGCCGGTAGACAGGGGGCTCGCCCAGACGAGAAAACAACGCCCGGCGCGTGAGTGGGCCGGCGAAAGCCTGTTCCGCCCCGCCGCGCAGCTGCTGGTCAGTCCGCTGGCCCGCCTGAACGTGGACCCGGCGCACGTGGTGCTGCTGCACACGGCGATGGGTCTGTACGCCGCGCTGCTGATCAGCCGGGGCGAACGCCTACGCCCCGCGCTACTGCTTCAGGTCAAGACCGTACTGGACGGCCTGGACGGGCAACTGGCCCGCGCGACCGGCCGCACCACCGAAACCGGCCGCTACCTGGATACCGAGATGGACCTGGTGGTGGACCTGGCACTGAACGTGGCGATCAGCGGCGCGGCGGGCGTGCCGGCCACGCTGCTGCAGAGCCTGATCCTGACCGTGGATTACCTGTGGGAACGCGAGTTCCGCGAGGCGCGCGGCGAGGTCTTCCGCGATCCACCCGCGCAGGCCGGGGACAACCCGCAGGTGCTTGCGGCCCTGAAACGGGTGTACGCGCTGTACTTCACGCCGCAGGAACGGGCGTTGCAGACGCTGTTCACGCGCAGGCTGGCCCGCCTGACCGGCGGGGCGCCCACCCCGGCCGACCGGGTGGCGTACACCCCGCGGGTCAGCAATGTCGTCACGGCGAACCTGGGGCTCGCCACGCAGCTGCTGTGGCTGGGCGCCTGCGTGCTGGCCGGACGGCCCCGCCTGTACACCCGCAGCCTGCCCGTGCAGGCGCTACTGCTGGCCGGCGTGCAACTGTGGCGTGAGGATCAGGTGCGCCGTCAGCCTTCTTCCAGGGGGTAGGTGCGGGCGGCGCGGGCGGCCAGCCAGATCAGGTACCCGTAGAACACGCCCACCGCCAGGAACACCAGCCAGCCGGGAAAACTGCCGATGTCGGCCAGCGAGAACGCCTCCGGGAATTCCAGGATCCAGCCCTTGGGCTGATCGAGGTCCAGTTTCGCCAGCCACGCCACCAGCACCGCCGTGTAGATCCACAGGTAATTGCGGTTCAGTCGCCAGCCGAGCGCGTCGTCGCGGGTCATGGGGCTGCGCGGTTTGCTCAGTTCGGCCAGCAGCAGCTGGTGCCAGCCGGGGTCAACCTTGTCGCCCAGCATGGCCGGGTAGAAGAACCGTTCCATGATCCGCACGCGGTGGTGCGCGATCTCGAAAGTCCGGAAGCGCCGGGCTTCGAGGCGCAGGAAGAAGTAATTCATGAACATGGCGAACAGGAACGTCGCGTGACTGTTCGTGGCGTCGCCGAGCGCGAAGGACGCCAGACCGGCGGTCGTGACGACCGACCAGTTGGTGGTCATGTCCAGCCGCTGCCGGTAGGCGGTCATCTTGCCGACCTCGGCGCGGTACAGGTGAATCAGGGCGTTGGCGGTGTTCGTGCTGTAACTCACGTCCGTCAGGCCCGTACCGGCCGCCGCGCCGGGACCGCCGCCCACGCCGGGATTCACGCGGCTCCCCGCGCCGCACACGCCACGGAGGGCCGCCTCACTGGAGGAACGGGTTGCTGCGCCGCTCGTGCCCGACCGTGGTGCACGGGCCGTGGCCGGGGTACACGGCGGTGTCGTCGGGGAGGGTCAGCAGCTGGGCGCGGATGCCTGAAAGCAGTTGCGGGTGGTTCCCGCCGGGCAGGTCGGTGCGGCCGATGCCGCCCTGGAACAGGGTGTCCCCGGCGATGACCACGCCCGGCGCGCGGAACACCACGTGCCCCGGCGCGTGCCCCGGCAGGTGGTGCGCGCTGAGGGTCAGGTCACCCGCCGTGAAGGTCTGCCCGTCCGTGATGTCGTGATCGGGCGCGGCGGGCTGCGTGAACGGAAGGTTCCAGCGAGCGGCACTCTGCGCGCCCAGGGCGTACAGGTCCCGGTCGTCCGGGTGCAGCCACACCGGCACACCCAACTGCTCGCGCAGGGGCTGCACCGCGCCGATGTGATCGAAGTGCGCGTGCGTCAGCAGGATGCCGGTCACGGTCACGCCACTCCCGGCGATCAGGGTGGCGATGCGGCCTGCGTCGTCGCCCGGATCGATCAGGAAGCCCTGCCCCTGCTGGCCTGCGATCAGCACGGTGTTCTCCTGGATGGGACCGGTGGGCAGCGACCACACGCGAAGCGGGCCGTGCGTGAAGGGGGCACTCATGCCCTGAAGTCTAGCGCCCCCGCCGCCCGCACCTTCAAGTCGGTGTTCGGGTCAGGCGTGCCCGAGGGCGTCCCGGAGTGCCAGCGCGAACACCTGAAAGCTGAGGCTGGGGCTGGCGTACGCCTCCAGCCCCTCCTGCAGGGCGGTCAGGGCCGTGTCGGCGCGGGCGCGCTGGTGGGGGGGCAGGGTGCGCCACACGAAGCGCAGCGCTTCCGGATGCCAGCCGGGATCGAAGCGTTTCTCGAGCGCCTCGGCGGCCTGCAACGCGGCGAGCAGGCCGTCACCCAGGGCGTCGGTGAGGTCGCGGGCGTCGCTCAGGGCGGCTCCAACCTTCTGCGGGTCGTCCAGCACCCCGGCCCGCCCGGCGGCGAAGGCCACCAGTTCCGGGTCCGGGGTGTGCCCGGCGCGGCCCAGGGCGCTTTCCACGGCTCGGTCCGTGGCGGGCGTGACGCTCAGGCGGGCGCTGCGGCTCACGATGGTCGGCAGGACCGAACGCAGGTCCTCGGCCAGGAACACGAACAGCGCGCGGTGCGGGGGTTCCTCGACCAGTTTCAGCAGGGCGTTCGCGGCTTCCGGGCCCAGGTACTCGGCCCCGCTGACGATCACCACGCGCCGCGCGAAGGTGGGCCTGACCTCCAGGAATTCGAAGACGTGCGTTTCGTACTCGCGGGTCTTGTCGCGCCCCGATAGGACCGCGCCGATGGGAATCAGTTTGCGCCGGGCGGCCTTGCCGGTCGTGGTGGTGGCGCGCGGCTCGACCAGCAGCACGTCCGGGTGCCCCCCGGCGGCCAGGGCGCGGCACGAGTGGCACGCGCCGCACGCCTCGCCGTACATGCCTTTCGGGCCGGTGCAGTTGTGCTGCGCGGCGACCGCCCAGGCCACGGCCAGTTTGCCCACGCGGGCCGGGCCGGTCAGCAGCAGGGCGTTCCCACCGAACGCGCCGGTCTGTTCCAGCAGCGGGCCGTGCAGGTCGGCGGCGCCCGCCACCTGGGAACTGATGGTCTGGTTACTGGTGGCCTGGGCACTGGCGGTCTGGGAGCCAGCCGCCTGGGAGGTGGGGGCCTTCACTTGCCGATGGCGAGGCGCGCGGCGAGCACCTGCGGCAGCCCGGCCTCCAGCGCCGCCTCCTGGGCACGCTCGATGTCGTACGGCACACGGAAGACCTCGAAGTGCGCGCGGACCGTGTCGAACACCGCGTAACTGGCCTGCGGGTTCCCGTCGCGCGGCTGGCCGACACTGCCGGGGTTCAGGATCACGCGGGTGCTGGGCGGCACCATGTAACTGCCGCCGTCCGCGAACTGTTGCGCCTTGATCCAGTCGCCGACCGGGGAGTTCAGGGTGGCGTACACGGCCGGAATGTGCGTGTGCCCCACGAACCCCAGACGGCCCTGCCACTGCGCGAAGGCCTCGCGGGCGGCCGGGACGGAATCAGTGTAGTCGTCGAGGCTCACGGGCGTGCCGTGACGGTAGCGGGCGCCCACGTCCGGGTCGTCGATCCCGTCGCGCCACAGGCGCACCCAGGCCACGTCCCGTTCGGACAGGCGCGCCAGTTGCCACATCAGGGCCATAGATACGATCGAGTCCTTCGTTTCGCGGCGGCCATCGGCGTACTGAAGCAGCATGTCGTCGTGGTTGCCCAGCACGCACACGGCGTCCAGTTCGCGCAGCGCGTCAAGCACCTCGCGCGGGTGCGGGCCGTAGCCCAGCGCGTCGCCAAGGTGGATGACCTGATCGTAGCGGCGTTTGGCGGCGTCGTTCAGGACCGCCTGAAGGGCGGTGTGGTTGGCGTGAATGTCAGACAGCAGCAGGAGCCGCACGCCGCAGATAATACAGCGCCCGGCCGCGCTGGAAGGTGTGCCGCGCCGGCCCCCACCGGGCGCGTCCGGCGGCCCCCCGCCCGGCCGCCGAATTGACCAGCGGGAATTGTGAATGGCCCGCGTCCAGCTATGCGGGCAGGTCAGTGACGGCTCACGGGGGCCGCGTTAGACTGACCGCATGACGAAATCCTATGACTACGACGTGCTCGTGATCGGTGCGGGTCCCGGCGGGTACCACGCCGCCATCCGCGCCGCGCAGCTGGGCCTGAAGGTCGCCTGCGCCGAACGCGACACGGTGGGCGGCGTGTGCCTGAACGTGGGCTGCATTCCCACCAAGGCCCTGCTGCACGCCGGTGAGCAGATCGCCGCCGCGCGGCACGCCGCCGACTTCGGCCTGACCTTCGGTGAGCAGAAGCTGGACATCGCCAAACTGAACGGCTGGAAGGACGGCATCGTCAAGAAACTCACGGGCGGCGTGGGCAGCCTGTTCAAGGCGAACAAGGTCACGCACCTGATCGGGCAGGCCAGCTTCATCGACGAGCACACCGTACAGGTCGGCGATAAGACGTACACGGCCGCGAACTTCATCATCGCGACCGGCAGCGAGCCCGCCAAGCTGCCGGGCCTGGACGTGGATCAGGAGAGAATCGTGGACTCCACGGGCGCGCTGGTCATGCCGGACCCGGTGCCCGCGCGGATGCTGTGCATCGGCGGCGGCGTGATCGGCTTCGAGTTCGCGCACGTGTACAACAACATGGGCAGCCACGTGAAGATCATCGAGTTCCTGCCGAACGTGATTCCGGGCGCCGACGCCGACGCCGTCAAGGAATTCACGAAGATCATGAAGAAGCAGGGCATCGAGATCGCCGTGCAGACCAAGGCCAACCGCGCCGAGAAGAAAGCCGACGGCATTCACGTGGAACTGGAAGACGTGAAGACCGGCGCGAAAACCACCGAGGTCTTCGACCGGGTGCTGGTGGCCGTGGGCCGCCGCCCCCGCACGGACGGCCTGAACGCCCAGGCGGCCGGCGTGAACGTCACGGAGCGTGGGTTCATTCCCGCCGACACCCGCCAGCGCAGCAACGTGCCGCACATCTACGTGGTGGGCGACGTGGCCAGCAACCCCATGCTGGCGCACAAGGCCATGAAGGAGGGTCTGGTGGCCGCCGAGGTCATTGCCGGGAAGCCCGCCGAGCAGGACGCCGTCGCCATTCCCGGCGTGGTGTACACCAGCCCGGAACTCGCCTGGGTGGGCCTGACCGAGCAGGAAGCGAAGGACAAGGGCTATGACGTGAAGACCGGCGTGTTCCCCCTGAGCGCCTCGGGGCGCGCCATGACACTGCAGGCCACGGACGGCTTCGTGAAGATGGTCGTCGAGAAGGACACGGACCTGCTGCTGGGCGTGCACATCGTCGGCCCGCACGCCAGCGACCTGCTCGGCGAGGCCAGCCTGGCCCTGGAAATGGCCGCCACGGCCAGCGACATCGCCCTGACCATCCACGCGCACCCCACCCTGGGTGAGAGCGTACTGGAGGCCGCCGAGGCCGTGCACAAGCAGGCGATTCACATCATGAACCGCTGAGGACAGTGCCTCGGGGCAGGTGACGACAGGGCAGGTGGCTTCCGGACGGACCGGGGGCCACCTGCCTTCTGTGCCCGGCGGCTGTTTCCTGCGTGCCGGCTCCCTGCGTCAAATGTGCGTGCAGGGTCCGGGGACGTTCGCTACTGTGAACGTCGTATGAAGAACATGAACATCATCCGGTTGGGTGGGGTCGGGGCGCTGTGTGCGCTCCTGACCGCCTGCCCCAGCCCCCCGCCACCCACCCCCATGGGTCTGACCTTCATCTTCCCGGACACCCCGACCGTGGACACGCTGCAGCTGAGTGGAGTGGCCTTCGGCGCAAACGGGCAGTACCTGCGGACCATCGGGCACGGCGGGTACCTGTCGGGCACTCCAGGGGGCGTGGTGAACCGCACGACCATCTACCTGGACGGCTACTCGCTTCAGGACCTTCAGAAGAGCGCCTGCCTGTCGCCGTTCAAGGGCGGTGAGACCGACGGGATGCGGGACGTGGTGGTATCGCCGGAGAACGTGCAGACCTGCAACGTGTACTTCGTGATCTACAACGACCTGAACCGCAACGGGCGGCCGGAAAGCACCGAGGAGCTGTACCAGACGCACTCGATCTACAGTTACGCCAGCGAGGCGTTCACGTACTCGTTCACCAGCCCGGACGGGCGCACGACCGAGAGCGGCGCGCGCCGCAAGGGCTGGTCGCTGGTGGCGCACGAGGTCCGGCAGCCGTCGGCCACGCCCGGCCGGTACGTGGTGACCATGAACAGCGTGCCTGAGGCCGACGAACGCCTGAGCGTCCGCCTGCACGAACCGACGAACCGCCTGATCAGTCAGGGTGCCCCGCTGGGCGGCACCCTGGGCGGTGCGAAATGAAGCGCGCCGCGTGGATTCCGGCAGCAGCCCTGCTGGGCGCGGCCCTGACCGCGTGCGGCAGTTCGTCGGCCCCGACGGGCGGCCGCCCTCCCCTGCCGAGCGGTGTGGAGGTGCGCTTCCCGGCCGCGCCCGCCGGCGCCTACCTGTCGCTGGTGACGGACGGCGGCGAGAGCGTGTACCAGCTGGCCGTGCCCGCCGGGAAGACGGCCGTGGACGTGGACCCGCTGAAGTGGATCAACCAGACGGACCGCGCCGTGGACGCCGCGACGCTGATCCCGGCGGGCGCGTCGGCGACGGTCGCCCCGGCCGCCGCGAAGGTGCTGCTGCTGGAATGGACGATGTGGCAGGACCGCAACGCGAACGGCACGCTGGACGTGGGCGAGACGCTGCCGCTGATGACGCATGACCGCGTGGCGTACGCCAGTGCGGCCGTGACGGCGGACTTCAGGACGCCCGTACCGGACATGCGGCAGCGCTGGAATCTGGCGCAGGGCTGGACGCGCGCCGAGCACTACGTGTACCTGCCGGACGGGAGCCGCACGTACCAGCGCAGCCTGGGGACGGCGGGCCTGCAACGCTACACGCTGCACGAGCCGACGCCCGTGACCAGCCAGTAGCGCGCCTTCTGCCTGATGGCCCCCGGACGTGCCGGGGGTCTTTTCTGTGCTCTTTGCCTCCCGCTCCCCGGTCCCTCCGGGCTTCCCTTTCTAAATTGCTTTATAATGTGAAGCATGGAACTCGGCATTGATAGCTTCGCGGCGGTGGTATCCGACCCGGTCACCGGCGTCACCCTCTCACCGGCAGACCGGCTGGCGAACCTGCTCGAAGAGATCGAGACCGCCGATCGCAGCGGCGTGCATTCCTTCGGGGTGGGCGAGCATCACCGGCCCGAATACCTGGATTCCGCGCCGGGCATGATCCTGGCCGCCGCCGCCGCGCGCACCAGCCGCATCCGCCTGAACAGCGCCGTGACGGTCCTGAGTGCCGACGATCCCGTGCGGGTGTTCCAGCAGTACGCCACGCTGGACCTGCTGTCGCGCGGGCGGGCGGAACTGGTGGTAGGGCGCGGGTCGTTCATCGAGGCGTACCCGCTGTTCGGCCTGAACACGCAGGACTACGATTCGCTGTTCAGCGAGAAACTGGAACTGCTGCTGCGCCTGCGAGAAGACACGCACGTGCACTGGTCGGGCCGGCACCGCGCGCCGCTGCGGGGTCAGGGCGTGTACCCGCGCCCGCAGCAGGCACAGTTGCCGGTGTGGGTGGGCGTGGGCGGCACACCGGAGTCGTTCGTGCGGGCCGGCACGCTGGGCCTGCCGCTGATGGTGGCGATCATCGGCGGGGACTTCCGGGCGTTCCGGCCGCTGGTGGACCTGTACCGCGAGGCGGGCGCGCAGGCCGGGCACGCCCCGGACACTCTGCGGGTGGGCGTGCACGCCTTCGGGTTCGTGGGTGACAGCGACGCGGGCGCGCGGGACGACTTCTGGCCGGGGTACGCGCGAATGCTGGACACGCTGGGCCGCGAGCGGGGCTGGGCGCCGCCGAGGCGGGCGCAGTTCGACGCGGCGTGCGGGCCGTTCGGGCCGTACCTGATCGGCAATCCGGACACGGTCGCACGGAAAGTCGCGTACGTGAACGACGCGCTGGGCGGCGTGGACCGCCTGACCTTCCAGATGACGAACGTGCTGATGCCGCACGCGCGGATGCTGCGCAGCGTGGAACTGCTGGGCCGCGAGGTCACGCCGCAGGTGCAGGCGGCTCCCTCCGGCAGCTGACGTTCCCTGGCAGGCAGGGCCGCGCCTGTTATGCTGCCAGGCATCACAGAACCGAATCTGCCTTCCCTGCCAGCAGTGTCCGAACCCGCGCCACCTGAACCCGTGTCACCCGGGCTTCAGCGGGCCGTGCTGATCGCCAGTTCCCTGGCGGTGGTAGTGGTCATGCTGAACGTGTCCATCGTGAACCCGTCGCTGCCCACGCTGGGCCGCGTGTTCGGCGTGGGCGCGCACGACGTGCCGTGGGTGGCGAACGTGTACAACATCGTGTTCGCGGCTACGCTGCTGGCCGGGGGGTTGCTGGGCGACCGCTTCGGGTTCCGGCGGGCGCTGCTGTGGGGCCTCACTCTGGGCGTGGTGGGGGCAGTGACCTGCGCGCTGGCCTCCAGCTTCCCCGCGCTGCTGGTGGGCCGCGCCCTGCAGGGCCTGAGTTCCGCCGTGATTCAGCCCGCCACGCTGGTCCTGCTGACCCTGGCGTTCACGGAGAGCGGCGCGCGGGCGCGGGCCATCGGCGTGTGGGCGGGCGTGTCGGGCCTGGGCATCGCCGCAGGGCCGCTGCTGGGCGGCACGATCATAGACACGCTGGGCTGGTCGGCGGTGTTCTGGACGGTCGCCGTGACCGCGCTGGTCACGCTGACCTTCACGCTGGGGCGCACCCGCGCGCTGGGCACGCCGAGCCCCCGGCCCATTGACGTTCCGGGCGTGATCCTGGCGGCCTCGGCCCTGGCGAGCCTCGCCTACGGGCTCTCGCAGGGCAACGTGCTGGGGTGGGGCTCCGCGCCGGTGCTGGGATGCCTGGGTCTGGCCGCCGTGACCTCCGCGCTGTTCCTGCGGACCGAGGGCCGCGCCCGGCACCCGCTGGTGGACCTGACACTGTTCCGCAACCGGGCCTTCACGACCGCGAACGTGGGTTCACTGCTGGCGGCGTTCGGGCCGTTCGGACTGCTGGTGTTCATCACGCTGTTCCTGCAGGGCACGCAGGGGTACAGCGCCACGCGCGCGGGGCTGGTCACGGCCCTGTTTCCCATCGGGGTGGGGGTGTCGTCACCGCTGGGCGGGCGGCTGATCGCGCGGGCCGGGGCGCGCGGCGTCGGCGCGGCCGGACTGGCCGTGATCGGCGCGGGCCTGCTGCTGGTGCTGGGCCTGCACCTGGGCGGGTCGCCCCTGGGCACCGCACTGGGCCTCGCCAGCGAGTTCTTCGTGATGGGGATCGGTACGGGCCTCGCCAACGCCGCGCTGACCACCGCGACCGTCAGCGCCGCGCCCGCCGCGCAGGCCAGTCAGGCGTCCAGCGTCCTGAGCGCCATGCGGCAGGTGGGCGTGGCGCTGGGCATCGCCGCGTGGGGGGCGCTGGTGGCGCGCGGCGGCGGGGGCACGCCCGGTTTCCTGAACGGCCTGCACGCCGGGGCGGCCGTGATCGGCACGCTGCTGCTGATTGGCGCGGGCGGCGTGTGGCTGGGACTGGCGCCGCGCGCCGCCGCCCCTTCACGTCCTTCCCTCACGGACAAGTAGGGGCGCGCGACCCTACACTCGTGACATGTCCACTTCCCTGTCTGACCGTCTGACTGCTGAACTGTCCGGCCTGCGTGAGAGCGGGCTGCTGATCCACCCGCGTGTGCTGGACAGCGCCAGTCGCGCCCGCACCCGCGTGGACGGGCGCGAGGTCGTGAACCTCGCCAGCAACAACTACCTGGGTTTCGCGGATCACCCGGCCCTGAAAGCGCGGGCCGCCGAGTACCTGGAACGCTGGGGCGTGGGCGCGGGCGCCGTGCGCACGATTGCCGGAACCCTGCGCATTCACGAGGAGTTCGAGTCTCAGCTGGCGGCGTTCAAGCACACGGGCAGCGCGCTGGTGCTGCACAGCGGCTTCACCACCAACCAGGGCGTGCTGGGCGCGCTGCTGCGCGACGGCGATCTGGTCGTCAGTGACGAACTGAACCACGCCAGCATCATCGACGGGCTGCGCCTGACCAAGGCCACCAAGAAGGTCTACAAACACGCCGACCCGGACGACCTGGAACGCCTGCTGAAAGAACACGACACGGACGGCCTGAAACTGGTCGTGACGGACGGCGTGTTCAGCATGGACGGCGACGTGGCCCCCCTGGACCGACTGGTCGAGGTCGCCCGCCGCCACGGCGCGGTCACGTACGTGGACGACGCGCACGGCAGCGGCGTGATGGGCGAATCGGGACGCGGCACCGTGCATCACTTCGGCTTCGAGTACGCCGACGACGTGATTCAGGTCGGCACGCTCAGCAAGGCGTGGGGCGGCGTGGGCGGCTACGCGGCCGGGCACGGCGACCTGCGCCAGTTGCTGATCAACCGCGCCCGCCCGTACCTCTTCAGCACCGCGCAGGCCCCCGCCACGGTGGGCGCGCTGAGTGCCGCGCTCGACGAGGTGCAGCGCGACCCCACCCTGATGGCGCGCCTGTGGGACAACACCCGCTACTTCAAGGCGGAGTTGCAGGGCCTGGGCTTCGACATTTTCGGCAGCACCACGCCCATCACGCCCGTCATCTTCGGCGAGGCTCCGGCCGCATTCGAGGCGAGCCGCCTGCTGTTCGAGCGGGGCGTGTTCGCCGTCGGCCTGGGCTTCCCGACCGTGCCGCGCGGACTGGCCCGCATCCGCAACATCGTGACCGCCGAGCACACCCGTGACGATCTGGATCACGCCCTCCAGGCCTACGCCGAGGTGGGGCGCAAGCTGAGCATCATCTCCTGATCACCTACCGCGTCCGCGAGTGGCCGGACCTGCCCGAACTGGGCAGGCTCCGGTCTCTCGCCTGGGGCGGCACAGAGGGCTGGAGCGGCACAGAGGACGGGTTGCGCTGGGCGGCGGTACTGGAACGCAGCCTGACCTGGGTCACGGCGCACGACACCGACACGCTGGTGGGCTTCGTGAACGTGGCCTGGGACGGCGGCGTGCACGCCTTCCTGCTCGACACGACCGTGCACCCGGACTGGCAGCGGCGCGGCGTCGGCGTGGGGCTCGTGCGGCGAGCGGCGCAGGCGGCCCGCGAGCACCGGGGGCTGGAGTGGCTGCACGTGGATTACGAACCTCACCTCACGGACTTCTACGCGGCGTGCGGGTTCACGCCCACCCCGGCGGGCCTGCTGAGACTGGCGCCGTGATCGTCAGGGGGCATGCCATGCGTCCCGGCCTACCCCCGCTATCATCGGCGTCATGACGAACCGGCCGCCCGTGGGCGACAAGCAGGACAAGGGCAAGGACGTGCAGGCCATGTTCGCCAGCATCGCGCCCCGTTACGACCTTCTGAACCGCGTGCTGAGCCTCGGGGTGGATAAGGGCTGGCGGCGCGCGGCGGCGCAGGAGGCCCTGGCCCTGAAGCCGGCGCGGGTGTTGGACGTGGCGACCGGCACGGCGGATTTCGCGCTGGAACTCAAGACCCGCGCGCCGGGCGCCGAGGTGATCGGCAGTGATTTCGTGCCGCAGATGCTCGCCATCGGCCGTGAGAAGGCCGCCGCGCGGCACATCGACATCCGCCTGGAGGAAGGGGACGCGCTGAACCTGCCGTACCCGGACGGGAGTTTCGACTCGATCACCTGCGCGTTCGGGTTCCGGAACTTCGCGGATTACGCGCGCGGCCTCGCGGAGTTCCACCGGGTGCTGGCGCCGGGCGGGCGGGCCGTGATCCTGGAGTTCCCGCCACCACGGCCGGGCCTGCTGGGCAGCGTGTTCCGGGTGTACTTCCAGCATGTGCTGCCGCGCATCGGCGGGCTGATCAGCGGGAACGCCGGGGCGTACACGTACCTGCCCGAGAGCGTCCTGGCCTTCCCTGAACCCGAGCGGCTGGCGGGACTGATGCGCGCCACAGGCTTCCGCACCCGCTACCGCCTGCTGACCTTCGGCATCGCTGCCATTCATGTGGGCGACAAGCTGTAGAAGCGGGCGGCGGGCCTGTGATGAGTGTGCAGGTGGGACCCATATCTTGAGGGTCACTTAAACTTGAGCGTACTGCACTCAACTCTATTGACACTCTAGAACTGTGGGCCTATGATGTTCGCAGATCAGAACTGCTGCCCCCGCGGCGGCAAATCCCCACACTTCAGACCATCAATACAGGAGTCACCATGCCCAAAGCAGTCGGAATCGACCTTGGTACCACCAACTCTGTTATCTCCGTCATGGAAGGCGGCCGCCCCGAAGTCATCGTGAATGCCGAGGGCGCGCGCACCACGCCCAGCGTCGTCGCGTACAAGGGCGACGAGCGCCTCGTGGGCCAGATTGCGCGCCGTCAGGCCGCGCTGAACCCCGCCGCCACGCTGTTCGAAGTCAAGCGCTTCATCGGCCGCCGCTGGGACGAGATCAAGGACGAGGCCGGCCGCAGCCCCTTCACCGTCAAGGAAGGCCCCGGCGGCAGCGTGCGCATCGAAGTGAACGGCCAGGACCTCGCCCCCGAGCAGGTCAGCGCCGAGGTGCTGCGCAAACTCGTGAACGACGCCAGCGCCAAGCTGGGCGAGAAGATCAAGGACGTGGTCATCACGGTGCCCGCGTACTTCGACAACAGCCAGCGCGAGGCCACCAAGCAGGCCGGTGAGATCGCGGGCCTGAACGTGCTGCGCGTCATCAACGAACCCACCGCCGCCGCGCTGGCCTACGGCCTGGAACGCAAGGGTAACGAGACCGTGCTGGTCTTCGACCTGGGGGGCGGCACCTTCGACGTAACAATTCTCGAACTGGGCGACGGCGTGTTCGAAGTGAAATCCACCAGCGGCGACACCCACCTGGGCGGCGCGGACTTTGACCAGCGCATCGTGGACTGGCTGGCCACCGAGTTCCAGAAGGACAACAGCTTCGACCTGCGCAAGGACAAGCAGGCCCTCCAGCGCCTGATCGAGGCGTCCGAGAAGGCCAAGATCGAACTGAGCAACGCGACCGAAACCTCGATCAGCCTGCCGTTCATCACCTTCGACCCGGAAACCCGTACCCCCATGCACCTGGAGCGCACCCTGAGCCGCGCCAAGTTCGAGGAGATCACCGGTGACCTGCTGCGCCGCGTGCGCAAGCCCGTCGAGCAGGCCCTCGCCGACGCGAAACTGGACGCCAGCAAGATTGACGAAGTGATCCTGGTGGGCGGCAGCACCCGCATCCCGGCTGTCAAGCGCATCGTGCAGGACATCATCGGCAAGACCCCCAACGAGTCCGTGAACCCCGACGAGGCCGTCGCGCTGGGCGCCGCCGTGCAGGCCGGGATCATCCAGGGTGACTCCAGCCTGGGCGACATCGTGCTGGTCGACGTGACCCCGCTGACCATGGGCGTGGAAGTCAAGGGCGGCATGATCGCCCCCATGATCACCCGCAACACCACGGTCCCCGCCAAGAAGACCGAGATCTACACCACCGCCGAGAACAACCAGCCGGGCGTGGAGATCAACGTGCTGCAGGGTGAGCGCCCCATGGCCGCCGACAACAAGAGCCTGGGCCGCTTCAAACTGGAAGGCATTCCGCCCATGCGGGCCGGTCAGGCGCAGATCGAGGTCACCTTCGACATCGATGCGAACGGCATCCTGCACGTGACCGCCAAGGAGAAGACCAGCGGCAAGGAGTCCAGCATCCGCATCGAGAACACCACTACCCTGGACAAGGGCGACGTGGAGCGCATGGTGCAGGAAGCCGAGCAGAACGCCGCCGCCGACAAGCAGCGCCGCGAGAAGGTCGAGAAACGCAACAACCTCGACTCGCTGCGCGTGCAGGCCACCTCGCAGATCGAGGAGAACGAGGGCGCCGCACAGGCCGCCAAGGACAAACTCAAGGCCGCCGCCGACGAGGCTGAGGAAGCCATCCGCAGCGACGACGACGCCCGCATCGACACCGCCCAGAAAGCCCTGGAAGAGGAACTGCGCGCCTTCATGACCGCCGCGCAGGGCCAGGGTCAGGCGCAGGGCGACGACACCGTCAACCTGGGCAAGGACAAGCAGGACGACGACGTGATCGACGCGGACTTCAAACCCGCCGAGTAACCCCCCTCCGCCCTGCGGGGCACCTTCCCCCGGGGGGAGGCGAGGGAAGGGCGAGGCAGCCGCCCACCAGCACCACCATCCACGGGAGAGGACGGCCGCCACGCCTCCTCTCCCCCTTTTCTTTCATCCTTCAGTTCCCCAGGAACGCCCGGCAGCCCGTAAGCTGAGCGGAATGTTCCGAAAGCGAGGCCCCAAGATGACCGACGACCAGCACAAACCCGCCCCCGAGGCCGCCGAGACCGACACCCACACGAAAACCATCAGTGAGGACGGCCTGGACATCCCCGACACCGAAACCGACAGCATGCAGGAAGACCTGGACACCGAGTTCCCCGGCCTGGACGGCATGGACGAGAACATGTTCGGTCAGGTGCAGGAGATGATGGCGAAACTGGGCCGCGCCGACGAGCTGGAGCAAGAGAACACCGACCTGAAGGGCCGACTGGCCCGGCTGGCCGCCGACTTCGAGAACTACCGCCGCCGCACGCAGGAAGACGTGGCCGCCGCGCAGGGCCAGGGCATAAGCAAGGCCGCCGAGGCGCTGATGCCCGTGTACGACGACATGGACCGCGCCGTGACCATGGGCGCCGCCGAGCCCGCCAAACTGATCCCCGGCATGCAGGCCGTGCAGGGCAAGATCCTGGGCGTGTTCGCGGGTCTGGGCCTGGAAGTGACCGGCAAGGAAGGCGAGGCCTTCGACCCGCAGTGGCACGAGGCGCTGCAGGTCGTGCCGGGTGACGAGGACGACGTGATCGTGCAGGTGTACCAGCTGGGCTTCCGCATGGGCGACCGCCTCGTGCGCCCCGCCCGCGTCGTCGTGAGCAGGAAGGGCTGAGGGGGAAGCGGTGATGGTTGACCCAGAAGACAAGACGGCGTCGGCTGAGGCCCCTGCGGCTCCATCAACCATCCACCGTTCACCCTCCGGTGACCCGCTGCACGGCGTGACGCTCGCCATGATCGTCGAGCGGCTGCACGAGGCGTACGGCTGGGACGAACTGGCCCGCATGGTCCCGGTCCGCTGCTTTCAGTTCGATCCGAGCGTCCAGAGCAGCCTGAAGTTCCTGCGGCGCACGCCGTGGGCACGGGCGAAGGTCGAGGCGCTGTACCGCGACCTCATGACTACCTGAAACGGGATCATCTGAACCCACTGAGCTGAATCCACCGTCCTCATTCGCCTGAAGGAGGCGCACATGGCTTACAAGGATTACTACGACGTGCTCGGCGTCTCCCGCGGGGCATCCGAGGCGGACATCAAGAGCGCGTACCGCAAACTCGCCAAGCAGTACCACCCGGACAAGAACGCCGGGGACGAGAAGTCCGCCGAGCGGTTCAAGGAGATCGGCGAGGCGTACGCCGTACTCTCCGACCCCGAGAAACGGCAGGTGTTCGACCAGTTCGGGCACACGGGGCAGGTCCCGCCCGGTTACGGCGGCCCCGGCGCGGGCGGCGGGTTTCAGGGCGGGGACTTCTCGGGCTTCGACCCGGGACAGTTCAGTGATTTCTTCCAGGGGCTGTTCGGGCAGACCGGGCGGCGCGGCGGCGCGGGCCAGGGATTCCCGGGCGGCGCGCAGGTCAACCTGGAAGACCTGCTGGGCGGCGGCGGGATGGGCGGCGGGCGGCGCTTCGTGCAGAATGTGGAAGGCGAGTTGCAGGTCACGCTGGCCGAGGCGTTCGGCGGTTCGGATGAGGTCATCAACGTGGACGGCAAACGCCTGAGCCTGCGCGTCCCGGCCGGAACGCGCGACGGCGCCCGCCTGCGGCTGGCCGGGCAGGGACCGGGCGGCGGGGACGTGCTGCTGACCATCCGCGTGCTGGAAGACGCCCGCTTCGAACTGGACGGCGATCACCTGACGACCAGCGTGGACGTGCCCGCTCCGCTCGCGGCGCTGGGCGGTGACGTGACCGTGCAGACCCTGGGCGGCAAGGGCAACCTGAGCGTGCCCCCGGGCAGCAGCGGCGGGCGGCGCATGCGGCTGCGCGGGCAGGGCTGGCCGAAAAAGGACGGCACGCGCGGCGACCTGTACGTGCGCCTAAACGTCACGGTGCCCGCTGCCCTCAGCGACGAGCAGAAGGAGCTGTACCGGCGACTGCGCGACCTGGGGTAACCCTGGAACGCCCGAACGCCCCCGAGCAGCCACGTCGGGGGCGTTCTTCTGTCCTGGTTTACTGCCCGGTCTGTTCGATCATCTGCTCGCTGAGCGTCCACAGGCGACGGGCGCTATCCGCGTCCAGCGCGTGGGCTTTGTACCCGAACAGGGGACTGGGGTTCGCCTCGTCCAGCGGAGTGCTCTGTTGCAGGTCTTCCAGGAACAGGCCGCCCACGCCGTCCAGTTCGGGGGCAGTGGCGGCCCACACACTGGTACTGGCCCCCTGCGCGGGCGTCTTGAAGGCGGGGTTGGGCACGCCGTTCTCGTCGATCCAGCCCCGGCGCTGCGCCTCGCCCTCCGGCATGTGCTTCTGCAGGCCGGTCATGATACCGCCGGGGTGAACGGCGTTCGCGGTGACGCCCTGCGGGCCGTAGCGGCGGTTCAGTTCTGCGGCGAATAGGGCGTTGGCGGTCTTGCTCTGCCCGTACGCCTGCCAGGGATCGTAGGGAGTGGTCTGGAAGTTGGGGTCGTCCCAGCGGATGTCGCTGAGGCGGTGCGCGCTGCTACTCAGGGACACCACGCGGGCGGGCGCGGCGGCCAGCAGGGCCGGCAGCAGCAGGCGGGTCAGCTGGAAGTGACCCAGGTGATTCGTGCCGAACTGCGTTTCGAAGCCGTCGGCGGTCAGGCCCTGCGGGGTGGCCATGACGCCCGCGTTGTTGATCAGCATGTGAATGCGGGGCGCGGCAGCCAGGATCGCCGCCGCCGCCTGCCGCACGGACGCCAGCGACGACAGGTCCATGGGCACGACCTGCACGGCCGCGTTGCCAGTCTCGCGGGCCAGTTCGTCGGCCACCTGCTGCCCGCGCACCGTGTCGCGCACCGGCATGATCACGCTCGCGCCGGCGCTCAGGAGGGCACGCACCGTTTCCACGCCCAGGCCCGACGCCGCGCCGGTCACGACGGCGGTGCGGCCATGCAGGTCAGTGTGTGCAAGGACGGTGGTGGCGTCGGCGCGGGGGGCCAGGGGGCTCTTGATGGGAGTCATGCACCCACCGTAGGCCTTCGAGTGCGCGCGAGGTCAAGCGCGGCCACCCCATTCAAGGAACGGTGAAGGGCGGCCCCGTCACGCACGTCGGGCCGCCCTGTCTGGTCCTGCGTGCCTGTCGCGGCGTTCAGGTGGTCGGCTGGCTGATGCCCTGCAGAGCCTGCTCGTCCACGCCGGTACGGGCGCGCGTGGCGAGGTCCGCGAGGCTCACGATCCCCACCACCCGGCCGTCGCGCGTGACCGGCAGGCGGCGCAGTTGCCGCCCGGCCATCTCGCTGGCGGCGGCGGCCACGTCGGTGCTGGCGTCCATGCTGAACACGTTCCCGGTGGCGTAATCGCTGGCCTCGCTGCCCAGGTCATGCCCGTACGCCACGGCGCGGATCACGATGTCCCGGTCGGTGATGATGCCCACCAGAGCGTCGCCGTCCATGATCAGGACGTTCCCGATGTCCTGCTCGCGCATCAGCAGGGCCACCTCTTTCAGGGTCGCGCCGCGGTCCACGGTCGTCAGTTCGCTGGTCATGATGTCCGTCAGGGTCGTCATGCCCTCACCCTACGCAGGGGCACCGGCAGCCGGGTGGGAATCCACCCAAGAAACGTTGGGCCGCGCCCACCCGGCACGGGCAGAGGGGGGCGGGACGCCCGGATCAGCGCCCCGCCCCCCAGCCACCTGGCGATTACTTCATCAGCCAGTCGAAGCTGGTTTTCATCAGGACAGTGCGGCTGTTGGGCGTCAGGCCTTCCAGGCCGAAGCCCATGGTGACGGTGCGGTACTTGCCGGCGTCGTTCGCGACGATCGCTCCGGCGTTCTCACCGGCCGACTGGGCACTCACGCGCGGGCGGTTCTGGCTCTGCGCCTGGGTGTTACCACCCAGAATCTGGTTCAGCACGCCGCCGATGATGCTACTGGCGATCCGTTCGACCAGACCGCGCGGGTCCTGCACCTTCTGCGCGGCGCGGGTCTTGTTGGGATCCACGCGGATGCTCTGCGCGGTGATGGTCCCGGCGGTAGCGTTCGCGGTGCCCCAGCTGGCGACGGTGGCGCTCCCGCCCAGATCCGCGATCACATCCGGGTAGTACTGGTTGCCGGCGCTGCCCTGAGCGTTCAGGGTGAAGGCCGTGCTGCCGAACGCGCCGCCGGTCACGAACTTGGTGTTCCCGCTGCTGTCGGCCACGAACCGGGTTTTCAGGGTGCCGGTGTAGAAGGCGCTCGTACCAATGTCGTACCCGATGTCCTGCCCGGTGATCAGCAGATTCCCGCCGCCCGCCACGTACTGCTGTAGGGTGTTCTGATCAGCGGGCGTGATGGTGTTCTGGTACTGCTCGCCGGTCGCCCACACGACGATATCGGCACGTTTCATCTCGCTCAGGGGCACGGCACCCTGCGACTGGGTGTTCCACACGAACGCCCCGCCGCTGACCGCGTTGGCCTTGATGGCGTCGCGCAGCGCGCCCGTCACGTCGGCACCCTGCCCCATGTCGTCGTCGACCAGCAGCACGCGGGGTTTCTGGCCGGTGCTGGGAGCAGGCGTGGGAGCCGGGGCCGGAGCGGGGGCCGCGCCAGGACGGTCCTTGATGAAGCAGCCTTTCTTCAGGCCGGGCGCGGGATCACGGCCCCAGTCGGCCACCGTGCAGTTGAAGCCGTCGGTGCCGACGCCGGTCAGGTACTTGCCGGCCGTGCCGAACGCGGCGTCCTTCTGACCGCTGAAGTCGCACTTGCTGCCTTCCAGGGCGCAGAGGCTGTAGCCGGCCGGGCCGGTAGGAGCCGGGGCCGGGGTGGGTGCGGGGGTCGGCGCCGGAGTGGGAGCCGGGGCGGGAGTGGGCGCCGGAGCCGGGGTCGGTGCTGGAGTCGGCGTGGGCGCAGGAGCGGGGGCCGGGGCGGGCGCACCCGCGTTCACGCCGAGTTTACCCAGCGCGCCCGGCACGCTGATCAGGCCGAAGCCCGTGTTGTTGTTCTTGCTGCCCGCGTTGCTGGCGCTGGTGTACAGAGCGTTCTTGATGCCGTCCACGCTGGTACCGGGCTTGGCCGACAGCAGCAGGGCCGCCGCGCCCGCCGCGATGGGACTGGCCTGCGAACTGCCGCTCAGCGCGCCGTACTGGCCGTTCGGGAAGGCGCTGGTGATCTCCACACCCGGCGCGGCAATATCGGGCTTCACGAACACGCCCTTGATGGTGCTGTTCCAGTTCACGGGACCACGACTGCTGAAGCTCGCCACCTGCCCGTTGCGGTCCACGGCGCCCACGCCGATGGCGTCCGGCAGGTTGCCGGGACTGCCGGTACTGGCCGAGGTCGGGCCAAAGTTCCCGATGGCGAACATGGGCACCACGCCCGCCTTGATCATGTTCTGCACCGGCACGATGAACTCGTCGAAGGTACCGGGGATCCCCAGGCTCATGTTCACGATGTCCGCGCCGTCATCCGTGTCAGCGTTGTTATCCGGGTCAATCACGTACTGCATTCCGGCGATCACCTGCGCGAAGGTGCCCTCGTTGTTCGGCAGCACCAGCGCGCTGATGACCCTTGCATCAGGTGCAACTCCCACGGTGCTTCCGACCAGTAGGCCGGCCGTATGGGTACCGTGATTGGTGGTGTCGTGCGGCTGACTATTGACACGGTCACCCGAAGCGTTGAATTCCATGAATGCCTGAATTCTTCCGTCAAGTTGTGGGTGGCGAGCATCAACACCGCTGTCCAGGTGGCCGATCCTGACACCCTGCCCCTTGAATCCGGCAGCCCAGGCCTGCGGCGCGCCGATCTTCGCGAGGTGCCACGCCTCGCCGGGCGCGGCGGCGGCGGCACTCAGGGCCACGGCGCGCTGCGGTTTGGGAATCTGCACCTTGAAGTTCTCGAACACGTCCGACACGAACGGCAGTTGTGCCATGCGCCTCGCCTCGACGGGGCTCAGAGGCAGGAAGATACTCTGGTCGAGCCACAGGCTGGTGGCCTGCTTGACACTGCTGGCACTCACGATCCCGGCAGCCGAGCCGAGCTGAGCCACGATGGTGTTCAGCTGGGCGCGCAGGTTCTTGAACTGCGCACGGCCACGCGCGTCGTTCGGCAGGTTGAAGCGGACGATCACGCCCACTTTCGTCTGGTCGCCTTTCTGCGCGCGGGCCAGCAGGGTCGGGGAGAGTCGGCCGGCGTCGGCTTGACTCAGGCCGCCCAGGGTCAGGGCCGCGCCGAGCATCAGGAGGTTCCGTTTCTTCATGAGACCCAGCGTAGGCGCCCGGGCGTGACTCGCTCTGAAGGGAGCGTGAGGAAACCTTGACGTGGCGTCAGACGCTGGTCAGCGGGGCCACAGGGGCGGGCCGGTCAGCGGGTGTACTCGACGATCAGTTCGCCGGTGTCGGGGACGCGGCGGATCATGCTGGTGCGGGTGTAGCTGAGGACGGTGCGCCCTCCGGCCAGTTGCAGCAGGCTGAGGGTGCCGCGCACGCCGTAACCAGTGGTGGCGTTACTGCCGGTCATGCGCCACTGGAATCCGCCGCGGACATCCAGGCCCTGATCCGGGTTGTCGCTGGGGGTGACGGTGGTAGGGCGGGCCGTGAACCCTTCCGGGCCGCGCATCTCGCCGGTTTTCAGGTCGATGGTCACGCCGCGCAGGACGCCGTCCATGTTGGGTCCGTCGCCGAAGGCGACCTGGGTGGCGGTGCGGGTGACGGCCAGCCGGAAGGTCCTGCCGGTCGAGGCGAGCGTCTCCTGGAAGATCAGGTAGCGTTTGAATTCGTCCCGGGAGATGCCCAGCCGCTGGTCGTAGGTGGGGGGCACGCCGCGCGCGGCACTAACGATGACCTGCTGGAGGGCCTGGGGGTTGCCACCCACGCTGGCGACCCGCAGTTGCAGGTCCACGGTGGAGATGCTGGGCCGACGCTCGAGCAGCGTGACGGTCTGCGCGCTCAGTGGGAGCAGCGCGGCGAGGCGGGGTTGCCACCCGGCGGGCAGGGCGGGTGGGCTGGCTGTGCTGCTGCCCTGCCCGGTCGTCAGCAGGCCGAGCGTCAGTACCAGGGCGGGGAGCGGCGAGAGCACCTTCATGCACTGGCGAGCATAGTGCGCCATGGTGAGAATTCTCCGCTGCACAGGCGGGGTTTTCTGAACCGGACGTCAGTTGATCGTCAGGTTGTGGTGGCCCCGCCGGGGGTGGGGGGCGGGGGATGGGCAGGCCGGGCCAGGAGCGGGGGGGGACGCTCTCACACCACCCCCCACACCACATGGAAACAGAGGCGGCACGGGGCCGCCTCTGCTGCCTGGGAGGAAGGGTCAGGCCTTGCCGACGCTGCCGAGCACGCCGAGTTTGTGCTCGATGACCTGGGCCATGACGTCGCGGGCCGGACCGAAGATCTTGCGGGGGTCGAATTCCTTGGCGTTGGCGGCCAGGGCCTCGCGGATGCCGACGGTGCTGGCGAGGCGCAGGTCGGTGTCCACGTTCACCTTGGCGATGCCGAACTGCGTGGCGCGCTGCAGGTCCTCGTCGGCGATGCCGGCGGCATCACCGATCTCGCCGCCTGCCTTGCGGAAGCGCTCGACGATTTCCTGCGGCACGCCGCTGCTGCCGTGCGCGACGAGGGGAATGCCGGTCAGGCTGGCGATCTTCTCGATGCGGGCGTGGTCGATGTAGGGGCGGCCCTTGCCCTTGAACGCGCCGTGGCTGGTGCCGATGGCGATGGCGAGGTAGTCGGTGCCGGTCTGCTCGATGAACTGCACGGCTTCCTCGGGGTCGGTCAGGAAGGCGTCTTTCTCGTCGACGACGATGTGCTCCTCGATACCGCCGAGGCGGCCGAGTTCGCTTTCCACGCTGATGCCCATGGCGTGCGCGGCTTCCACGACGCGTTTGGTTTCCTTGACGTTCCCGGCGAAGTCGTGGTGCGAGGCGTCGATCATGACGCTGGTGAAGCCCATCTTGATGGCTTTCAGGGCGCTCTCGTAGCTGCTGCCGTGGTCGAGGTGCAGCGCGACGGGCACGGTGGCGCGCTTGGCGAGGTCGATGACGATGTTGGCGAGGTCCTGGCCGCCGTACTTGATGGCGCCCTCGCTCATCTGCACCATGACGGGGCTGCGCAGCCGCTCGGCGGTGTGGATGATCGCCTGGGTGATCTCCATGTTGTTGGTGTTGAACGAGCCGACGCCGTACTTGCCGGCGCGGGCGGGAACCAGAATGTCATTACCGGTGACGAGCATGAAAAGACCTCCTTACAGTCGCCTTTCACTTTACCTGCCGGAACTGACCGGATGCCGGGGCCGTCCACATGTCTGGGCCGGGAACAATAGACAGGTCGGCAGTGGCGCGGGCCTGGGCGTAGCATGGCGGGCATGAGTACCGGCCCGACCGTTCCGACCCTGGACCTTCACGCGCGGCTGTCTGCGCGGGCGCGCAGCATGAACGCCAGCGCCATCCGCGAGATCCTGAAGATCACGCAGCAGCCGGACGTGATCAGTTTCGCCGGGGGGCTGCCCGCCCCGGAACTGTTCCCGATGCAGGAGGTGCGGGACGCCACGCTGGCCGCGCTGGACCGCTACGGCCCAGCGGCGCTGCAGTACTCGACCACCGAGGGGCACCCGCCGCTGCGCGAGTGGATCGGCGCGCAGGCGGGCATCCCGGCGGGCAACGTGCAGATCGTGACTGGCAGCCAGCAGGGCCTGGACCTGCTGGGCAAGATCCTGATCGACGAGGGGGACGTGGTGCTGGTGGAGGCTCCCACGTACCTGGGTGCGCTGCAGTCCTTCCAGCCGTACGGCCCGCGCTACGTGCAGGTGCCCACCGACGAGGAAGGCATTGACGTGGAGGCCCTGGCAGACCTGCTGCCCGGCCTGAACGCCAAGGTGCTGTACGCCGTGCCGAACTTTCAGAACCCGACCGGGCGCACCCTGAGCGCCGGGCGACGCCGCCGCCTGGTGGAACTGACCGCGCAGCACGGCGTGCTGCTGATCGAGGACGATCCGTACGGCGCGCTACGCTTTACCGGCGAGCCCGCCCCCAGCCTGTACAGCCTGGGCCTGGAACTGCACGGCCATCCGGACCGCAACCACGTGATCTACAGCAGTTCGTTCAGCAAGACGCTGGTGCCGGGCCTGCGGGACGCGTGGGTGCAGGCCGCCGCGCCGGTCATTGCCAAGCTGATTCAGGCGAAGCAGGGCGCGGACCTGCACACCCCCACCCTGAACCAGATGATCGTCACGGAACTCGTGCAGGACGTGCTGCCCCGCCAGATCGAACGGGTCCGGCAGGCGTACGGCGAGCGCGCGGGCCTGATGCTGGACCGCATCCGCGCGGACTTCCCGCAGGGCGTGCAGTACACCACCCCGCAGGGCGGCATGTTCCTGTGGCTGACCCTCCCGGAAGGCGTGGATACGCAGGCGCTGCTGCCGCGCGCGGTGGAACGCAAGGTCGCGTACGTGCCGGGCAGTCCCTTCTACGCGCTGGGCGGCGGCCAGAACACCATGCGCCTCAGTTACAGCAACGCCACGCCCGAGCAGATCACGCAGGGCATCCGCGCGCTGGGTGACACGCTGCGCGGGGCGCTGGCAGAACGGTAAGGGGGGCGGCCCCGTATCATCAGGCGCGATGAGTGACGCACCGCTTGGCGTGTTCGACAGTGGCGTGGGAGGCCTGAGTGTCCTGGCGGACCTGCGCCGCGAGCTGCCGGGCGAGGACCTGCTGTATCTGGCGGACACGGCGCACGTGCCGTACGGGGCCCGCCCGGACCACGAGATCCGGGACCTGACGGACCGGGCGGTCTCGGCCCTGCACGCGCGGGGCGTGAAGGGCGTGGTCGTGGCGTGCAACACGGCGTCGGCGTTCAGTCTGGGGCACCTGCGGTCGCGCTTCGAGATGCCGATCATCGGGCTGGTTCCGGCCGTGAAACCGGCGGTGCTCTCGACCCGTTCGGACGTGGTGGGCGTGCTGGCCACGCCGGGCACCATGCGGGGCACGCTGCTGGCCGACGTGATCCGCGAGTTCGCGGACCCGGCGGGCGTGCAGGTCATGAAAGCCGTGAGTACCGAACTGGTGCCACTGGTCGAGGCGGGGCAGGCGGACTCCGCGCGGACGCGCGAGGTGCTGCGCGAGATCCTGACGCCGCTGGCGCAGGCGGGCGCGGATCAACTGGTGCTGGGCTGCACGCACTACCCGTTCCTGGCGGGCAGTATCCGCGCCGAGTTCGGGGACGCGTTCACGCTGCTGGACAGCGGTCCGGCGGTCGCGCGGCACACGCGGCGCGTGCTGACGGAACGTGGGTTGCTGTCCGGGCGGGAGGCGGGCGGTCAGGAACGCTTCCTGGTGACGGGGGACGTGGAGAGGGCCGCGCCGGTCATCGCGGCGCTGCTGGCCGCCAGCGGGAATGGGGGCAGCCTTCAGGGTGGCGGCGGGCAGGGCAGCGGGCAGGCCTATACTGACGGTCAATCCAACCGGGCGGCCCCGCTGCCCAGAATTGAGTCCACTGACACATGAGCACACCATCCAAAGGCCCCAGCAGCAAACCCCAGCCTCTCCCGGTCCGTGAGGGCCGCACCCTTCTGGAGCCGCGCCCGCTGACCGTCAAGCGCGGCGTGAACCCGCACGCGCCGGGCAGCGCGCACCTGATCATGGGCCGCACCGAGATCATGGCGACCGTCAGCATTCAGGACAAGGCCGCGCCGCACATGCGGGGCAGCAAGGAAGGCTGGCTGACCGCCGAGTACTCCATGCTGCCGCGCGCCACCACCGACCGTCAGGCCCGCGAGCGCAACCTGCAGGACGGCCGCCGCTACGAGATTCAGCGGCTGCTGGGGCGCGCGCTGCGGGCCAGCATGGACCTGCGGCACTTCCGCAACCAGACGCTGTACGTGGACTGCGACGTGCTGGTCGCGGACGGCGGCACGCGCGTGGCGAGCATCCTGGCGGGGCACGCGGCGCTGCATGACTTCTGCGACCGCCTGATTCAGAAGGGGCAGCTGACCGAGTGGCCCATCGCGCACAACGTGGGCGCGATCAGCGTGGGCCTGCTGGGCGATGAGGTCCGCGTGGACCTGGATTACGCCGAGGACCGGGTCGCGCGCGCGGACCTGAACGTGGTCGCCACCGACACCGGCCTGATCATCGAGGTGCAGGGCGGCGCCGAGGAAGGCGCGCTGACGCAGGAGGAGTACGTGCGGCTGCTGTCCACCGGGGCGTTCGCGGTGCAGGGCGTCATGGCGGACCTGACCCGGCAGCTGTCGGTCATTCAGGGCATGTGAACGTCCTGCCCGCCTCACCACCCTGGGCGGGGCGGGCGGCTGCGCTAGACTCCGGGACAAGTTCCAAGGAGGTTACCCATGAGCGTGACGAAATTCATCGGGCGGGCGCTGCTCGCGAGCATCTTCATCAAGAACGGCCTGGATCACCTGCAGAACCCCGACCCGATCGTCCGGGCGGCGCGTGGGGCCGAGGTGCCCGAGCCGGAACTGGCCGTGAAGGTCAACAGCGGCGTCATGGTCGGGGCCGGCGCGCTGCTGGCTGCCGGACTGCTGCCCCGCGCCGCCAGTCTCGCCCTGGCCACCAGCCTGATTCCCACCACGGTCATCGGCCACCCCTTCTGGGACAAGGACGGCAAGGAGCGCGCGCAGCAGCAGGGTCAGTTCCTGAAGAACCTCGCGCTGTTCGGCGCGCTGCTGTACGTCAGTAAAGAGTAGAAAGTGAACAGTCGATGGTTGATGGACAGGTCGCTCCTTCCATCAACCATCACCCATTCATCATCAACCCCTTACAGCACGCGCAGGCGGTAGAACACGCCGGCCACGGCGATGGCCAGCGCCACGGCGAGGCCCAGCACGATCCAGATGCCTTCTGGGTTGTTCTGGAACGGGATGGGTACGTTCATGCCGAAGATGCTGGTCACCAGGGTCGGGATGGCGACCAGGATGGTGGTCACGGTCAGGACCTTCACGACCTGATTGACGTTGTTGCTGATCACGCTGGCGAACGCACCGGCCATGCTGGTCAGGATGTTGCTGGCGATGCTGGCCATCTCGATCGCCTGGAGATTCTCGATCAGCACGTCGTCGAGCAGGTCGCTGTCTTCCTCGTACATCTCGAAGATGCGGTCGCGTTTGACGCGTTCCATCATGGCCTCGTTGGCTTTCAGGCCGGTCATGAAGTACACGAGGCTCTTCTCGATTTTCAGGAGGTTCAGCAGTTCGCGGTTCTGCTGGCTGTTCTCCAGTTTGTCCTCGATGGCGTCCACGCGCTTGTTGATCTGCCGCACGTCAATGAGAAAGCGCTGGGCGTTGCGCAGGAACAGTTGCAGGGTCAGGCGGTTTTTCTTGCTGGTACTGACGCGCCGCACGAGCCCGCTGACGACGTCCTTCACGACCGGGTTTTCCGGCAGGGCGCACACGGTGACCACGCAGTGATCGGTGTGCAGGATGCCCAGCGGCACGGTGTCGTAGGGGATGTCGCTCTCCTCGGGCAGGCGGTAACTGGTCTGCATGATGATCAGCAGTTGCCCGTCCTCGCGCTCGAAACGGGAGCGTTCATCCGGGTCGAGGGGGTACGACAGGTAGTCGAGGTCCAGGCCGGTTTCGCGGCTGATGCGGCCCAGTTCCTCGGTGGTGGGGTCGGCGGCGTTGATCCAGCAGCCGTCGACGTACCCGTCAGTGGTGGTGAGTTTCCCGCCGATGCTGCGGTAGTAGGTCAGCATGCGGCGCGGCCTGCGGGGGGTGTGTGGCGCATGGCGCGTCCTCCAGGGAATGAGCGGGCGTGACCGGGGTGGCCTGTCCGGTGCGGGGCAGGCTGGAACTGGGCGGTTCGGCGTCCAGCGGTTCGGGGTTCACGTCTGTCACCTCCTGGGGCGCGCCGCTCCGGGCAGAGTGTGGGCGCAGCGCCGGTCATGCTAGCCCTGGCAGGGCAGACAGGGCAAGGGGTCCGGGGGGTGTGGGGGCCGGGCCACAGAAAACTCCCGCCGGGCGCGGTGGCCGGGCGGGAGCAGCTGAAGCGGTGTTGGGCGCTTACAGGCCGAAGTAGACGCGGTTCTTGACGATGAATTCTTCCTCGCCGCCGGGGACGTCCTCTTCGGGGAAGATGGCGCTGACGGGGCAGGCGGGCACGCACGCGCCGCAGTCGATGCACTCGTCGGGGTGGATCAGGAACTGGTCGCCGCCGTCGTAGATACATTCCACCGGGCAGACTTCGGTGCAGGCCTGGTCCTTGACGCCAATGCAGGGGCTTACGATCACGTGAGGCATGGGGAACAGTATGCACACCCGCGCGGACCGCCGCAAGGGCAAAGGCAACACAGGTTTTTGACGTTCAGGCGCAGAAAACCGATCCTTTTACTCGGGATTGGGACGCGGTTCAGGGTCGCCTGAGAGCCCGCCGGGACCGTTCAGGACAGCGGCGCGCCTTTCAGGGCCGCCTCGGCCAGCAGCAGATCGGCGTCCTTGTCCACGTCGGTTCCCACGGCGGCGTGCGGGGTGATCAGGGCGCGGGCCTTCACGCCCAGCAACGCCGATACCTTCGTCTCCAGCGCCGCGACGGTCAGGCGGCCCGTCACGAGCCGCAGCAGCACGCCCGGCCCGATCAGGCCCGCGAGTTTCAGCGGGGCCTTGCGGGCTGCGAGGACATCGCGCAGCCTCGGCAGGAACTGCCCGATCAGCGCCGGGTCCAGGATGAACAGGTTCCCGCCCGTGAACGTGCCGTCCTTCAGGCGTGCGTAGGTGCGTTTCACGCCGGGGTACGCGGCCTCGCAGACCTCGCGCCGCACCACCGGGTACACCAGGGCCGCGTCCAGCGGGGCGCTGTCCAGCACACTGCGAATCTCGTCGGGCCGCAGCATGGGCACGTCGGCCGTGACGACCAGCACCCGCTCGCCCGGCTGCAACCCGGCGGCGCGCAGGGCCTCCACGCCCGCCTCGAGGTTGCTGAGCAGCGTGCCGTGATCGGTCACGCGGGCGTCCACGAACGCCTCCAGCTCCGGGGTGATGGGACCCACGTACGCCACGCGCGCCACCCGGCCACTCCCACGCAGGGCGCGCAGGACGTGCAGGGCCATGGGTTCGCCCGCCACGGGAATCAGGGGTTTGACCTTCACGCCGTGCGCCGCCGCGAAGGGATCGCCGGGATCACCGCCGCCCAGGACCACGGCGCTCCAGCGCGTTGCATCCGCCTTTGTCATTGCTGCCCAGCGTAGCAGACGACCCGCCGGGCACCCAGAACCCCGGCAGGCCTGCACTCATGGCAGCCTGGTCAGCCGGGCAGGTGCAGCGTGGCCGTGAACCCCCGCCCCGGCGCGCTGTCCAGATCCAGCGTGCCGCCGTGCAGCGTGGCCACGTGCCGCGCCAGCGCCAGCCCCAGCCCGTGCCCGCCCACCCCGGACGCGTCGGCCGTGCGGCTCACGTCCGGGCGGTAGAAGGCCTCACCCAGCCGCGCCAGGGTCGCGGCGTCCACACCGGGGCCGTCGTCGCGCACGGTGACGGCCGCGCCGCCCGGCACGGCCCGCACGGTCACGGTCACGGTCGCCTGCGGCGCGTGCCGCACGGCGTTGGTGGTCAGGTTCCAGATGGCCTGCCCCAGCAGCACCCGGTCGCCCGGCACCGTGACCGGCCCGCTGGCCGCGAGGTCCACGTCGGCCAGCGGGTCCAGTTCACGGGCGCGGTCCACGGCGTCCGCCGCGAGGTCCAGCAGCGGCACCGGCGCGCGCTGCACCGCCCCCGGGTCACGCGCCAGCAGCAGCAGGTGGTTGGCCAGCGTGGACAGCCGCGTGATGTCCGTCCCGATCTCACGCAGGTCCGCGCGGTACCGCCCGGCGTCCCGGTCGCGGGCCAGGGTGCCCTCCACGCGCGCAGTCAGGGCCGCCAGCGGCGAGCGCAGGTCGTGCGCGGCCGCCCGCAGGAACCCCTGCTCGCGGTCGCGGGCGTCCGCCAGGCGCGCGAACGCCTCCTGCATGGTCAGCGCCAGCCGCGCCAGCTCGTCCCCGCGCCCCGCGCCGGGCAGCGGACGGCGCAGGTCCCCGCCCTCCCCTACCGCCCGAGCCGCGTTCTCCAGCGTCCGCACCGGCCGCAGCAACCGCCCCGCCACCACCCACCCGACCAGCAGCGAGAACAGCAGCGCCAGCGGCAGCAGCACCGTCAGCGCCTGCCCGAACGCCCGGCGCGCGTCCGTCAGCGCGCGGGCGTCCACCGCCACCTGCAACTGCACGCTGCGGCCACCCACCCCCCGGACCAGAATCAGGTGCTCGCCGTCCCGGCTGAGGTACGCGCCCGGCCCGGCCCGCAGGTCCAGCGGCACGCCCTGCGGGAACGACCGCGTCCCCACCGACGCCAGTTCAGCCGCCTGCACCGCCACCAGCCGCAACTCCACGCCCCGGCGGTCCACCTCGTCCGCCACGCGTTCCAGGTCCGACTGCGACACGGTCGCCACGCCCAGCAGCGACCGCAGAGGGTCGTCATCCTCCCGCGACGGGCGCAGCAGTCCCTCCACGCGGCCCTGCACGGCCCCCACCACGCTCAGCAGCCGCTGCTCCTGCGCCTGCCGCAGGAACCCGTTCACCGCCCAGAACAACCCGGCCGCGACCAGCGCCACCGCCAGCCCGGTCGCCAGGGCCGCCCACAGCGCCAGCCGCGCCCGCAACGTCAGCTTCACGTGATCCTCAGCGTTCCACGCGGTACCCGCGCCCACGCTCGGAACTGATCGCCTCGGGCGCCAGTTTGCGCCGCACGTACCGAACGTACACATCTACGATCCGCGCCTCTCCACCGAACTCCGGGCCCCACACGCGGTCGATCAGGTCCTCGCGCATGAACCACCGCTCGGGCGACAGCGCCAGCGCCTCCAGCAGCGCGTACTCACGGCCCGTCACGGCCACCTCCGCGCCGTCCCAGGCGACCGTGCGCGCCACCGTATCCAGCGCCCCGCGCCCACCCGCGAACGCCACGCGCGGCGCCCCAGCCCCCCGCTCGCGGCGCGACAGGGCCCGCAGCGTCGCCAGCAGTTCCGGCACCGCGAACGGCTTGACCAGATACGCGTCGCCGCCCAGATCCAGGCCCTCCACCCGGTCACTCAGTTCACCACGCGCCGTCAGGAACAGCACGGCTGAATCCACACCCTGTTCACGCAGTTCACGCGCCACCTGAAAGCCGTCCATACCCGGCAGCATCACGTCCAGCACCACCAGCGGGAACTCGCCCATCACGGCCGCCTCCAGCCCCTCCGGGCCAGTCTGCGCCCACGTGACGGCGTACCCGGCCTCCCGCAGCGCCTCTGCGGTCGGCTGCGCGATCCGGGCGTCGTCCTCCACCAGCAGCAATCTCATGAAACTCAGTGTACGCGGGGCGGTTAAGGGGGAGTTAGGCGCCCAGCGCCCGCCACAGCAGCCAGCCGCCGAGGGTCATGAGGAGCAGCAGGGCCACGATCCCGGCGGGGATCAGCCAGGGCAGGCGGCGCTGCACGCGCAGGCTGCGGCCGCGCGCCTGGGTCAGGACGGGTTCCGGCAGGGTGCGGGCGGCCAGGGCCAGCAGGGTGGGCACGATCAGTACGTCGTCCGCGACGCCCAGCACCGGGGTCAGGTCGGGCAGCAGGTCCAGGGGCAGCAGGGCGTAGGCGACGGCCAGGGCTGCCATGAGTTTTGCGCCTGCGGGTGTGCGGCGGTCCCCGAGGGCCAACAGCAGGGCCAGCGAGTCGCGCCAGCCGGAACGGATTCGTGCGATCACGCCCCTCAGTACGCGGTCCGGGGTGCGGGAGTTGCCGGAGGTGGCCCGTGCCCCAGCCGGGTGGTATGCTGGGTGGGTCCGCTGCGCCGGCGCCCGCTCTCCGGGTGAAGGCCAGCGCTGGAGGTCAGGAAACAACTGACTCGCGTCCGCGCGAGTTCACGTGTACCGCGAGGACACGTCACTGGAACCGGGAACACGCACGCAACGAATACGACTGGCTTCCTGCGTGACAGGTGCCGGTGTTGCCTGCCTTGCCCTGCGTTCCGGCTCCTGAGTTCCGGACACCGGGTGTGTTCTCGCGCTACCGATTGCGGCCCGGTTGTGGTACAGTTCTTGCTTGGTGACCCGCCCCTCGTGGTGGGTGCGCAACAAGGTCCAAGCCGTCCGGGGCAGCGATTCCCGGCCGTGCGGCAGGAGGAATCACAATGTTTGCAATCATTCAGACCGGCGGGAAGCAGTACCGCGTTCAGGAAGGCGACGTGCTCCGCGTCGAGAGCCTGAAGGGCGAAGCGGGCGACAAGCTCGACCTGACTCCTCTCTTCGTGGGTGGCGACAAGGCCCTGTTCGGGGACGCCGTTGCCAAGTTCATCGTGAACGCCGAAGTGGTCGAGCACGGCCGCGGCGAGAAGATCTACATCCGTAAGTACAAGAGTGGCGTGCAGTACCGCCGCCGCACTGGCCACCGCCAGGACTTCACGGCCATCAAGATTCTGGGCATCAAGGGCTAAGGGAGCATACCGACATGGCACACAAGAAAGGCGTAGGTTCGTCCAAGAACGGACGTGACAGCCAGCCCAAGTACCTGGGCGTGAAGAAGTTCGGCGGCGAGCAGGTGCTGGCCGGTAACATTCTGGTCCGCCAGCGCGGCACCAAGTTCAAGGCCGGCCCGAACGTGGGCATGGGCCGCGACCACACGCTGTTCGCTCTGGAGCACGGCAAGGTCGTGTTCACGAACCGTGGCGCGAAGGGCCGCTTCATCAGCATCGAAGCTGTTCAGACCGAACTCGCCGCTGACTGAGACCCTGCGGGGTCACAGGCAGCCAAGCGCCCTGCCCCGGTAAAGGGCAGGGCGTTTTTTACGGTTCCTGCGCGCAGCGCAGATCCGGATTGCAGGACAGCAGGTGCAGGGTGAGGACGGTGCCGCGTGGCACGCACCTTGCCCCGAAGGGAGAGGTGAGTGCAGTGGCTTTTCGTGACGTACTGAATATCGAGGTGGCCGCCGGGAACGGCGGGGACGGCAGCATGAGCTTCCACCGCGCGAAATACATGGAGAAGGGCGGCCCGGACGGCGGGCACGGCGGGAAGGGCGGCAGCATCGTGCTGCGCGCCATCGAGGGTGTGGAGTCGCTGGAGCGTCTGCTGGGCCGCCGCAAGTTCAAGGGCCCGAACGGCGCGTACGGCGAGGGCCGTCTGCGCCAGGGTTCCGACGGCGAGGACATCTACATCGACGTGCCGGTGGGCACCACCGCCTTCGATGAGGAGAGCGGGAAGGTCATCGCTGACCTCGTGCGGGTCGGGCAGACGAAGGTCATTGCGCGCGGCGGTCTGGGCGGGCGCGGGAACAGCACCTTTACCAGCAGCACCCGTCAGGCCCCGCGCTTCGCGGAGCTGGGTACGCCCGGCCAGAAGCGCCGCGTGCGCCTGGAACTGCGCCTGATCGCGGACGTGGGCCTCGTGGGCTACCCGAACGCCGGGAAGAGCAGCCTGCTGGCGGCCCTGTCGCGCGCCAACCCGGCCATCGCGGACTACCCGTTCACGACCCTATCGCCCATCCTGGGTGTCGTGGACCGCGTGGACACGCACGGCAGTCCGCTCGACGAGCGCCTGACCCTGGCGGACATTCCGGGCATCATCGAGGGCGCCAGCGAGGGCAAGGGGCTGGGCCTGGAGTTCCTGCGGCACATCAGCCGCACGCGCGTGCTGGTGTACGTGCTGGACGTGACCCGCGACCCCGTGGGTGAACTGGCGCAGCTGCAGTCCGAGTTGCGTTCCTACGACCCCACGCTGCTGGAGCAGGTCTCGCTGATCGCGCTGAACAAGGTGGAACTGGTCGACGAGGACCTGGCCGTGATGGTCGAGGACGAACTGATCGGGTCGGGCCTGCCGGTCCTTCAGGTGAGCGCCAAGGAAGGGCAGGGCCTGAACGAACTGCGCGAGTCGCTGTTCCAGCTACTGCCGGACCGGGAACTGTGGGCGCAGACGCACGCGCTGGACATCGAGCCAGACGTGATCCGCGAGGCTCCGCTGAGCCTGGAGTTCCGCATCGACCCGGCCGCGCAGGGCGTGGGCATCATCAGCGACGGTCAGCCCGAGCGGGTCTGGAAGGTCGTGGGCGGGGGCTTCGAGGAACGCATCGTGCGCTTCTCGCGGTACCTGGAGGAAGCCTCGGAGTACCTGGGGAACGTCTTCAAACGCCAGGGGCTGTACAGCGCCCTGAAGCGGGCCGGAGCGCGCGAGGGCGACACGGTCGAGATCGGGCCGCACCGCTTCGAGTACTTCGACGAGGACGAGAACAAGGGCTGAACCTGACCAGAGAGAGGGCCGGAAGCAGACTGCTCTGCCTCCGGCCCTCTCTGTGTGCTGCCTGCCCGCTTCAGCGGGTGCCGCTGTACCCGCCGCTGCACGCCGCGCCGCGTTCCGGGGCGGTCGCGCCCTGCTCGTACTTGTCGAGGAAAGCTTTCAGGCGGGCGTCGTCGGCCTTCTCGACTTTCAGCTGGGCACCCCAGGCGCTGATGGCGACCGGTGTGTCCAGGCCCTCGTAGGGGCTGAGCAGGGTGTAGGGGCGGCCGTCCACCAGCTTCTTCAGGGTGTCGAGCCCAGCGGCGTCCAGGTCCGGGCGGTAGGTGACCCACACCGCGCCGTGTTCCAGGCTGTGCACGGCGTACTCGTTGTACAGGGCGCTGCTGTACACGCCGCAGTTCTGCCAGACCGCGTTGTGCGGCCCGCCAGCCGGGGGGGTTTCGGCGTACACCAGCGAGCCACTGCGGTGGTCACCGGCGGGGTACGTGAAGGTCTGGAGGCCGTCGATGCCCCCGGAACCGCAGGCGGTCAGGGCGAGCAGCAGAAGAGGCAGGGCGCGTTTCATGGACGTTCAGCGTACCGCGCGCCCGCCTGCCATGCCCAGGGGCATGTCTCCCGCCCTGCCCCTTATACGGACTGCCGTCTGTTTCGTTAACAACCCGGGACAGCACCGGGTTGCCAATTCCACGTCCGGCAGTCTGGTTCGCTTCCACTCGCGTCCGCTCGGATGGAACAGTTTTTGCAAACCATTCCATCGGAGTCCACCCTTACTCGGTGCTCTCGGCGTGCGCGCCGCGCGGCGGGGTGGGCACGAAACCGGGGGGGCGGCCGTCCGGGTAGCCGGGGCCGGTCAGGTCCACGGGCTGCCGGTCCGGGACGATGTCGCCCTTCAGGCCGCGCGCGGCGAGGACCGGCAGGAACGAGTCCATGACGTCCGGTTCGCCGTGCACCAGCCACACGTGCGGCGTGCCGGCCGTGGACAGGAAAGCCAGCAGGTCGTCCTGATCGGCGTGCGCGGAGAAGCCGCCGATGGTGTGGATGTGGGCGCGCACGGCGATGTCCTCGCCCATGACGCGCACGTGGTCCGCGCCGGTCACGATGCGCCCGCCGAGGCTGCTGGGCGACTGGTACGACACGCTGATCAGGCTGGTACTGGGTTTCCAGAGGTGATGCTTGAGGTGATGCTGAATACGGCCGCCGGTCATCATGCCGTTCCCAGCCAGGATGATGGCGGGACCGTCGTAGCGGTTGATGCGCTGCGATTCGGCGCTGGTGGGCACGACGTGCAGCGTGCTGGGCCGGAAGGGGTCCTCGCCGGCGCGCAGGGCGTCCCGTACTTCCGGGATCAGTTCGTCCCCGAACTCGAAGTACTCGTGCGTGGCGCGGGCCGCCATGGGGGAATCCAGGAACACCGGGATGCGCGGGACCTCGCCGGCGTCCATGAGGCCCTTGATGGTGTGCAGGATCGTCTGGGTGCGTTCGATGGCGAAACTGGGAATCAGGATCTTGCCACCCTGCGCGGCCGCCTCACGCAGCGCGTCGCGGAACTCGGCGAGCGTGGCGTTCCAGGCGCGGTGGGTGCGGTTGGCGTAGGTGCTTTCCAGGACCACGGCGTCGGCGTGGGGTGGGGGCGTGAAATCCAGTTGCAGGCCGCTCTCGCGGTTGCCGAGGTCGCCGCTCATGATCAGGCGGGCGTCACTGCTCTCGATCAGCAGGTAGGCGCTGCCCAGGATGTGCCCGGCCCGCTGGGGCGTGACGCGCACGCCCGCCACGGGCGTCGTCTCGCCGAAGCGCAGGCCGGGGCGCAGCAGGGCCAGGGCGCGGTGCACGTCCTCCTCGCCGTACAGCGGGGGCGGCACCTGCTCGTCGGGAATGCCCTGGCGGCGGGCGCGGCGCAGGTCGTGCCGGTAGCCGTCCACCTGAAGGCGCGCGGAGTCCAGCAGGACCGTCTCGGCCAGCGCGGCGGTCGGTTCGGTGCAGTGAATGGGCCCCCGGTACCCGAGTTTCACCAGCAGCGGCAGGCGGCCCACGTGGTCCAGGTGCGCGTGCGTGAGGATCACGGCGTCCAGGCCGGCCACGTCGAACGGCAGGGGCTCGCGGTTGCGGGCCTCGAGTTCGTCGTTGCCCTGGAACAGGCCGCAGTCGATCAGCAGGTGCCGGCCGTCCAGCGTGAGCAGATGCATGCTGCCGGTGACCGTGCCCGCCGCCCCGAAACTCTGAAGTTGCATGGCGCAGTGTACCCAGCGCGGAGCGCGCCCGTGACTGCGTACCCCGCCGGAGGGCCGCCCACCGGCTGCCCCCACGGGGGAGAAGGCGGGTCACATCCCTCCCCCACTCCGGGCTGCGCAGACCCTCCCAGACGCGTTTCACCGATCTGGGCAGCCCGGCCGGAGCGGCAGTCAGGGCCGCGCGCAGACAGAATTCTGTGCCGCGCCGCGCCGGATCATGAGGGCGTGACGGGCCGGAGGACACAGATACAGGACGCGGAAGCCGTGCGTCGCCGGGCCTACGTGCTCGCGGCGCTGGTGTCGGCGGCCGCGCACCTGGGCATCCTGGCTCTGAAGGTGCCGCGCGGCGAGTGGCAGGACCTGCCGTCGTTCCTGACCGGGCTGGTCGTCTCGGTGCTGGTCGCGTGGGCCCTGACATGGGGACGTCTGCCGACCGCGCAGCTGAACGCGCCGGTGGCGGCGGCCGTGACCCTGGCGACCACCGTCGAGTTCCTGCCGCTGGTCTCTGCGCCGGCGGTCGGCACGCAGGCGTACCTGACGTTCGTGGGCACGGTGGCGCTGTGGTTCGGGCTGCTGCCGATCCGGCTGGCAGCGGTGCTGTCCGGCACGGCGTACGCGCTGTTCGCGGCGCTGATCCTGACCCGCCCCGCGCCGGACGTGACGCTCCTGACGTACCTGGCGTGCATCACCATCGTGGTGGGCATGGTCGCCAGTTTCGGGCAGCGGGTGATCACGTACCAGCAGGAGGCCGCGACCTTCCAGCAGGACGCCCTGACCGACCCGCTGACCGGCCTGCCCAACCGCCGCGCGCTCCTGACCCGCCTGCACGCCATGTGGAGCGCCGGGACCGGCTTCGCACTGCTGATGCTGGACCTCGACCACTTCAAGGCCGTGAACGACCGCTACGGGCACACGGCCGGTGATCAGGTGCTGGCCGGGACGGGCGCGGCCCTGCTGGCCCTGATCGGCCCGGACGGTCCGGACCACACCGCGCTGGCCCGCTGGGGCGGCGAGGAGTTCATGCTGCTGCTGCCGGGGGCCACGGCCCGGCAGGCGTACGCCGTCACGGACCGCCTTCAGGGGGCCGGGCTGATCCTGGGGGCCGGGTTGCCGCGCGTGACGTTCAGCGCCGGGGCGGCCCTGTCGCACGAGGCCGCCACCCTGGACGCCCTGCTGGAGCGGGTGGACGAGCGCCTGCACGCCGCCAAGGCCGCCGGGCGGCGGCAGGTGTGCTGGACTGCCCCGGCCCCCGCTCAGGCCGGTCCGTCTGCCCTGCCCGGCCTGGATTCCCCTGGCACCAGCGCCCCCAGGGAGCACGCGCCCCCCGGCACGGACGCCTGCACAAACGCCTGCACAGACACCTGCGCGGACGCCCACTAGGGTCATCCGGGGCAGGCCTTTAGTTGCCCTTCAGGTTCAGCCGCGCCCCTCACGGGACGGGTGTACGTTCAGGGCATGATCGACCCCACCCAGTCCGCCCTGAACGCTGCCACGACCACCGCACCGGCCGGATTCCAGCGGATCGTGGTGGGCGTCGACTTCTCCGAGTCCTCGAGTCACGCGCTGACTACCGCCCGTAGCCGGTTTCCCGGCGCGACCCTGCGGCTGGTGCACGTGACCGACGCCCGCGTGACCGCCGCGCCCGACCTGATGGGCGGCGTGACAGCCGCCATGCCCGACCCGACGCTGCTGCACACCCTGGAAGACGCCGACGCGGCCCGCATGCAGGGCGTGGCGCAGGCCGGCGAGGAAACTGAACTGATGGTCGGGGACCCCGTGACCGGCCTGCTGGAAGCGGCGGGCCGCTGGAACGCGGACCTGATCGTGGTCGGCACGCACGCGCAGGGTGCGCTGGAGCACTTCTTCCTGGGCAGCACCGCCGAGAAGGTCGTGGCCCGCAGCCCCATTCCGGTGCTGACCGTGCGCCGCCGCACCGGGAGCGGCCGGGAGTGAAGGTCGGGATTGTCGGGGCGGGACTGGTCGGCGCGACCGCCGCGTACGCCCTGACGCTGCGCGGCTCGTGCAGCGAGATCCTGCTGACCGATCAGGACGAGGCCCGCGCCCGCGCCGAGGCGCAGGACATCGCGCACGCCTCGCCGGTCAGTCACGGCACCCGGGTCGGCAGCGGCCCCCTGGCGGACCTGCGGGGCAGCGCGGTCGTGATCGTCGCGGCCGGCGCGAACCAGAAGCCCGGCGAGTCCCGCCTGGACCTGCTTCAGAAGAACGCCGCCATCTTCCGGGAGTTGATTCCGCAGATCGTGGCCGCCGCGCCGGACGCCCTGCTGCTGATCGCCACGAATCCGGTGGACGTGCTGACGGACCTGACGGTGCGCCTCGCGCCCGGCGTGGCCGTGATGGGGTCCGGCACGGTCCTCGACAGCGCCCGGTTCCGGCACCTGATCGCCGGGCACGCCGGGGTGGACGGCACGCACGTGCACGGATACGTGCTGGGCGAACACGGGGACAGCGAGGTCATCGCCTGGAGTACCGTCACCGTGGCGGGCCTGCCGGTCGCGGACTTCATGGCCGCGCGGAACCACGAGTGGACGCCCGACATCCGCGCGCAGATCGAGGCGGACACGCGCGGCGCGGCGGCGCAGATCATCAGCGGGAAACGCGCCACGTACTACGGGATCGGCGCGGCCCTGGCCCGCATCACCGAGCGCGTACTGGGCGACCGGCGGGCCGTGCTGACCGTCAGCGCCCCCACCCCCGAATTCGGCGTGAGCCTGAGCCTGCCGCGCGTGGTGGGGCGCAGCGGCGTGCTGGACACGGTCCTGCCCGCCCTGACTGATACGGAACGCGCGGAACTGGCCGCCAGCGCCGGCGTGCTCAGGGAATCGCTGGCGACCCTGGACTGACCGGCCCAGGATCGACGGGGGCCGGGTTCACTGGAGCTGGATTCACGGGAGGCAGCGGGTCAGTCGGTACGGGACTGGCCGGTTGTCCTCCGGCCGGAGCGGCGGGCGCGCTGGCTGGCGTTGCGCTGCCCGGCGCCGCCACGTCCGGCGTGTCGGTGTCCGTGAACTCGCCCGTGATGGTGCTCCCCTCGGCTTTCATGGCGTACACCTCGTTGCGGTCCAGGTCGTACACGATCACCCCGGCACGCAGGGTGTCGCCGCCCTTGACGCTCTCGGCGGGCTGTTCGGCCGTGCCGTACAGGCGCGCCACGTTGCGCGTGTCGTCGTACTCGACCCGCGCGGCGCGGCTGACCCGCCCGCCCGCCGAGTTGAACACCACGTTCCCGACCAGGGTGGTCTTCTCGTCGTCCACGCTGACCTCGATGCGGTCACTCTGGCCGGTCAGGGGGTCGGTATCGCTGCGGCGCGTGAACTTGATCGGCCCGTCGATGCGGGCCACGCCGTCGGCGCTGTCGTACACCAGTTTCTGACCGCGCAGTTCCGTGCGGCCCTGCGTGACCAGCACGGTGTCCGGCGCGGGTTTCGGGACGGCCTGCACCTCGCAGCGGGTCAGGCGGTCCTTGGTATCGGGCGGCACCTCCTCACGTTCCAGGAAGCGGCCCGTACCGGCGCTGGCCTCCACACGGCCGTCGCTGCCGTCCTGCCCGTCTTTCGGGGCATTCTGCGTGACCACGGCCAGCGGCACGCGAATCACGTTCTTGTCGATGGTGATCTGCACGCCGCCCGCGCCGGTCTCACTGAACACCGCCAGGGTCGGCGCGCCCTCCGGGTCGTCCGGGAGCGGCTGGCACAGCGCGAACACGCCTGTGGTGTCGTCCGTGCCGGTCTTCACGATCAGGATGCGGCGGTCCTTGCCGTCCTTCTCGCTGCGGCGCACCAGGGTCAGGCTGGCCTGCTCTGCACCGGCCTCCGGCGCGGCGTCCGGAGTGGGCGACGGTTGCGGCGCCGCCCCAGCAGGTACGGCCGTCTGGGTGGGGGCGGACTCGGTGGGCGGGCTGGGCTCGGCCTGCTGCGCCCGCCCGCCCGGCACCACACTCGCGGCCGCCAGCAGCGCGGTCAGGAGTGCGGCGACGGTCAGGCGGGAACGGGGCATGCGCGCAGTTTATACGGGTTCCGTCTGTTTCGCTGACAACCCGGAACATCGCCGGGTTCTCAGCTCCACGCCCGGAACCCGCTTCTCTCCCACTCGCTTCGCTCGGATTGAAGGGTCTTGACAGCCCCTTCAACCGGAGTCCGTATTACTTCTCGCCGCGCAGCTTGAACTGCTCGGCTGGAACCTTGTACGCCGAGTTCAGGGCGCGCACGCGGCCCAGGTCGGTGCGCTGCTCCAGGTAACCGCTGGCCGGGGCCTTCACGGTTACCTTGCTCTTGCTGTCCACGCTGACGGCGTTCCCGACCACGTACGCCACGTTCTTGCGGTCGTCGTAGTACACGGCGTCGCCGGTGGTGGTGGTGGTGCCCTGCACGAGTTTCACGCCGCCGCGCACGTACAGCGTCTTGGTTTTGGTGAGCGCGCGGACTTCCTGGCCGGTGATGACCAGTTCCTTCTGGTTGCCTTTGGCGGCGCGGGTCAGGCTGGGTTTGCCGGTCAGCTGGGCCAGTTCGCGGTCCTCGTCGAACACCAGCTTGTCGGCCTGTCCGTTCTGCGTGCCGGTGGACAGGGTCACGCCGCCCGTGCTGGTGGACACGTTGTTATCCACGTCTAGGCTCATCTGCGCGGCCTTGATGCTGACGGTGTCGCCGTCCTCTTTCTTCTCCGGGACGAAGGTGGCGCTGGCGTTGCCGCTCAGGACGCCCTGACCGGTCGTCTCGTCGTACGCGAGGGACGTGCCGGCGGCGCTGAGGCGGCCGCGCGTGACCTTCACGGCGCCGGTGAAGTTCGCGGTGCGTTTGCCTTTCGCCTCGATCAGCGGCGTGCCCTTGGGCGCGGCCAGCACGGCCTGGGAGGCCTCGATGTTCAGGGTGCTGACCTTCGCCTTCACGGGACTGCCGGTGAAGGTCAGTGGGCCGTTACGCACGTCGCCGCGCGGGCCGCCCTGAATGGTGATCAGGCGGTTGGTGGCGTCGGCCTGCGCCAGCACGGGCGCGGCGAGGGTCAGGAGGGCCAGCAGGGACACGGTCTTGGTACGGTTCATCATGGGGCTCCTTGAAGGTCAGGCTCCGGGAACGCGCTGGCCGTTCTCGCAGCGTTCCGTGCCGTCCAGGTCGTATTGCACGGTCGAGGTGTCGTTGTCGGAGTCCTCGATCTTGAAGTCGAAGCTCATGCGGAGTTTCTCGACGTGCCCGGTCATGAGCGGCGAGTCGAGTTCCGCGACCGGCGCGCTGAAGCCGCTGCCCTGCTCGATCTTCACGGGCGTCTGCTCGGTGCCCTGAAGGTCGATGTCGGCACACTGCTGCACCAGCGTGATGCGCGCCTGACGGGTCGTCATGTTGTCCTGCCCGTCGATGGTCAGGTCCGGGGCGCTCAGGGTGGCGTCCAGAGTCTGGCGGCCCGTCAGGCGGCCCGAGGCGTCCCGCTCGCGCAGCAACCGCCGGCCCTCGCCCAGCTCCGTCAGGCGCGTCTCGCTGAGCAGCGGGTCATTCGTGACCTGCCCCGCCCGGAACTGCCACACGGCGTCCGGGTCCCGTGACGGGTACAGGCTGAGCTGCACGCCGGACAGGACCGCGCCGGTGGGCACGGTCGTCCGGTCCGCGCCGGGCAGCAGCGCGAAGATCAGGGCGAACCCCAGGATGCCCGTCAGGGCGTACAGGCCGAGTTTCTGCACGGGCGCACTCTAGCGCGCCCCTCTCATGAGAGTGGTGGGGATTGGGTGGGAGGCACCCCGCCCCGCACGCCACGCGCTTACCCTGGGCGGCATGATCGACTCTCACACCCACCTCGACTACATCGACGATCCGGCCGGCGCGCGCGGCGAACTGGGCCTGAACGCCATGATCTGCATCGGCGCCAGCCCCCAGCACGCCCGGAACGCCGTGGCCCTGGCCGAACAGTTTGAAGACGTGTACGCCACGGTCGGCCTGCACCCCACCGACACCGACGAGGACAGCCCGGACGCCCGCACGCAGATCGAGGCCCTGCTGACTCACCCGCGCGTGGTCGGCGTGGGCGAAAGCGGCCTGGACGATTACTGGGACGACACGAAACGCGCCGCGCAGGTCTCGGCCTTCGAGTGGCAGCTGGACCTCGCACGGCGCAGCGGCAAGGTGCTGGTCATCCACACGCGCGACAAGGCCGGGCAGGACAGCGCCCACCAGGGCGTGATGGACGTGCTGCGCGCGTGGCCGGACGTGCCGATCATCCTGCACTGCTTCAGCGGGCACGCGGACCTGCTGCGCTTCGGGCTGCAACGCGGCGAGCACACGTACTTCGGTTTCGCCGGGAACACCACATACAAGAACGCGCAAGAGATCCAGGCAGCGGCCCGCGACCTGCCCCTCGCCCGGATGCTGCTGGAAACCGACGCGCCCTTCCTGGCTCCCGTCCCGAAGCGCGGCAAGCCCAACCGGCCCGGCTACGTGCGCCACACCCTGGAATTCATCGCGGCCCTGCGCGGCCAGGACCCCACCGAACTGGAAGCCGCGACCGACGCGAACACCCGCCGCGCCTACGGCCTGACGCTGGAGTGAGGGATGGACATGATGCCTCGACTTGAGATGCATCCAATCCAGAGGTATCGTGAAGGCATGAACGCCCGCGAGCAACTCCGCATGCTCATCCTGGCCGTCCTCGACCGCCAGCCCGAACACGGCTACGCCATCGCCCAGGCCATCAACACCCGCAGCGAAGGCCTCCTGCGCGCCCGCGAAGGCACCCTCTACCCCGCCCTGCACGCCCTCGAAGCCGAAGGGCTCATCGAGAGCAGCGAACATGAGGTCGCTGGCCGCACCCGGCGCGAATACCGCCTGACCGAGAAGGGCCGCGCCACCCTGGCCCGCACCCGCCGCGACTGGCAGGCCCAGGTCGGCGCCGTGCGGGCCGTCCTGGGGGAGAACGCATGACCAATCCACTACATAACTGGCTGGACGTCGCCCTGCGTGACCTCGCCCCCGCCGCGCAGCGCCGCGTGAGCGCCGAGTACCAGGCGCACGTGCAGGACGCAATGACAGGCGGACTGACCGAACCAGAAGCCGTCGCCACCCTTGGCGACCCCGCACAGGTCAACCGCGCGCTGCGGCGCACGTACGCCACGGAGGAAGTCGCCACGCAGTACCGGACCCCGTCCCGGCGTCTCTGGGTTGCCATGCTGCTCGCGCAGCTTGGGCACACCGCACTGGTGATCCTCAGCAACCTGGAAGACCACGCCGACCTGCTCCGGCACCTGACCGGCCCCCTGACCGGGCTGACCCTGCTGCTGGCCCTAATGGCGCTCATGAAACAGCGCCCGACGCCGTACACCTCGACGCTGGGCACACGACTGCTGGTACTGCCCCTGACGTCCGGCCAGTGGATCACGGCGCTGCTCACTCCGGCAAGAGACACCTTGGATCTGGCGTTCCTGATTGTCCTGCCGCTGGCGCTTGTGGGGATGGCCTGGGACGCGCACCGCACGGCACAGCGCGTGAGCCGTACCCTGAATCTGGAAGGGCAGGCATGACGGCGGACGCGCTGAATCCGGATCTCGCCGCCTATCTGGACGAGGTGACGGCGCCGTTCCCGGAGGATTCAGCCGTACGCATCCGGTGGGACCTGACGGCGCACGTGCTGGACGCTGCGGCGCTAGACGGGGCAAGGATTCAGGAGGCCCTGGTAGCGCTGGGTCCGGCTGATGAGGTGCGGGCAGCGCTGAAGGCGCAGTTCTTCACGCGGGCGGACGTGGCGTGGCTGGAGCGGGACGGGCAGCTGCGCCGCCTGCTAGCGGAAGAAGAAACGGCGCCCGCGCCACTCTGGCAGAGTGCGCTGGGCTGCGTGGTGGTGGTGGGCCTGCTGACGTGGCTGATCTGCGGCTGGCCGGGCCTGCCCGCGCTGATCGGTTCGCGGGAATTCACGTGGATCGTGCCGGCCCTGCTGACGCTGGAACTGGCGCTGCTGGAATTCACGCAGCGGCTGAGCCTGCGTCGGCCCGTGCGGTCGGCGGCGGTGCTGCGCCGCGTGTCCGGGACGCTGTTCGCTCCACTGGGCATCGCACTGAGTCTGCCGGTGTTCGCTCCGTCGGTGGTGACAGAACCGGCCCTACTGGCAGCTGCACTGGGAGCGGCGCTCCTGGGGGCTTACCTGACCCGCCCGCGTGAGGCGCTGACGCTGGCCGGGAAGGCGTGGCGGGGCGCGCGGTGAGCGCGGCATAGTGGGAGCATGACGACGCTGGACACTCCCTTCCCCCCCGCTGCCCTGACTGTGCTGGACGTGATCCGTTCGCGCCGCACGGTGGATATCAGTCTGCTGAAACCGGACGCGGTGCCGCGTGAGGTGGTCGAGGCGATTCTGGAGGCGGGGACCTGGGCGCCGAATCATGGTCGGACGGAGCCGTGGCGGTTCACGGTGTTCACGGGTGAGGGCCGCGCGCAGCTGGCCGAGGTGTTCGCGCAGGCGTACGCGGCGGGCAGCGCGCCGGACCGGGAGGACGGGGCGGCGCTGGAGGCGCAGCGGGCGCGGGCGTGGCGGGCGCCGCTGTGGATCAGTCTGGAACTGCACATGCCCGAGAAACCGAAGATGCCGGAGTGGGAAGAGCAGGCGGCCGTGGCGTGTGCGGCGCAGAACATGTGGCTGGCCGCCACGGCGTTCGGACTGGCCGGGAAGTGGGTGAGCGGCCCGGTGATGGTCAGTCCGGTCGCGGCGGAATTGCTGGGCGCACCGAAACTGCTGGGCCTGCTGTTCCTGGGGTACCCGGCAGGTGAGTTGCCGTCCAGCACCCGCGCGCCGCTGTCCGAGAAGGTCACCTGGGTGGAGTGACGGGCGGCGTCCGGATTACAGGTTGTCCTTGAAGAACTGCACGCTGCGGTTCAGGGCGACGCGCAGGTTCCCGGACAGGTTGTGGTTGTCGCCTTCGTAGCGGTACGCCTCGGCGCTCTGCCCGGCGTTCCTCAGGTCGTCCGCGAGGTTCTTCTGGAAGCTGTACGGCACGTCCTTGTCGTTCGTGCCGTGGTGCAGCTGGATGGGGCGGCCATTCAGTTCTTTCAGGTAGGCGTTGGGGCTCAGGAGGCGCAGGTAGCGGCGGTTCAGGGCGTCCAGCGTGCGCTTCTCGCCGGGCGGTGGGTTCCAGTCGGTGGACAGCACGTCGTAACTGGCGATCACGCCCGCCCACAGCGACGCGGCTTTCAGGCTGGGGTCCACGATCATGGCTTTCAGGCTCAGCTGGCCGCCCATGCTGTGGCCCCACAGGCCCATCCGGGCAGGGTTCACGCGCGGGTCGCGCCTGAGGCTGGCGGCGGCGTTCAGGACGTCCACGGTGTAGCCGGGGTCGTTGTACCCGCCCAGGGCCTGTCCCTCGCTGCTGCCGTGCCCCCGGTAGTCGCTTTTCAGGGTGACGAAGCCCGCGCGGGCAAAGGCGTCCTGGTACGCCACGTAGCGTTCGGTGGTGCGGTACTCGGCGGGCGGGATGTACCCGTGGTTGAACACGATGGCCGGCCAGCCGCCCTGCGGCGGTGTGCCGCGCGGCACGGTCAGCAGGGCGTTAATGCGCAGACCCTCGGACTGGTAACTCACGACCTGCCGGGTGTAGTTACTGCCGGCGGCCAGGGTCTGCCGCACGGTCAGGGCGCTGCCGGGGTACTCGCGGGCCTTGAGGGCCTGGATGCTGATGGGATTGCGGGACACGGCGGCTTTCAGGGCAGTGTCGCTCAGGTCCTGCAGGGGCCGGCCGCTGTCTGGGGCCTCCTCGCCGGGCGCGGCGGGAGTGCCCGTGACCGGCGGGTTCCAGGGCAGGCGGAACGGCAACGTGTCCGGCTGCGTGACCGCCACGAACGCCGCCCCCAGGACCAGCGCGAACAGCACGAGATTGATCAGGCGCCGCACGGCGTTACAGGTTGTCCTTGAAGAACTGCACGCTGCGGTTCAGGGCCACGCGCAGGTTCCCGGACAGGTTGTGGTTGTCGCCAGGGTACACGTAACTGCTGCCCAGTTTCCCCAGGGGCCGCAGCGACTGCGCCAGCGCCGTGTGGAACGCCACGGGCACGTCCTCGTCGTTCGTGCCGATGTGCAGCTGCACCGGGCCGCCCAGGTCACGCAGGTAACTGTTCGCGCTGAGCTTGTTCCAGAAGGCGGGGTTGTCGCGTGGCGTGCCGTACTTCTCGACGGCCCGCTTGCGCAGGTTCAGCACGGCGCTGGGAATGCTGGCCGGCACGGGCGCGCGGCGCGTCCAGCTGTTCATGAGCTGATCGTAATCACCGACCACCCCGGCCCAGATCACGCCCGCTTTCACGCTGGGGTCGATGGTCATGGCGCGCAGGCTCAGGAACCCGCCCATGGAGTGGCCCCACATGCCGATCCGGGCAGCGTTCACGCGCGGGTCACGCTTGAGGCTGCCCAGGGCGTTCATCACGTCGGTCGTGTAGCCCGGCGCGTAGTACCCGCCGAGCGCCTCACCCTGACTGCTGCCGTGCCCCCGGTAATCGCTTTTCAGGGTGACGAACCCCGCCCGCGCGAACGCATCCTGGTACGCCACGTAGCGTTCCGTGGTGCGGTACACGTTCGGGGGCACGTACCCGTGGTTGAACACGATGGCGGGCCAGCCCCCCCTGGGCGGCGTGCCGCGCGGGACGGTCAGCAGGGCATTGATGCGCAGCCCCTCGGACTGGTAACTCACGACCTGCCGGGTGTAGTTGCTGCCCGCCGCCAGCGTCTGCCGGACCGTCAGGACGCTCCCACGGTACCCGCCCTTCTGAAAGGTCTCCCGGGCCGCCGGAATGCTCATCTGCGCGGCGTCCACTCGGGCCAGCGCCGCCGCAGACTGCGCGGAGGCCGGGAACAGCGGCGCGGACAGGCACACAGCCAGGAAGGCGAAACGTGACGAGATCATACCCCTGAACGTAGAGCCGCCAGACGCCCCGCACTGCGGCTGAGCCGACCTTCTCCCGTTAAGCGTTTTCCCAGACGGCCCTCATGGGGTCGGGGATCAGCGGCTCAGGTCGTACCCGAGCAGGGTGGTGAACGGCACCGGGTTCGTGCTGCCCAGCGGCTGCGACTGGTCGTACACGTTCCAGCCGCTGCGAACCGTCATGGCTGGCAGGGCCTCGCCGCCACCCAGGAATGCCGGGAGGGTCACGGCCGGAATATTCGCGTCAGTCGGACTGACCACCAGCCACTTACGGTTACGGGCCACCGTCTCACCCACGTCGTACTGCGCGTTGTTGTTCGCGTCATCGAACGCCACGACCTGATACACGCCCGCCACGTTGAACACACCCGGAGCCGGCAACTCAAACCCGAACTGCCAGCTGTTCAGGCCGCTGCTGACCAGGTTCTGCCCGATCGTGCTGTCGTTCTTGACGGCTCCCGGAACGCCGGTCCCGATCAGCGCGAGACGCAGGCGGGGGCTGTCGCCCCAGCGGCCCGCCACGGTCCCACTGAGCGGGTAGGCGTCCGGCGCGCGAACCTCCTGCGGGCGGCAGGCGACCAGAGCGGCGCTTAAAAGCAGAAGGGCGGGCAGTACGGGACGCATCACCTCCAGGGTACCGGAAAGCCCAGGCGGGCGGACGCAGTCCAGACCTCTCTTTCCCGGCAACTGACCTGAATACCAGCTGAGAGCTGCCTGAAGCGGTCTTGTGGTGCCGGCCCATGAGGGTTATATTTGTTTTCTATAGCAACACAAAGCCTGATCTCAAATCAGGTTCCTGAAGGGTCACACACACCTCCGTTCCGGCAAGGGCTGGCGCCGTCATCCACGTGTACCCCCAGGGATCAAGGAGTTTCCATGAAGCGATTTGGTGCCCTTTCACTTCTTGCCCTGACCGGCGCGCTCCTCACCGCCTGTAACACCGGGGTGGGAGACATCACCATTCCGGCGTTGAACGTCACGGTTAGCCCCGCCACCCTCGTGAACGCCGGGACCGCCACGTTCACGGCTGCGACCTCGGACGAAAGTGGAATCAGCAAGGTTGAGTTCTACGACAACGGCACGCTGGTCACTGCGGATACCGCAGCACCTTACGAGGCCAGCAAGGCCTACGCCTTCGCGGACAACGGCGCGCACACCATCATGGTCAAGGCGTACGACGGTAGCGGGAACATTGCCACGAAGACCGCGCCACTGACCGTCGCCATTGCGGACCGGAACGAGCCGAACAACAGCGTGGCGGCCGCCACGGCCCTCACAGTGGGCACCCCTGTCAGCGGCGTCATTGCCGGACAGGACCGCGACCAGGATTACTTCAAGTTCACGGCCGCCGCTGGCGAGGCCCTGAAACTGACCGTGCAGAGCGTCAGCGTGGACGCCAAGAGCACCCTGGACCCGTACGTGATGATCCTGATGCCGGACGGCCGCACGGTCCTGGAAAAAGACGATGACAGCGGCGCGGGCCTGGAATCCGAGATCCGCTTCAACGCCCCGGCCGCCGGGACGTACACGGCCGTCGTGACCAGCTTCGACATTCACGACGACGCAACCGCCAAGAACGACCGGGTCACGAACACCTACCAGATCGCCCTGACCCGCCGCTGAGCACCGCCCGGCCCACCTCTGAATTCAAGGAGTTCCCTGTGAAGAACACGGTCAAATCCATTTCCCTGCTGAGTCTCGCGCTGGTCCTGGGGGCCTGCGGTACCAGTGCCCCCACCGCCTCCGCACCCATCGGCTCGACGCCCGCCGCCAACCGTGCCAGCATCCTGAAAGCCACGCCGAACACCCCGACCCTCTGGTTCGTGGAACTGGCCGGCGATCCCACCACGCTGAGCGTGCAGAGCGTCAGCGGGCAGCAGGCGAGCTTCCGCGCGCAGGCCGCGCAGCAGGGCGTCAAGTACCAGGAAGTCCGCAGCTTCCAGACGCTGTTCAACGGCTTCTCCGTGCAGGCCAGCGAGGCGGAAATCAACCGCATCTCGCGCCTGCCCGGCGTGCTGGGCGTGTACCCCGTCAAGGAGATCGCCGCGCCGAAGGTGGAAGTCAACCTGACCGACGCCCTGACGCCCGACATGTTCTCCGCCATCAAGATGACGGGCGCCGACGTGGCCCAGAACGAGCTGGGCCTGACCGGCAAGGGCATCAAGGTCGGCGTGATCGACACCGGCATCGACCTGGAACACCCGGCCTTCGCAGGCCGCGTGGTCGCGCAGTACGACTTCGTGGGTGACGACTACGACTTCGGCAAACCCACCAAACCCGACCCGATCGCGGACGACTGCGGCGGTCACGGTTCGCACGTCGCCGGGATCGTGGGCGGCAACGACGCCAGCAAGGGCTTCAAGGGCGTGGCGCCCGAGGTCAGCTTCGGCGCGTACCGCGTGTTCGGCTGCGACGGCAGCACGAGCGAAGACATCATGATCGCGGCCATGGAGCAGGCGTACAAGGACGGCATGCAGGTCGTGAACCTGAGCATCGGGTCCGCGTTCGAGAACTGGGAGGGCACGCCGTCAGCGAAGGTCGGCAGCCGCATGGTCAAGAAGGGCATGATCGTCGTGGCGTCCGCCGGGAACAGCGGCGCCAGTGGCCAGTACTCCATGGGCGGCGTGACCATGGGCGACAACGTGATCTCGGTCGCATCGATCAGCAACACCGAGATCGAGGTGAACAAGTTCACGCTGTCGTCCGGCGAGACCATTCCGTTCATGGCGGGCGACCCGGCCCCCACCGGCAAGGCAGGCGTGACCCTGCCCATCACGAAACTGGCCACCAGCACCACCACCACCGCCACCGACGGCTGCTTGGTCGGCACCGCGAACCCCTACGCGGCCGGCAGCCTGACCGGCAAGGCCGTGCTGATCCGCCGCGGCACCTGCACCTTCTACGAGAAGGCCAAGAACGCCCAGGACGCCGGGGCCAGCGCCGTCATCCTGTACAACCGCGACTCCGGGTACCTGGCGCCCTCGCTGACAGGAGCAAGCAGCATCACCATTCCCGTGGCGTTCGTGAACGACGCCAGCGGCGCCAAGATCGATAGCAAGATTGCAGCCGGTGTGTCCATGACCTTCGCCGACGGCAAGATCAGCATTCCCAGCCCCACGGCGAACACGTTGGACTCGTACTCCTCGTACGGCCTGAGCGCCGACCTGGAACTCAAGCCCGACATCTCCGCGCCGGGCGGGAACATCCGCAGCGCCTACCCCCTGGAGAAAGGGAACGGCGGGTACGCCACCCTCAGCGGTACCAGCATGGCCTCCCCGCACGTGGCAGGCGCCGCCGCGCTGATGCTGCAGGCCTTCCCGAACACCAAGGCCAAGGACATGCGCGGCCTGCTGATGAACAGCGCCACGCTGCGCTGGTACCGCAACCCCGCCGGCACACTGTTCACCGGACTGCCCGATTACGTGCAGCGCCAGGGGGCCGGCATGGTGGACATCGTCGGGTCGTACTACAACACGGTGCGCGCCACGCCGAACAAACTGAGCCTGGGCGAGAGCGCCAGCTTCGCCACGCGCAACAAGGTCGTGGTCCTGAAGAACACCTGGACCCGCACCGAGACCTTCAAGGCCTACCACTACCCGGCACTGACGGTCGGCGGGACCACCCTGGCCCCCGCCGCCAGCCAGGCCTACGCCACCATGACCATCAACGGTCAGGACGCCGACAAGGCCGACGTGATGGTCACGGTCCCTGCCGGCGGCGAGACCGAACTGAACGTGGTGATCACCGCCCCGGCCGGCGCGCCCGACAAGTCCCAGTACGGCGGGTACATCGTTCTTGAAAGCAGCTCCGGCCAGAACATGGTCATCCCCTACGCCGGCTTCAAGGGCGATTACCAGAGCATCCAGGCGCTCGGGAATCTGACGATCGGCGGCGCGAGCTACAACTTCCCCGCGCTGTTCGACGACAAGGAAGACACCTTCTTCGAGGAAGGCGAGGTGGCGACCGCCCCCATCGACTACACCTTCAAGGGAATCGCGCTGGACCCCAGCAAGCCCACGGAACTGACCAACGACGCCCCGTACGTCATCGCGCAGCTGTCGCATCAGGTCCGCAAGATGACCATGGAACTGCTCGACGCGAACGGCGCCGTCGTGGACACCCTGCTCAAGCAGGAGTACCTGGGCCGCAACTGCACCAACAACGTCGCGCTGACCAGCAACACCTGCGACGCCTACAACACCTACGCCTGGGACGGCAAGCTGAGTAACGGCAACGCCGCCGCGAACGGCACCTACCAGCTGCGCCTGAAGGCCCTCAAGGCCCAGGGTGACGAGAGTGTCGCCACCGACACCGAGGTGTACACCACCCAGAAATTCACCGTCGCGCGCCCCTGATCGCCTGACCGCACAACAGAGCGCCGCCTCCCAACAGGGGGGCGGCGCTGTTCGTGACGCTGCGTTCAGCGCAGGCGAGTCAGGATGGTGTCGATCACGCCCTGAAGGTCCAGCGGGCCGGTGTCGATCACCAGGGCGTCGGGGGCGGGGGCACTCTGCACGGTGTCCAGCTCGTCGCGGCGTTGCAGGGCGGCCTCGATGGCGGGCACGTCTTCCGGGCGTTCGCGGGCGCGGCGCTCGGCGCGGATGCGGGCGCTGGCAGTCAGGTAGAACTTGTGGCTGGCGTGCGGGAATACGTTGGTACCCATGTCACGGCCCTCGGCCACGAACGGTTCGGGCAGGGCGCGCAACTGGGCGTCCACCCACTCCCGCACCTCCGGCAGGGCCGCCACGACGCTGACGCCCCGGTCCACGCGGGTCGAGTGCAGGTCATCCGTGAGTTCACGTTCGCCCTGCCAGACGCGGTTGCCGCCGGCCAGGGGTTCCAGGCGGACCGGATGTGTGCCCAGCAGGGTCAGCAGGTGGGGCGCGGCGTGCAGGTCTAGGCTCGCCTCCAGGCCCAGCAGGGTTGCGGCGCGGTACAGCAGGCCGCTGCTCACGTAGGGCACGCCGAGCGCCTGCGCGACACCCGAGGACACGCTGGATTTTCCGCTGGCCGCCACGCCGTCAATGGTCACGATCATCAAGAGGGCAGTGTAGCGCGGCCGCGCCGTCACCGGCCCTGCCTGCCCTCATCCTTCTGCGTGACGCGCCGTGCGTCCGGGCCGCTACACTGGTAGGAACGATGAAACACGCTGCCCTGATCCTGACCGCGCTCCTTGCCCTGACCGCCTGCCAGAAGAAGGACGGCGCGGCCGCCACGCAGACCGACACGACCCAGACCGACACAGCGGCCACGGACACCGCCACCGATACGGCGACCACCGACACGCCCGCCACGGACACGGCGGCGGCCGGTCCGGCCGTGACCAAACCGGGCGCCGTGCCCGCCGGATACACGCTGGTCCCGGCACTGAGCGACAAACCCACCCGTGAATTCAAGGCCGAACCGGACCCGGCCCTGGAAGACGGCAAGGACTACTACGCGCTGATCGACACCAGCCGCGGGCAGCTCCTGGCAGACCTGTACGAGCAGGAAACGCCGGTCACCGTGAACAACTTCGTGTTCCTGGCCCGCAACCACTACTTCGACGGCATCCGCTTTCACCGCGTGATCGACGGGTTCATGGCGCAGACCGGCGACCCCAAGAGCGTGGATGAGAGTAAGAAAGCCGAGTGGGGAACCGGCGGCCCCGGCTACAGCTTCGCCGACGAGTTCCGTCAGAAACTCACCTTCAACGCCGGCGGCATTCTCGCCATGGCGAACAGCGGCCCCGCCACGAACGGCAGCCAGTTCTTCATCACGTTCGAACCCACCGACTTCCTGAACGGCAAGCACACCATCTTCGGGAAGGTCGTGACCGGCGACGACACCCTGCCGAAACTGACGCGCACCATGGACCAGAGCAACGCCGAGATCGAGGGCGCGACGGCCGACCAGATTCTCAGCGTGCGGATCCTGACCAAGGGTTGATACGGACTCCGGTTGAATGGTTTACAGACCATTCAACCGAGCGGAGCGAGTGGGAGCAGGACGGATTCCGTCTGAGCACCCCCCCTGTTCCGCGAGCGCGCCCCCAACTGGGAGGCGCGCTTTACAGTTCCAGGTCGGTGGGCGTGTGTGCCTGGGCGGGAATGGCGGTCAGGAGCAGTTCGTACTTGCCGGTCACGAAGATCTTGAAGCCGTGTTTCTGCAGGCCGCGCCGGGCGTTGGTCACGTCGGCGGCCAGCAGGCTCAGGTCCGGGCGGGCGTAGTTGCGCATCCGCGCCCCGTACGAAAGCGTGCCGCCCCGGTAGCGGGCGTTCGGGTACCCGAGGATCAGGCCGCCGCCGGGGGTCAGGTGGTGGCGGCGCAGCGTGGCCAGCAGCACATCCTGCGTGACGCCGGGGCTTTGCAGGAGGCTCAGGGCCAGGATCAGGTCGAAGCGGCCCAGTTCGGGCGGGAGGGCGTTCACGTCGAGCGTGTGGAAGGTGGCGTGCGGGTGGCGGGTGCGGGCGGCCTGCACGGCGGCCGGGTCCAGGTCCACGCCCACCACTGCCAGCGCGCGGTCCGGGAGGGCCAGCGGCAGGGCGTCCAGTTCATGTCCGGCGTTCACGCCAAGCGCCAGTACACGCCCGCCGGGTGGGGGGTTCACGCGGCGCAGCGCCTCGGTGAACGTGGCCAGGAATACCGGGTCTTCCAGTTTGTTCACGCGGGCCCAGTCGCCGTCGGGGCCGTATCCGGCGTGGTCCGGGTCGCGGGCCGGGGCATGCGTGCGCAGTGTGAGGCCCACGCGGCCCTCCCCTGCCCTCTGCGGCGTCAGCAGGTGCGCGCCCAGCAGGTCCGCGAGATCCGTCCAGGTGTTCCAGGGGCGGTGCGTGCCGTGCGGGGTGGCCTCGCCCGCGTACAGGCCCAGGCCGGCGTCGGGATCGGGCACGGTGAAGGTCACCTGCCCTGCGGCGCGCAGACGGTCACGCACGTCGGGCAGGATGACGCTCATTGGTTCGGTAGTGAACACGGGGATCTCAGACATAAGAAAACCCCGTCATCATAGACGGGGTTCACGAGATGCGGGGCTCAGCCCTGGAGGGCGGCGGCCAGCTGGCGAAGGCCGTCCTGGTCGGCAGCGGGAGCGTCGGGGGTGATGCTCTCGGTCGCGGCGCCCAGATCCGGGAGCAGCGCGGCGGCGCCTTCGAGGTCACCGCTTTCCAGCGCGGCTTTCAGGCTGGCGAGGTGCTCGACGATGGTCTCGGCGCCGGGAACGCCGTCCAGCGTCTGGTGCCAGGTGGTGACGTTGGCGACGGCCGCGCTGGCCGGTACGCCCTGAAGTCCGCCCGACAGGGCATCGAGGGTCTGCTGAAGCTGTTCATTCATGATGGACCTCCAGAAACTGAGTTTTCCTGCCCGGTCAGAAGACCACTCGGCGCGGCGGGCAAGTGTACGGGATCACGCTTCATGAACGCACGCACTCCGGCAGAAAATGCCGTCCTGGCGGCAGATTTGCAGGGAATGATACGGTCGGTGGCGCGCTCTTGCATTGCCCTGATGGAATGTCCCTTTCTTCCACCCCGGGCGGCCCCGGCCCTGAACAGGTGCTGACACGCGCGTTCCTGCGAGCCGCCGATCCCGGCCCGGCCCGCGCGCGGCTGAGCCTGCTGTTCATCCAGTCGGACCCGGACGCCTGCGTGCGCGTGGACGGACGCAGCGGCACATCGGTCGTCACGACTGGCGAGGCGGCCCGGCAGGGTGCGGCCGACCTGACCTTCCACCTGCGCGGGCCGGGCGCGCACGCCTTCTGGCGCGGCGAACTGAACGTGGTGGCCGCCATGACGGACGGCACGCTGCGCATCGAGGGGCCGCTGCTGCGCGCGCTGGCCCTGGCCCCCGGCCTGAAGCTGGTGCAGGCCGCATACCGCGCGGAGACAGAAGGCGGGCCGGCCGTCTAACCGGAGTCCGTGTCATACGGATTCCGTCTGTTTCGTTAACAACCCGGAAATACACCGGGTTGCCAACTCCACGCCCGGAACCCGTCCGGCTCCCACTCGCTCCGCTCGGGTTGAACGGTTTTTGCAAACCATTCAACCGGAGTCCGTGTCAGTACCCGTGGTGTTTGACGACCGCGCCCTGCCCTTCGAGCCAGCGGGTGACGACGCCCACGGCGGCCTTCACGCCGGTCGTGATGATCGGGCCGCCGAACTTGGCGAGGCGCACGAGGTGCGTGCCGTCCTCGCGGGCAGTGATGCCGATCAGGACTTCCTGCGTCAGTTCGCCTTCCACGACGTGCGCCAGGACGACCCAGCCGTCGCGTCGCAGCCCGGCGTACAGGTCGAGCAGGATGACGGTCCAGCCTGCGCCCTCGTCGGCGCCTCGGCTGGCGGGGTTGCGTTCCGTGAGTTTCTCGAAGGTCTGGGGGGCGAAAGTGTCGGGCAGGGTCAGGACAGCGTGGGGCACGGTGGTGGGGTCCTCCGGGTAGGGCGCGGTGCGGCCGTGCGGGACGGGCGTATGCGCGGTGGGAATGAAGCGGGCGTGGTGGGCACCGAGGCCCAGGTCCCGCCATTTGAGGGCGTACTTGGTTTCCAGCGCGGCGGCGGGCGGTTCGGTGATCTCGGTGTGCATGACCCCGCTGGCGGCTGCCTCGGCGCACGCGAATTCAAAGTACTCGTCGTGGTCGGTGGTGAGCAGGATCATCCCGCCGGGTTTCAGGCGACTGGCCGCCAGGCGGAAGAACGGCGCGCGCAGCAGGCGGTGGTCGGTGTGCCCGGCCTTGGGCCACGGGTCAGGGAAGTTCACGACGATCAGGTCCAGGCCCGCGTGCGGGATGACTTCACGGATCAGCACGTCGGCCGGCAGTTTGGTCAGCAGGGCGTTGTCCAGACCGGCGTCCCGCAGGCGGCGGTTGGCTTTGAGCAGGGACACGCCGGACAGTTCCACGCCCAGGTAGTTGGGCGACTCGGGGAAGGTCGCGGCGTAGTGCGGCCAGAAACGGCCGTCCCCGAAGCCCACTTCCAGCACCCAGGGGCGCTCCGGGGTGTGCGGGTACAGGCGCGCGGCGCTGTCCGGGAAGTGGAAGTCACCGAGGGGGGCGATCACGCGTTCACCTCCCCGTTCAGGTCAGTGGACAGGTCGTCCGCGAGGTGGGCGGCGTCGTGCAGCACACTGGCGTACGTGTGGTCGCCGGGCGTGCACTGGCCCAGCATCCGCACGCGTTCCAGGCGGTTCACGCGGAACCCGTCGAGTTCAGTGGGGGCGGGCGTCAGGAAGCGCACCTCGTACGGGGGTTCCACGCCTTCGCCCTCGGCGCGGCGCTCGCTGCCGGTCAGCCAGATGCCGCTGGCGGTCAGGTCGTCCGCCAGAAAGTCGTACGCGACCTCGCTGAGCCGCCCGGCCTCGTCCATGGTGTCCCCCACCAGCAGGCGGCCCTTCAGGAACGCGCCGACGGCCAGCACGCACAGGCGGGCGTGCAGCTTCGGGCCTTCCCAGGTCGAGAGGACCACGTGGGTGTCCTCCTCGTCCAGCGCCGTCACGGTGCTCTGAAGCAGGTGAATGCCGGTGGTTTCCTCCACGCGGGCTTTCAGGTGCCGGTGGAATGTCCAGCCGTCCGTGTCGGGGTGCAGCGCGGCGCGCACCTCCTCGAACAGGCTACCCGGTGGGAAGGTCACGCCCTGCGTGGTCGGCTGGTACAGGTTCCCCAGGTGATCGAGCGCCTGCGAGACCAGCAGCACGTCCCGGCCCGCGCGGGCCAGCCGCCACGCCAGTTCCGTCCCGGCCAGCCCGGCGCCGACCACGGCCACGTCGTACAGGTGCCCCGGTTGCGGGCGACTTCTAGGGGAAACAGGACCAAACATCACAGGCCAGTGTAGAGGCTGGGCGCCGGAAGCGGGAGGCGGGGCGCGGGAAGGGCACCGGACCCGCGTTCCGCGTACCCTGTACGCCATGACGGACGACGCTCCCTCGAACGACGGGTTCGCATTCCGCTCGCAGGTGCGGGTGGGGGGCGTGGGGGTGCTGGCGTTCCTGAGCGAGTCGTTCCGGCATTCCGGCGCGGCGGTGTGGGCCTCAAGGCTCGCGGCGGGCGAGGTGGAGGTGCGGGGCGTGCAGGCGCGCGGGGACGAGGTGCTGCGCTCGGGCGACGTGGTGGTGTGGCACCGCCCGCCGTGGCGGGAGGAACCCGCGCCGCTGGAGTACGCGGTGCTGCTGGAGGACGCCTCGCTGGTCGCCGTGAGTAAACCGCCGGGCCTGCCCACCCTGCCCGGCGCGGGCTTCCTGACGCACACACTGCTGACGCAGGTGCGCCTACGGTTTCCGGGAGCCAGTCCGCTGCACCGCCTGGGGCGCGGCACGAGCGGCGTGGTGCTGTTCGCACGGACCGGCGAGGCCGGCTCGGCCCTGTCCCGCGCGTGGCGGGAACACGAGGTGCAGAAGGTGTACCGCGCGCTGGGAACGGGCGTGCCCACCTGGGACACCCTGGACATCCGCACGCCCATCGGGCCGGTACCGCACCCGCGCCTGGGCAGCGTGTTCGCGGCCAGTCCGGACGGCAAGGCAGCGCGCAGCGTGGCGACCGTCCGAGAGCGCAGGGGCGGGGCAACGCTGTTCGACGTGGATATTCACACCGGTCGGCCACACCAGATCCGCATTCACCTGGCCAGCGCCGGGCACCCGCTGCTGGGCGACCCGCTGTACGGGCCGGGCGGCGCGCCACTCCCGGACCTGCCGGGCCTGCCGGGCGACCTGGGGTACTGGCTGCACGCCTGGACGCTGCGGTTCCGGCACCCGCTGACCGGCCAGGAGGTCCGCGTGGAAGCACCGCCGCCCCCACGCCTCAGCCAGAGCCACCCAGACTGAGGCGTGGGGGCAGCGGATTCCGTCGGTTGCGGGCCACCCGAGCCCCACACGCTTTCCCGCCTAAATGGCATCTGAACGGAGACCCGCTGTCAGAGGGCAGACAGGGGCCATGCTGGACAGTGGGGGTGTGTGCCCCGCCCCCCCTCCCCTGCAAGGTCCGCGCTGCTGGCGCCGGGCGCGGCCGTGACGCGCGCCGGGCGGTGGCCGGGTAGCCTGAGCGGCGGGCTGCGCGAGGGTCTGCTGGGCGCGCCGTGGTGGATGTTCCTGCTGGTCGCCCTGACCCTGGCCAGCATGTCCCTGAGCGTCCTGGTGATCCGTTCGGCCAGCGGGCATCAGCGGACGCTGCTGCTGCTGGCCGACACGACCGCGCTCACGCATCAGCTGGAAGCGCTGGACTGGCGGGCCATCAGCGGCGAACCGCTGGACGCCTCTTTCTGGCTGGACCTGGACCGCTGCGTCAGGCTGGCCCGGCAGCGGGAGGCCGAGCTGCGGCGGGCGGCGGCCCGCGAGAACCGCCTGATTCCCGTGAGCTGGCTGCCGCTGCGCCCGACCCTGCCGCCCGGTGTGACCCTCCCGGCAGCCGCAGTCACGCTGGGCGAGTACCGCGAGGCGACCACGCAGGAACTCGCGCTGATCCGCCAGGGGGACCGGCAGGCGGCCCGCGAGCTTGACGCGGCGCGCGTGGACCCGCTCTCGGAGCGGCTGGGGGTCATGATCTCGGAGCGGCTGGGGGTCATGATCTCGGCGCTGCGGGTCCGGCAGACCTGGGACGCCCGCGTGAGCCTGCAACTGGCCGCGCTGCTGGGCATCCTGACGCTGCTGATCTCGCTGGTGACGGTGACGCTGCTCTCGGCGCGGTTGCGGCGCAGCCTTCAGCGGGCGCGGACCCTGGAACGCGAGGGGCAGGCGCAGCGGGAACGGGAGGAACGCGATTCACTGACCGGCCTGTGGAACCGGGGCGGGCTGGCACGGCAGTACGTGCACTGGGCCGGGCTGGGGCCGCTGAGCGTGGTCGTGCTGGACCTCAACCGCCTGAAGGTCATCAACGACCTGGGCGGGCACGCCGCCGGGGACGCCCACCTGCGGCGCGTGGCGCTGGCACTGCTGGAGGTCACGGAACCGCTGGGACTGGTGGCGCGCTGGGGCGGCGACGAGTTCGTGATGCTGCTCCCGGCCCTGGATGCCGGGCAGGCCGCCGGGGTGGCCGGGCGGGCCCTGGCGCTGCTGGAAACGCCGGGCGAGCCGCTGCCTCCCTTCGCGTTCGGCGTGAGCGCCGTGCAGGGCGTGTCGTCGCTGGAGCGGTCGCTGGCGCTGGCCGACGCCGCCATGTACGAACACAAGGAAGGGCAGCGCCGCGACGCCGAGCAGCGGGGAGGCGGGCGGCTGGGGCCCAGCGTCGAGGAGTTCACGTCGCGCCTGGAACAGCTGGAAACGCCGCAGGACGTGCTGGGCGAGGGCCTGATGCTGGCGCGGCAGGTGCTGGACTTTCACGCCAGCGTGTACCTGGAACGGACGGGCGAGGACTTCGTGCTGCGCGAACTGAGCGGCGACCTGCCGCCCAGCGCGGCCCGGGCCCTGACGGAACGTGCCTACCGCGCCGGGACGGGCCTGACCGGTCAGGTGATCGCGGACAGCGCGGCGCACTGGAGTAACGATTACCCGGACCATCCCGGCGCGCTGGACGCCTGGGTGCAGGCCGGCCTGAAAAGTACGCTGCTGGTGCCCGTGCGGTACGGGGGCCGCGTGATGGGCGTGCTGGGCCTGTTGCAGTTCGGGTCGTGGCGGGTCGTCACGCCCCAGGCGCGCCGCCTGACCGAGGCGGTCGCCTCCCGGCTGGGGCACACCTTCGAGCGGCTTCAGGCGGTCGAGACGGTCCGCAGCGCCCTTCAGGGCGGCCTGCTGGCGCTGGGCGTGGCGCTGGAGGAACGCGACCTGGAAACGGCCGGGCACACCGCGCGGGTCGTGGACCTCTCGGCGCAGCTGGGCCGGCAACTGGGCCTGCACGACGCGAAACTGGACGCGCTGCGCCAGGGGGCGTCCCTGCACGACATCGGCAAGCTGGTCATTCCGGACGCCATTCTGCTCAAGCCCGGCCCGCTGGACGAGCAGGAGTGGCAGGTCATGCGCCACCACGCCGAGCGGGGGTACGAGATCGCGCACCGGCTGTCGGGGCTGATGCCGGCCACGCTGGACGTCATCCGCTCTCACCATGAGCGCTGGGACGGGCGCGGCTACCCGGACGGACTGGCCGGCGAGGCCATTCCGCTGGCCGCCCGGATTTTCGCTGTCTGCGACGTGTACGACGCCCTCACGCACGTCCGCCCGTACAAGGAGGCGTGGTCGCACGCGGCGGCCATCGCCGAGATCCGCGCGCAGAGCGGCACGCAGTTCGACCCGCAGGTCGTCGAGCAGTTCGTCGCGCTGATCGAGGGCAGCCGCCACCCTGACGCGGCCCGGCCGACACCGGACCTTCCGGGCACCGGGCACCCCTGATACGGACTCCGGTTGAATGGCTTGCACAGCCGTTCAACCCGGGCGGATAGCACGAGAAGAACGGCTTCCGGGCGGGCTTCAGCGGTCGGTGTCGGCGGTGTAGGTGCCGTCCGCGCGGCCCTGGAAGGTCACGGTCCCCTGACGGTCGGTGCGGTACACGCGCGCGCCGCTCTGGCGGTACAGGCGCAGCGCCGAATCGGTCGGGTGCCCGTAACTGTTCTGCCCGACGCTGATGACCACGTTCTGCGGCCGCACGCTCGCCAGCCACCCGACGGTGTCCCCGTTGGCGGCCCCGTGGTGAATGCTCTTGTAGACCTGGAAGGGTCCGCGCAGGTCCGCGCGTTCCTGCGCCATCCACCCCTCGGTTTCCGGGCTTTCGCTGTCGCCGGTCAGCAGGGCGCGGAACTCCCCGAACTGCACGGCCAGGCCGACGCTGTTGAGGTTCTGATCGTCGGGCATGCCGGGCGGGGGCGCAATGACGCGCAGTTTCACACTCCCCAGGTTCACGGTCTGGTTACTGGCCTTCGTGAAGGTGGCGTCCACACCCTGGAGAGCCTTCACGAGCCGCTCCCAGGTCTGGGTGGTGCCGCCCATGCCGTTGTTGATGAACAGGCGGGGTTTCAGGGCGGCGGCCGGCACGAGGCCCGCGATGTGGTCGGCGTCGGCGTGCGTGGCGATCATCAGGTCCAGGCGGGTCACGCCGTACTTCTCCAGCTGATCGCTGAGGCGCTCGGCGCTGCGGCCCCCGTCGATCAGGGCGGTCTTCCCTTCCGGGCTGCGGATCAGGATGGCGTCGCCCTGCCCCACATCCAGAAACCGGATGGTGACCTGCGCGCCGGCCGGGGCGGTCGTGGCTGGCCCGCTGGTGGGTGCGTCGCTGCCGCCATCCTGGTTGCGGATCCAGCCGCACGCGGCGAGACTGCCGGTCACGACCAGCACCAGCACGCCCAGCAGGTCCGAGGAACTGGGTCCGGAGCGGCCCTTCCCGGCACGGCGGCCCGTGCGGGCGCCGGCCTTCGCACTACTGGCCTTCGGGGTGCTGGCCTTCGTGCTGGACGCCCTGGTACTCCCGGTCTTTGCGGCGGCTGCCTTCGTGGAGGCTGCGGTGGCGGAGGCTTTGGTGGGGGTGGCCTTCGGGGCGGCAGTTTTCGTGGTGCCTGCCCGGCTGGGGGTGGGGGCTTCTTTCCTGGGTGCTCTGGGACTCACAGGTTGATCTCTCCGTCCTCGTTGACTGACAGGTCTGCTGACAGTGGGTGGCTTGATGGGTCGCGGCCCTGTTCGTTCAGGGCGTCCAGGGTCGCCTGGCTGGCGGCGCGGCGCGCGGCACTGCCGTCGGCCAGCAGGCGCAGAATCAGGCCGTCCGGGCCGTCGTCCACGGCCAGCAGGTCGCCCTCCCGCAGGCCGGGGGGCAGGTCGGTCAGGGGGCGGTCCACGGTCTGCCCGTCCGGGCGTTCCAGCCGCGCGACCGGGCCGTGCGGCGTCGGTTCGATGCCGTCCACCGTCCAGACTTCCGGGGCGTGTCCCGGTCGGGGCGGCGCCAACTGGGTGGGGGTCGACTGGGTCGGGGGGCTGGCCGGTGCGGGCGGCCCGTCCGGCTGCGTGGATTCTGTTTCAGGACGAACGGATTCCGGCTTCACGCCCCCAGCGTAGCCTACCCGGCCGTGTCCCGCACCGAAAGAGTTCACGCCAGGCACCCGCCCACCGCGCCAGGGTCCGCCGCAGCCAGGGCGTGGCCCGCAGCAGTTTCCGGTGACCGGGTTCATCCAGGGTTCATGACAGAACTGTCACAGGTTCTGCCACCCTGAATCCCGCCGCTGCTCTGACGGTTACTCCATCAACTGCTGACGCTGACGTTTCGCGCTGTACATGCGCGCGTCGGCGCGGCTCACCCATTCGCTCACGGAATCCTCCGGGTAGGCCGGTGCCAGCCCCACGTTCAGGCGTGGTGTCGGCACGGCCCACACCTGATCCCTCAGTTCATCCAGCAGGTCCTGAACGCCCCGCAGCGCCTCAGCCTCCCGGCTAGGCAGCAGGGCCGCGAACTCGTCGCCACCCAGCCGGAACACGTGCCCGCCGTTCAGCGTCAGGCGGTCCAGCATCTGCCCGACCTGCACCAGCACCTGATCGCCCACGTCATGCCCGAACTCGTCGTTCACGCGCTTGAAATCCTGAAGGTCCATCACGGCCAGCGTGTGCGGCTCGCCCCGGCGCACGCCCAGCAGGGCCGCCTCGCTGCGCTCCGTGAACCGGCGGCGGTTCCACAGGCCCGTCAGGGGGTCCGTGTGCGCCTCGCGCTCCACCCGTTCGTGCAGCGTGGCGTTCTCTAGCGCGATGCTCAGGTGCACGCCCAGTAACTCCAGGAATTCCAGGTCCTCGGGCGTGAAGGCGTTCAGGGCGTAACTCTGCACGGACAGCACGCCCGTCACCGCGCCCGCCTGAAGCGGCACGCCCATCCAAGACAGCGTGGACGGCAGGTCAGACCGGTGGTGCACCCGCACGACGCCCAGCCGCTCGCGTTCCAGGTACGCCGGCAGGTCGTTTTCCAGGCGCAGGCGGCCTTCCAGCACGCGTTCCAGCAGCCCGTCGGGGCGCAGGCCTATGAACTGCTCGGACAGGTTGTTGCTTTCCAGAGTCAGGCAGTGCCAGCCGCCCTGCGGGGTCCGGAGGGCCAGCAGTGTGACGGGCGTGTCGAACAGTACCCGCACCTGCGCATGCATGGCGCGCAGCAACTCGTCGGTGCGCACGTGCCGTGAGAGTACCGCCGTCACCTGAATCAGGGACCGGTACCGGGCAATCTGCCTGTGCGAGTCGGTGGCGTGGTCGTTCAACTTGCTCAGCAGTGTGGCACGCGCCGCCTGTCACGACTCTGACGCGCCCCCACCCCCCACGCGACCCTGAACGGTTCATGCAGGCATTGCAGGATTCGGGGACATTCCCGCGTGCCGGGCGGGCGTATGCTGCGCGGTATGAAGTGGCTTTCCGACCCGGCACTTGCGCCCATCGTGGAGAAGGTCGAGGCGGGCGAGCGCCTGACCTTCGCCGAGGGCATGCAGCTGTACGACACCCGCGACCTGAACACCCTGATGCGACTGGCGAACCTGCGCAAGCAGCAGCTGCACGGCGACCGGGTGTACTTCGTGCACTCCATGCGCCTTGAATTCACGAACATCTGCTACGTGGGCTGCACCTTCTGCGCGTTCGCCGCGCACAAGAACGAGGAACGCGCCTGGGATTACGACCCGCAGCAGGTGGCCGAACAGGTCCGCCGCCGCTACGTGCCCGGCATCACCGAACTGCACATGAGCAGCGGCCACCACCCCAACCACAAGTGGGAGTACTACCCCGAGATGGTACGCGGCCTGCGCGAAGCCTTCCCTGACCTGCAGGTCAAGGCGTTCACCGCCGCCGAGATCGAGCACCTGAGCAAGATCAGCAAGAAACCCACCCTGGACGTCCTGCGCGACCTCCAGGCCGCCGGACTGGCCGCCATGCCCGGCGGCGGCGCCGAGATCTTCGCAGACCGCGTGCGCCTCCAGGTCGCCAAAAACAAGGTCAAGGCCGAGAAATGGCTGCAGATTCACAGCGAGGCGCACTCCCTGGGCATGCGCACCAACGCCACCATGCTGTACGGACACATCGAGACCCTCGAAGAACGCCTGGATCACATGGACCGCCTGCGTACCCTGCAAGACGACTCCGTGGCCCGCTTCGGCGGCGGCTTCCACGCGTTCATTCCGCTGGCGTTCCAGCCGCTCGGGAACAACCTCGCGCAGAACCTCGGCAAGACCGATTTCACCACCGGCCTCGACGACCTGCGCAACCTCGCCGTGGCCCGCATCTACCTCGATAACTTCCCGCACATCAAGGGCTACTGGGTCATGATCGGCAGCGAACTCACTCAGGTCAGCCTCGACTGGGGCGTGTCCGACATCGACGGCACCATCCAGGAAGAACACATCGCGCACGCCGCCGGAGCGACCAGCCCCATGAAACTCAGCGAGCAGGGCATGATCCGCATGATCCAGCACGCCGGCCGCACCCCCGTCCTGCGCGACGCGTACTACAACGAACTCCAGACCTTCCCCCGCACCCCGGCCACCGAAGCCGCCGACTGACCGCCGGTGTCCAGTCAGCCTGTGCCCGGCCCGCCCAGCGACCTCGACCTGATCCTCGCCCTGGACGACCGCTGGAACGCCGCGTACCACCACCGCGACCCAGGGCGCCTGGACACCGTCCTGGCCGACGACTGGCTGGGCTTCTACCACGACGGCACCACCGTCACGAAACAGGAACTCCTGACCGGCATGCAGACCAACCCCACCACCCCACTGATCTTCGAACGGCACGCCGCCCGCCTGCACGGCGACACGGCCATCACGCGCGGCACCCTCTACGCCGCAGGCATGCGCGTGCAGAGCTTCCTGCGCGTCTACGCCCGCCAGGACGAACACTGGCAGGCCGTCAGCGTGCAGGTGATCCCGTGAGCGGGTCCATGGCGGATGGCGGATGGCAGATGGCGCAGACCGAGGCTGATTCCTCTCCATCACCCATCACCCATCACCCATCACCGCGCCCCCCCGGCGCGCCGTACCGTGCAGGTTGGATTCATTTCACGAATGTTGCGCCGATTCTGGATTCGCTGGTGCTGCCGGAGGGTGTGAGTGCCATCACGGGCGTGCCGACGCAGATGAATGCGGCGCTGCTGTCGGGTGAGGTGGATATTGCGAATATCAGCGCTGTGGAGTTCATCCGGAACGCGGATGTGCTGGAGGCCCTGCCGGATTTCAGTGTGGCGGTGCTGGGGCCGGTGTACTCGGTAAACCTGTTTCACACGCGGCCGCTGGAGGAGTTGCGGCGGGTGGCGCTGACGGCGCAGTCGGCGATGAGTGTGGCGCTGCTGGAGGTACTGCTGCGCGAGCGGGGCCTGAGCCCGGTGCTGGAGCGCGCCGAGGGTGAGGCGGAGGCGCTGCTGGCGCAGGGGTTCGATGGGGTGCTGCGGATCGGGGACAGTGCGCTGCGTGAGTGGTACGGGGTGGTGGGGCCGCTGACGCCGGAGACGACCATGACCAGCCTGCCGCACTCGGCGCGGGGGATCAGCGTGACGGATCTGGCAGAAGAGTGGTTCCGCCTGACGGGGCATCCGTTCACGTTCGCAGTGTGGGCGTACCGCAAGGACCGCCCGCCACCGCCCGCGCTGGTGCAGGCGATGCGGGAGGCGCGGCGCGACGGGATCGGGCATCTGGCGGACGTGGCGGCGCGGCACGCGCGGAAGCTGGGGTTGCCGGAGCGGGTGGTGCAGCATTACCTGTGGAACTTCCGGTACCACCTGGAAGCGCCGGACCGGCTGGGGCTGCACGAGTTCGCGGCGAAGGCCGTGCCGGGGCACGCGCCCCTGACGTTCGGGCCGAGGCCAGGGCAGGAATGATGCGGACTCCGATTGAATGGCTGGCAAAGCCGTTCAATCCGAGCGGATGCGAGTAGGAGAGAAACGGGTTCCGGACGTGGAGTGGGCAGATCGGTGGTGTTCCGATCTGTCAACGAAACAGACGGAATCCGTATGACGCGTAGGAGGGCCGGACTGCGCTGCACATCCGGCCCCCTGTCCTCGGTCAGCCGTCTGCGAGGGCGGCCATGAACGCGGCGGCGTAGCGCACGCCTCTGGCGAAGTCGCGCCGGAGGATGTTCTCGTTGGGTGCGTGAACGCGGCCGCCGATGTTCCCGATGCCCAGCGCGATGACGGGCGCGCCGACGTACTGCATGAAGGGGTGCATGGGGCCGCTGCCGCCGGAGCTGGGGTTCAGGATGGGTTCCTGGCCGTGAACGTCGCGGGCCACGCGGATGGCCGCCCTCACGAAGGGGTCGCTCAGGTCGCTGCGGGCGGGGTGCTGGTGGCTTTCCAATTCGATGATCTCAATGTCGCTGAAGCCCTGCGCGTCCAGGTGGGCGCGCAGAAGCTCCACAATCCGGTCCGGGTGCTGGTCGGGCACGAGGCGGAAGTCGAGTTTCACCATGCCCTCGGCGGGCAGGACAGTCTTGCTGCCCTGACCCTCGTACCCGCCGTGGAAGCCGTTGACGTTCACAACGGGCTTGAGGTTCAGGCGGGTGTGGTAGTCGCTGCCGTCACTCAGGGGGCGGGTCACGTTGTACGTGTCGCGCAGCGCATCGCCCCGGCCCTGAAGCTGGGCGATGGCGTTCAGGTCAGCTTCGCTGGGGGCGCGCACGTCGTCGTGGAAGCCGGGGATCAGGACCGTGCCGTCGGGGCCACGCAGGCTGGCGACGGCAGCGGCCAGTCGCCACAGGGGGTTGTCCACGACCGCGCCGTTACTGCTGTGCAGGTCGCTGGCGGCCACGCGGCAGCGCAGTTCGACGCAGATGATGCCTTTCAGTCCGGCGTACAGGACGGGGCGGCCTTCGGGTGTGATGCTCCCGAATTCCCACCACACGCCGTCGGCTTTCAGGTCGCTGGCGTGTTCGGCCAGAAAGCCTTCGAGGCTGGGGCTGCCGACCTCTTCCTCGCCCTCGATCAACCACTTGACCTTCAGCGGCAGTTGCCCGCCGCGCGCGTCTTTCAGGGCGCGCAGTCCGGCGAGGCGCGAGATGAACTCGCCCTTATCGTCGCTGGCGCCGCGTCCGTACAGGCGACCGTCGCGTTCGGTCAGTTCGAACGGCGGGGTGTCCCAGAGGTCAGCGGGATCCTCGGGTTGCACGTCGTAGTGGTTGTAGATCAGCAGCGTGAAGGGACCGTCGCCCGCCTCGGCCAGCAGGATCGGGGCGACCTGACCGGGGTACTCGCGGACGGTGAAGCCCTCGGTTTCCAGCAGGCGCGTGACGGCCTGAGCGGCCTCGGGAAGGTGGCGGCCCTGCGCGGAGACACTGGGAATGGCGACGAGGTCGGCGAGGTCACGCAGGCCGCGTTCGGTGTGCGCGGCGAGGTCGGCGGCGGTGGGTTGTGTCATGCCCGCAGGCTACGGGAGTTACGCGCCGAGTGCGAGTGCCACTGCTGTCCCACCCCGCCCAGCTTCACTGTTTGAAGTCGTGCGGGTGCCCCTTGTGCCAGTTCCAGGCGGTCTGCACGATGTCTTTCAGGTTCGTGAACTGCGGTTTGAAGCCCAGTTCCTCGCGGATGCGGGTGGCGTCGGCCACGAGGCGGGGGGGGTCCCCGGCGCGGCGGGGGGCGAGTTCGCGGTTCAGGGGCGTGCCGATCACGTCGTCCACGGTGTCGAGCACTTCCTTGACGCTGAAGCCGTGGCCCAGGCCCACGTTGAAGGTGCCCTCGGTGCGCTGCCCGGCCAGCAGGGCCTCGACGGCCAGTACGTGCGCGTCGGCGAGGTCCTGCACGTGCACGTAGTCGCGGATGCAGGTGCCGTCCGGGGTGGGGTAGTCGTCCCCGAAGATGAACATCTTCTCGCGCTGGCCCAGGGCGGTCAGGGCGGCCAGTTCGATCAGGTGGGATTTACCGGCGTGCGCCTCACCGATGTCGCCCTCGGGGGCCGCGCCGCACACGTTGAAGTACCGCAGGACCGTGTACGGCAGGCCGTGCGCCGTGTGGAAGGCGTGAATCATGTTCTCGGTCATGAGTTTCGTCTCGCCGTACACGCTCTCGGGCTGCATGGCGGCGTTCTCGGGGATGGGCACGAGGTCGGTGGTGCCGTACACGGCGGCCGTCGAGGAGAACACCAGCGGCACCTTGCGGGTCTCGGTGATGGCCTGAAGCAGGTTCAGGCTGCCGACCACGTTGTTGCGGTAGTAGCGGGCCGGGGCGCGCATGCTCTCGCCCACCTCGATCAGCGCGGCGAAGTGAATCACGGCGTCCGGCTGGTGGGCGTTCAGGGCGGCGCGGACAGCGTCGGCGTCCAGCAGGTCGCCGCGCACCAGGGGAACCTCGGCGGGCAGGGCCTCGGCGTGCCCGCTGGACAGGTTGTCGAACACCACGGGCGTGTGCCCGGCCCGGATCAGTTGCCGGACCGTGTGAGAACCGATGTACCCTGCGCCGCCCACCACGAGAATCTTCATGAGGCCCAGGGTAGTGCAGGAACAGCCGGGGCGTGACGGATCAGGCTGGGCGGGTCAGTCGGGTCAGGTGAGGCAGGTCAGCCTTGCGTTGCAGGCCGTGGCCGGGGCGCGGCGGGAGCGGTGGTGCCGCGCACGACCAGCCGGGTGGGCAGCGTGACGGGCGGCGCGGGGTGCCCGGCCAGCAGGGTCAGGATGGCCTGCCCGACCTGCTCACCCTTGTCGCTGGTGGGCTGCCAGACGGTCGTGAGGTTCAGGCTCTCGCTGCTGGGCAGGTCGTCGTACCCGATCACGCTGAGGTCCTCCGGGACGCGCAGGCCCAGGCTGGCAGCGGCCCGCAGCGCCCCCTGGGCGAGCACGTCGCTCATGCACAGGACGGCCGTGATGTCCGGGTGATCGCGCAGCAGGTCCAGGGTCAGGGCCTCGCCGGCCTGCGGGGTGTTGTGGATGACCTCGGCGGGGTGCAGGGTGACGTCCGGGTGGGCGTGCGTGGCGGCGCGGTAGCCGCGCAGGCGCTGGCCGCTGGTGCGGTAACTGACCTGCGCCTCGCGGGCAGGACTGACCGGGCCGCTGGCGCGCTGCTCGGACAGTTCCAGGCACAGCACGCCCAGTTGCCGGTGTCCGAGGTCCAGCAGGTGCGCGGCGGCGGCCTGCGCGCCCCCGGCGTCGTCGATGCCGATGTTCACGGCCTCCTCGTGCCGTTCCTGATCGACCAGCACGGTGGGCAGGCCGCGTTCCAGCACGGCGCGCAGCAGGGGGCTGTCCTCGGCGGCGCAGTACACGATGAAGCCGTCCACGCTGGCACTGCGGACCGGGCCGGTGGGGTCGTGGGTGGGGGCTCCGGCGGGGGGGTGCGGCGCGGCGTGTGGACTGGCGAGCAGCAGCACATTCAGGTCGTGGTGCTGCACGGCGCGGGTCACGCTGCCCAGGAACAGGGCGGCGGCGGGGTCCGCGAAGGCGTATTCCAGTGGGGCGTCGTACACCACGCCCAGCACGCCGGTGCGGCCCCGGCGCAGGCTGCGGGCCAGGGGGTCGGGGCCGGTGTACCCGAGGTCGCGGGCGGCCTGCAGGATGCGCTGGCGCAGGTCCGCGCTCAGCTGGTCGGGCCGGTTGTAGGCGTTACTGACAGTGGCGACGCTAACGCCCAGGGCGCGGGCCACGTCCCGCAGGGTGATGCGGCCGCCGGGGGCGGTGGGCTTGGCGGGGGGCATGCTGGAATGGTAGCGTATCCGCAACCGGTCTGAAACGATTCAGATCCCAGATACCAGACCCGCTACCGCCCTGCCCGCCGCGCCTCTCCACTCCTGCCACCACCGAGGTTCCCATGACGGTCCCCACCAGCCCCAAGCCCACCCAGGACCGACCCGGCGAGGCGGCCCGCCGCGCCCTGAGCGTGATCTTCCTGATCAACGGCGCGCTGTTCGCCACCTGGGCCGTCAACATTCCCGGCGTGCGCGACCACCTGAACCTGAACGAAGCGCAACTCGGCGCGGCCCTGCTCGCCGTCGGGCTGGGCAGCCTGTGTAGCATGACCCTGACCGGCACCTGGACCGCCCGTTACGGCAGTCACCGCGTCACCTGGATGGCCGCCGTGCTGTGCATGCTGTCACTGCTGCCCCCCTTCCTGGCCCCCAGCCTGCCGACCCTGATCGCGGCCCTGGCCGTCCTGGGAGCCGCGAACGGCAGCATGGACGTCGCCATGAACGCGCAGGGCGTCACGGTCGAACAGCGACTGGCCCGACCGGTCATGAGCCGCCTGCACGCCTACTTCAGCCTGGGCGGCGTGATCGGCGCGGCGCTAGGTACCCTGCTGGTCGGCCGCTTCCCCATGACCACCCACGCACTGCTCGTCACGGTCGTCACCGTCGCGGCGGCCCTGCTGGCTGGCCGCGCCCTGCTG
>NZ_CP115165.1:1065000-1155000 GCF_028622095.1 Deinococcus aquaticus | reverse complement strand
GGTCGTACTTTCTCAAGGGCGGACGAAGGCGGGATGGATGTCCCGCCAATTCCCGTTAAGGCTGGACTTCAGAATCGCGGCCAGAACGCTCATTTCTGACCTGACCCCAAAGACAGTTGCACATGAGGACGGACTGGATCACCCCCCAGCATCAACCTCTGGGGACCGACACAGATTCTCATACGGTGTGCCCTCTTCCCTTTCTGGACTGCCGGCACCATCCGGTCGGCTGCCGGTGCTGGAAGCGGGCGACTCTACCTGCACTGACCGCTCCCAGCGGCTTTCACAGCAGGAGTTGACCGGTCGTATCCGTGCCATTTGTCTTACCGCTGGCCCCACAGTGACCAGAGGGGTGGGTAGCATAGCGGCATCAGGCCTCGCCCAACAGCGGCGCGGCACGGAGGCCCCCCACCTATGCCCGGACCATCTGAACGCGACCGCCCCGCCGCCCCCACCCCCACGCGGGAGCCGCCCACCGGCACCTTCACCGTGCGCGCTCCCGCCAGCAGCGCCAACCTGGGGCCCGGCTTCGACAGCCTGGGCCTGAGCGTGCCGCTGTACACCACGCTGCGCGTCACGCCGCAGGCCACCACCGAGATCGTTCCCACAGGCGCGGAACTGGCCGGCACGCCCACCGACGAGAGCAACTACGTGTACCGCGCCATGCTGCTGGCCGCCAGACGTGCCGGGCGCCCCCTGCCGCCAGCCCGCATCGAGATCGAGACGGACGTGCCCCTGGCGCGCGGCCTGGGCAGCAGCGCCGCCGCACTGGTCGCCGGGATCGTCGCCGGGAACGAACTGATGGGCTGCCCGCTGGACGACCTGGCGGTGCTGGACGTCGCCGCGCGCGAGGAAGGCCACCCGGATAACGTGGCCCCCGCCCTGTTCGGCGGGATCGTCGTGGCGACCCTGGACAAGCTCGGCACGCACTACGTGAGGCTGGACCCGCCCGCGAACCTGGGCGTGACTGTCCTGATCCCGGACTTCGAGCTGAGCACCAGCAAGGCCCGCGCCGTGCTGCCCAAGGAGTACAGCCGCGCCGACGCCGTGCACGCCCTGTCGCACGCCGCGCTGCTGGCCGCCGCACTCTCGCAGGGTCGCCTGGACCTGCTTCGCCACGCCATGCAGGACTACATTCATCAGGTCTGGCGCGCGCCGCTGGTGCCGGGCCTGAGCGACATCCTGGAAGAAGCCTGGAAGCACGGCGCACTCGGCGCGGCCCTCAGCGGCGCCGGCCCCACCGTGCTGTGCTTTCACGACACCCGAGAGCCCACCGCGCCCCTGCACGCCTACCTGCACGGCGTGATGACCCGCAACGGACTGGAAGGCCGCGTACTGGACTTCCCCATCGACGCAGCTGGTACCCTCATCGAACGCTGAGGCTGAATACCTTCGGAACAATGCCGTAAGAACCAGCGCCGCGCCCGACCCTCTCGTTTACCAAGAGTTTCCACAGGCGAGGGAATAGCGACCAGCACGAAGGCCCAGGAGGCAGGGGCTTGAAATTCCCCGGTCTCATGGGCCTTTATGCGAAGTGACTATGCCTCGCATCCCCAGCCTACCGCACAGCATCATCACCGCTCAGCTGAACCGGGTCACCAGCCTCAGTGGCCTCATCCCCTACAGCACCCTGTGTAAAAGTGCCATCTCCAAAGAGATGGCGCGGGACTCCTTCGCCTCCACGGAGGACTTCAAGCGTCGAGCCAGGAACGCGCCGGAGGGCGCGTTCCTGGCCATTGATTTCGTCATGGTGCCCCACGCCGGACGGACGATGGAAGGCGTGAACTACCACTACAGCGGTCAGGCCCAGACCCGTCTGGGCCATCAGTTCACCTCCGCGGCCCTGGTCAGGTTCGGTGAAGATCCAGTTCCGTTGCTGGAGCGCTTCAAGGTTTCCCAGGCCCTGCATACAGAGCGCTATCCTTACCGTACAGCGACTCAGGAAATGATCCACGTCGTCCAGGATTGCCTCGCGGCGGGCGTCCCCATGGCGGGTCTCCTCCTGGATGGGGAGTTCGGGCGGGACGCGGCTGTGACCTTCAGTCGCGAGCATCAGATTCCGGTATTGATCCGTGCCAAAGCCAATATGACCGTGCAGTTCGAGGGTGAGGGACTCACCCTCGGTGCGCTGAGTCGGCAGTTCCCTCCAGAACGCTGCCACCTGTACGCGGAGTTCGGGTGGCGTGTCCGTCGATTGTCGGTCACCCGTGAGGTCGGTGGGTTCGATGTCCTGATCGTGTGGCGCAAGGTGCACGGGGAGTGGACACGGTTTTTCCTGTTCAGCACGTTTGGTGGTGACGTCACGGTTCGCTCACTGCTGCGGGCCTGGAAGGCCCGCTGGGGAATTGAGGTGATTCACCGGTTCTTCAAGCAGAACCTGGGACTGGGACGCTGTCATTGCCGGACGATCCAGGCGCAGGAGAACTGGGTGTGGTGCGTGGTGGAGGCCTTTCACGCGGTGTTACGGGTGCGTAGGGAAGTACCGGGAATGACGTGGCGGGCCGCACAACGGCAGGCAGCTCAGAATGCCGAAAAGTACGTCCTGACCGGGATGGAGCAGGACGGCCCCCTGCTTGACGCCGCGTGACACGACATCAGCAGGGAAGTGGAAACTCTTGGTTTACGGGGTCCGGTGCGGCGTTGCCGGACATCGCAGCCCGGTAACCGACTGGCACAACAAAAGAAGCACCGGAGTGATTTCTCACTCCGGTGCTTTGCTGGTCGAGGCGGCGAGATTTGAACTCACGACCCCTACCACCCCAAGGTAGTGCGCTACCAGGCTGCGCTACGCCTCGATACCCAGCCACAGAACTATAAAGGCGCTTTGGGAATCCGTCAAGGGTGCGCGGCGAGGCGGGACGGTCTTTTGTATATCCCGGCCCCGCGTGGCTATCCTGCCGGGCATGACCCTGACGTTTGAAGAGAAGTTACGGAACTACGCGCGGCTGGCCGTTCAGGTGGGCGTGGGCGTGAAACCCGGACAGCGGCTGCTGGTGCAGGCCCCGGTCGAAACGGCTGCCCTGGCGCGGCTGGTGGTGCGCGAGGCGTACGCGGCGGGCGCCAGTTTCGTGGATGTCCGCTGGGATGACGACGACGTGCAGTTGGCCCGGTTTGAGCTGGCACCGGACGGCAGTTTCGACCAGATCAGCCGCTGGCGGGTGGATGCCGAGATCGAGACGGCCGGGGCGGGCGGCGCAGTCCTGGCGATCCGCGCGACCAACCCGAACCTGCTGGGCAGCGTGGACGCCGAGCGGGTGGCGACGCACCAGCGGACGCTGGCCGCGTATCGCCGCCCGTACACCGCGCAGGTCATGACGAACCGCCTGAACTGGAACCTGATCAGCGCGCCCGTCAGCGGCTGGGCCGAACTGATGTTCCCGGACGCGAGTGCCGAGCAGGCCGTCGAGCAGCAGTGGGACGCAATCTTCGCCGCGACCCGCGCGGACCAGCCGGACCCGGTGGCACTGTGGGAAACGCACCTGGGGGACCTGAAACGCCGCCGCGACCTGCTGACCGGCAAGCAGTACGCGGCCCTGCACTTCCAGGGTGGCGGGACGGACCTGACCGTGGGCCTCGCAGACGATCACGTGTGGGGCGGCGGCGCGGCCGATACGCCAGCCGGGATCACCTTCACGGCGAACATCCCCACCGAGGAAGTCTGGACCGCCCCGCACCGCGAGCGGGTGGACGGCACGGTCGTCAGCACCAAGCCGCTGTCTTACAACGGCACCCTGATTGACGGCATCCGCATCGAGTTCAAAGATGGGCGCATCACGAAGGCCAGCGCCGGGAAGGGCGAGAGCGCGCTGCTGAAGATGATCGACACCGACGAGGGCAGCCACCGACTGGGCGAGGTGGCCCTGGTGCCGCACTCCAGCCCCATCAGCCGTTCGGGCCTGTTCTTCTTCAACACCCTGTACGACGAGAACGCCGCGTCGCACATCGCCATCGGCAGCGCGTACCGCTTCAACGTGCGGGGCGGAGTGGACATGCCCCTGGAGGACTTCCTGGCGGCGGGCGGCAACGACAGCCTGACGCACGTGGACTGGATGATCGGCAGCGGCGAGATGGACGTGGACGGCGTGGCGAAGGACGGCACGCGTGAGGCCGTGATGCGCGCGGGCGAATTCGTGATCTGAGCGGAGGCCGATGGCTTATGGCTGAAGGCAGATGGCAGAGGCCGCTGAGCCATCTGCCATCTGCTTTCAGCTATCTGCCTTCCCTCAGGGCCGCAGGTCTTCCTCGTCGATCAGGAAGTCCACGGCGCCGCTGCCGATCTCGTAGTACGCGCCGATCACGCGGATCTGCCCGGCCTCCTCGGCCTCCTGAATGACGGCCTGCTCGCGCAGGATGCTCACCTGATACCGGACGTTGTTCAGCACGGCCTCCCGCATGCGGGCTTTCTTGTCACGGATGGGCGGCATGTTCTGCACGCTGGGCTGAATGCGGCGGATCAGCGCCTGGAGGTTCTCGGGTTCCTGCGCGACCCGCTCCTCGGGCAGCAGCGCGGCGGCCACGGCCCCGCAGGCCTCGTGACCCATGACGACGACCAGGTGCACGTCGAGGTGACGGATGGCGTACTCCAGGGTGCCCAGGCCGGCCTCGCCGACGACGTTCCCGGCGACGCGCACCACGAACAGTTGCCCCAGCCCCTGATCGAACACCAGTTCGACCGGCACGCGGCTGTCGCTGCACGCCAGGATTGCAGCGTAGGGCGTCTGCCCCATGATCTGCGCGCGGCGTTCGTTGGCGCTGACTTCCGGTCGGGTGGCCCGGCCACTGAAGAAGCGGGCGTTGCCGTCCTTCAGGGCCTGGATGGCGGCGTCCGGGTTGGCGGCGTCGGATTCCTTGATGTCGGCGATGTCTTCCATGCTGGCGCCGCGGCGGATGGCGTCCAGGATGCGGCGTTCGAGGTCGGCAGCAGGCTGGGCAGCGGGATCATCCATGCGGCGCATGCTAGCGCCCGCCCGGCCAGCGCGGCTGAACGGGGTATAGAGAGGCGCGGCGGACCGTATGCTGACGGCATGGACGGCATGGACAGCCCGGAAGACCTGACCCTGAGCGAACTGCTGGAACGCTACGCCACGCTGCGCGACACGATCCTGGGACTGGAAACCGAGCGGGACGAACTGGGCGCGCGGGTCAAGGCGGCCCTGCTGGGCGGCGGGCAGGCCGAGACGGACCTGTACCGCGCCACGCTGAAAGTCTCGCGGCGGATCGAGTACCCGCTGGACCGCTTCCGCGAGGTGTTCGGGGACGCGGCGGCGCTGGAAGTGGCGACCATCGACCGCCGCCGCGCCGAGGCCCTGGCGAAATCCGGCGATCTGGACGGCGAGCGCTTACGGGAACTGGCGGTCGTGAAGGAAACGCAGGCGCTGGTCCTGCAACCCAAGACCCGCTGAGGCACAGGCACCCGCGCGGGGCGTGGGCGGGCGTGACGTGGCGCTGACCGGGCGGGAACGCGGGCCTGACACCGGCCCGGCACGCTGGGCACATGACGCTGCCCGCACTTCATCCGCTGCTGGACCTGGCCCTGCCCGCCCACCGTCAGCTTCCCAGCGACGCGTTTATCTGGACGGGCGCGGGCGTGTGGCTGGGCCACGGCGAGGCCTTCACGGCCACCCGGCACGTCTGGACCGAGCGCGAGGACCGGCAGGCGCGCCTGAGAAGCGCGCAGACGGACCTGGACCGCCTGACCCGTTAGCAGCTCCCTGTGTCCGGGCGCACGACAAGGGCGGCCCCGCCTGAAACGGGACCGCCCTGAACTGATATGAAAAAAGCATTGCCGGTGAGCAACGGCACCCGCGAATCATCCCTTATGGCTGCTGCCTTCCGGCCCTGACCAGGTTCAGGCGTTCACGCTGCGCTGCGCCAGCAATGCGTTGCGGAGCATAGCACACCCGCGCGGGACAGCCACCCCGGCAGGCGTGCCAGGGAAAGCGCACAGCAGAGGGCAGCAAGAAGCAGTGCCGGCATTCCCGCAGGAGTGCCGGCACTGAATCTGTTGGTGCTCGGGATGGGACTTGAACCCACACAGCTAAGCTACACGCCCCTCAAGCGTGCGCGTCTACCAATTCCGCCACCCGAGCATCTCTGAGAGGCGATAGCAATCTTAGGGGCGACACTGCACAAAGTCAAGGCGGGCGCTTGTCAGTCCGGACGTTCGTGGTATCATTGCGTTTGCCGCCGCGAGCGGTGGGGCCCGGTGTCCGCTGAATGGACCCTGGATTTTCCCCGGCTGCTGCGCGCGGGACTTCACTAACACGAGAGGCTCAACATGATCGACAAGAAAGCGACCGTCCAGACCCACGCCAAGCACGAGAAAGACACCGGCAGCACCGCCGTGCAGATCGCCCTGCTGACCGCCCGCATCAACAACCTGTCGGTGCACCTGACCGCCAACAAGAAAGACAAGCACGGCCAGCGCGGCCTGCAGCTGATGAACGGCCAGCGCCGCCGCCTGCTGAAGTACCTGGAGCGCACCAACTACGACGGGTACATCGCCCTGACGGATCAGCTGAAGATCCGCCGTGGCCAGCGCATCGTCCGCTAAGCCAACGCACACCAGAACAGCACTTAACAGAGCAGCGCCCAGCCGGAAGTTCCGGCCGGGCGCTTTCTCATGCGGGGTGTCGCGTGTGGCTTCAGCGTTCGTCACTGCCGGGCTGGTCGCGGGCCAGGGTCACGCGCCAGTCTCCGCCGGGCAACCACTGCGCGCCGGACAGGCGGTCCGCGCGGGCGTACACGTACACCCAGGCGTGGCGCGGCTGGCCGCCCGGCACGGTCGTCACCGTGACCTGCTCGCGCCTGTATAGGGGCGGCTGCTCGTGCAGGCCTTCGAGGTGGTCCAGGAAGGGCAGCGCGGCCTCCCAGGCCTGCGGGGTGTAGGTCAGCAGGTAGCCGCGCACCGGGGCCTGCGTGCCGGGCGGCGCGGCGCTGGGCCGCAGGGCCGGGTACCCTTCCGGGTGCAGGTGCAGCAGGTCGTACCCGCTCAGGGCCGCCTCCTGCGCGGTGAAGGGGCCGCCCTGCCGGGCCACGTGGGCGTTGCGTTCGCCGGGCATCAGGGTGCCATACACGAACACGGCCGTCAGGTCAGGCGGGATGGACATACCAGGAAATCTACCGCCGGGCAGGCTGCCGGCGGCGGCTGCCCGGTCATACGGACTCCGATGGAATGGTTTGCAAAAACCGTTCCATCCGAGCGGACGCGAGCAGGAGCAGAGAGGATTCCGGGCGTGGAGTTGGCAGCCCGGTGCTGTCCCGGGTTGTTAACGAAACAGACGGAATCCATATCAGACAGGCCGGATGGAGAGTTCCGACACAGCCGGCCGCGCGAGTGGCGAGCACACTGAAGCATGAACGACAGTCCAGCTCCGCGCAGGTCCGCCACGCCCGCCCGCCGCTCCGCACTGCCGGGCCGGGCCCTTCTGGGAGCCCTGCTGGCGCTGCCGCTGTGGGCCTCTCCGGTGGCCGCGCAGACGGCTGCGCCCGCACCCAGCGTCACGGAACGCCGCGCCAGCACGCCGCAACCGGCCCCGCTGACAGCAGCGGAGGAAACGCGCTTGCAGGCGCTGTTCCAGAAGGCGCGGCCCGCCACACTGCGGATCGAGCAGTGCGCGCCGACCCGCTGCGACAACCCGGACGGCGTGGGGTCGGCGGTGCTGATCTCGGCGGACGGGCTGGCGCTGACGGCGTACCACGTGGTGAAGGGCGCGCAGAACCTGAGCGCGCAGACACTGGACCGCAAACGCTACGCGGTGGAGGTGGTCGGGTACAACGATCAGGACGATCTGGCGCTGCTGCGCGTGAAGGTGCCGGCCGGGACGCCGTTCCTGCCGCTGGCGACCGGCGCGCCCGGCGTGGGGAACATCACGCTGGCGATCGGAAACGGTGAGGGGGCGTTCCTGCGGCCCAAGACCGGGCGCCTGACCGCCCTGGACGCCGACGCGGGCCGCGCGGATTACCCGCCGGGCACGCTGGAACTGAGTGCGCCGGTCGTGCCGGGCGACAGCGGCGGCCCGGTGCTGAACGCGACCGGGCAGGTGACGGGCATCGTGAGTTACATCCGGCTGGAGGGTCGGCGCAGCCGGGCATACGCGGTGCCGGTGACGACGACGGACCCGCGCCTGACGGCCCTGAAAGCCGGTGAGAAGCGCGACGCGCCGGTGATCGGGATCTCGCTGGGCGGGCCGTTCGGGAATCTGTTCTTTCTGCCCGAGCGGGGCTTCAGCGAGCTGAGCCGCGTGCTGAAACTGGGCGACACGCCGGGCGCGTTCTTCACGGGGGTGTCGCGCGGCAGTCCGGCCGAGAAGGCGGGGTTGCAGCCGCTGCAACTGGACGGGAACGACGAGCGGATATCGGGGGACATCGTGACGGCCGTGAACGGAAAGCGGATCGTGAACTTCAGCGAGTTCCAGTACGCGGTGCGGGCGTTCCGGCCGGGCGATACGGTGACGCTGACGGTGTTGCGCGCCGGGAAGACGCTCCAGGTGCCGGTGACGCTGACCGGGCGCAGTCAGGTCAGAAATTAAACGGTGTTCGTCGATTATGCAAAACGCCTCTTGACAATTCTGCTTAAAACAGAATAATGCGGGTATGGACACCCTGAAAAAAGCCGGAGCCATGCTGGCCCACCTCGACCTGTTCCACCACATGCTCGACCTGCGCGGCCTGCTGCAACTCGCCGCGCACATGGAGGAACGCGGCGACCGCGTCACGCTGATCAGCCCGCAGACCATCACCCTGATCGGCGCGGACATGCACAGCGACCCCACTGTCACCACCAGCAAGCACGCGACCATCGAGGCCCCCACCGCCTACCGAGTCCTGCACGCCCTGAAAGGCCACGACGCCCCCGAGTACGCCGTAACCCGCGAGGAACTCGGCGCGCTGAACGCCCGCGCCGTCGCGGACCTGGAAGCCAGCGACGCCCTGCGTGCCTTCGAGACCACCCTGACCCGCATCGCCGCCGCGCCCGGCACCCCGGCAGCGGCCCCCACCCCCAGCCCAGCCGCCGGTTCCGCCACCAGTCCCGCTGCCGCCAGCGCCGCCCAGGCCACCCCCGGCGACACCGAACGTCCCAGCCGGGGCCGCCGCACCCCGGACGCCGACCCGGCCCCGGGCGCCCGGCCTACCTCTGACCAGCCCGCCGCGTAACCTGCCGGTCCTCTCCGGCCAGAGCGCCCGTCCATCAGCCGCGCTTCACGTTCGCCCGCTATCGTGGCAGACGTGAAGCGCGGCTCTTTCATGACTCTGCTCCTGTGTGCGGCGGTCCCGGCCCTGGCAACCCCGGCCCTGGCTGCACCTGCCTCCGCCGTGGCCTCAGCAGCGGACACCCTGCTGACCAGCGGCGAGTACGCCCGCGCCTTCGCGGCCGCCACGCAGAGCGGCGACCCCCTGACTGCCAGCCGGGCCGCCGCCGCCATGACCGAGTACCGCGCCGCCGGGCCCGACTGGACCGCGCGGGCCGTGACTGCCGCCCGGCAGGCCGTGAGCACCGCGCCCGGCAGCGCCGACAGTTACCTCGCGCTGGGCAGCGCCCTGGGATTACAGGCCCGCGCCGGGGGCTACACGCTGGGCGCCCTGAACACCGCGCAGCAGGCCCGCGCCGCCCTGGACCGTGCCCTGACCCTGGCCCCCGACCGGCCGGACCTGCTGGCCGTCCTGGCCGAGTGGCATGCCGGCGCCTGGGCGAAGGCCGGGGTGTTCAGCGGCGGGAACGCCGGCCGCGCCCGCGACCTCGCCACGCGCGCCGCCCGCGCCGCCCCGGACAGCGTGTTCGTGCAGGCGCACGCCGGGATCGCCATGAGCCTGATCAGGGACCCGCAGGCCCGCGCGGTCCTGACCCGCGCCGCCACCCTGAACGCGCAGGACGCCCTGGACCGCGATATGCAGGCCCAGGTGCGCGGCGTGCTGGGCAGCCTGTCAGCGCGGCGCTGAGCCCGCCCAGTACGCCGGGGTGTCCGTGCCCGCCAGCAGCTCCACCCGTTCCGCATTCCCGGCGCGGCCCGCCAGAGCCTGAGCTTCCGCCTGCGCCCGCTCCCCCCCCAGCCAGCCGGTCCAGTAGGCGCGCAGCACGCCGGTCACCAGCGCCAGCGGCACGCTCCGGTCGTCCGGGCTCATCTCGTCTGGGCTCATCTCGTCTGGGTTCATCTCGTCCGGGTCCAGCGGGTGGTACAGCAGGTCCAGGTCGGTCAGCGGGCCGCCGTCAGGGCCGCCCACCGGCTGCCAGTACGGGAGATCCACGGTGCGCAGGCCCAGCGCGTGCAGGGCCGCGCGCCGGGCCGCCGGGTCCACGCCGGTCGCGGCCTCGGCGGCCCGGTCGGCGGCGTCCTGCCGGGAGGGGTGCACGCTGTCGGCGAACACGCCGCGCAGACCCGCCTGCCGGGCACCGTCCAGGGTGGCGCGGTGCAGGGCGCGGCCCACGCCCAGGCCACGCGCGGCCCGCGTGACTGCCATGAACGAGTTGAACACCGCGCCGCGCACGTCGCCCGGCAGGGGCAGCAGCGCGTACAGCGTGCCGCCCAGCACCTCGCCATCCGCTGTCTGCGCGACCAGCAGGCGGTCCTCGCGGACGGGGTCGCGGCGCGTGATGAGGTGTCCGAAGACCTCCGGGGGGATCAGCATGTCCGGCGCGTAGTAACTGGCCTCCTGCACGCGCCCGAACGCGGCAATGGCCGGGTCGCCGGGGTCGGTCACGTGCCGCAGCTGGAAGGTGGGTCGGGTCATGCGGCCCAGGGTAGGCGAGAGCGGCGCGGATCACTGCGAGGTCACACCGGATGGCACGGCAACCTGGGACGGTGCGGGCGGGCGCGCCCGGTATAACTGGAAGTCATGACCTTCACTGACCTGCTGACGACCCTGGTGACCGAGCTGGGCTGGAACCTCGCCGTGTGGCTGCCCACCCTGCTGATCAGCCTGCTGTTCATCCGCGCGGTGCTGGGCGTGCGGGTGCGGGAACTGATCACCGAGATCGAGGAACACCAGACCGCCGCGATCGGCGCGGTGTTCTTCTGGGTGTCGCTGGGCTTCAGCCTGCTGCTGAGCCGCACCGTCGCCAGCCCTGCTCCTGCGGACGGCACCTGGGCAGAGGCGTTCACGTGGCTGGCCGTGGCGGTCCTCGTGACGCTGCTGCTGTTCACGCTGGGCGTCCTGGCCGTGTTCGGCACGCTGGCCCGCCGCAAGGGCGAGGGGGTGCTGCGCTACATCCGCCGCGAGATGCGCGAGGAGCACAACCTGGCCCTGTCGTTCATCATGGGCGCCCTGTTCTTGGTGCCGGCGGTCGTCACGTATCACGTCACGCTGTAAGACGGACTCCGATTGAATGGCTTATAAAGCCGTTCAATCCGAGCGGATGCGAGTAGGAGAGAAACGGGTTCCGGACGTGGAGTTGGCAACCCGGTGAAGTGCCGGGTTGTGAACGAAACAGACGGAATCCGTATGAGGAATCCGTTCGGCTCCTGCCCGCGCCCCCCAGGCACGTGTACCTGGGGGGCGTGAACTGTCGTGAGGGTCGGGCGGACCTTCGCCGGACCCCGCTATGCTGGGCAGCATGACGGCCCCCGACTCCTCTCCTGCCGCCGGTGACGCTGCGCCGCGCGTGGCCCCGAACTTCATTACCGAGATCATCGAGCGCGACCTGAGTGCCGGGAAGTACCCGCAGGTCGTGACCCGCTTTCCGCCCGAACCGAACGGGTACGCCCACCTGGGCCACACTTTCGCGTCGTTCCTGGATTTCCAGACGGCCGCGCAACTGGGCGGGCGCTACCACCTGCGACTGGACGACACCAACCCGCTGGGCGAATCGCAGGAGTTCGCGGACGCGATCATCGACGACCTGCGCTGGCTGGGCTGGGACTGGGGCGAGCACCTGTACTACGCCAGCGACAACTTCGGGCGGTACTACGAGTACGCCGAGCAGCTGATCCGCCAGGGCGACGCGTACGTGGACTCGGTCAGTGGGGACGAGATGGCCCGCCTGCGCGGCGCGGCGAACGAGGTCGGCACGCCCAGCCCCTACCGGGACCGCACGCCGGACGAGAACCTGGACCTGTTCCGCCGCATGCGTGCCGGGGAATTCCCGGACGGCGCGCACGTGCTGCGCGCGAAGATCGACCTGGCCAGCACGAACATGAAGCTGCGCGACCCGGTGCTGTACCGCATCCTGCGCGCCCACCACTACCGCGCCGGGGACGCGTGGTGCATCTACCCCATGTACGACTTCCAGCACCCGATTCAGGACGCGCTGGAGGGCGTGACACACTCCATGTGCAGCCTGGAGTTCGTGGACAACCGCGCCATCTACGACTGGCTGATGGAGCGGCTGGGCTTTGAGCCGCGCCCGCATCAGTACGAGTTCGGTCGGCGCAGCCTGGAGTACACGGTCGTCTCGAAGCGCAAGCTGCGCCAGCTGGTGCAGGAAGGACACGTGAGCGGCTGGGACGACCCGCGCATGCCGACCCTGCGCGCCCAGCGCCGCCTGGGCGTGACGCCACAGGCCGTGCGGGCCTTCGCCTCGCAGATCGGCGTGAGCCGCACCAACCGCACCGTGGACCTCGCCGTGTACGAGAACGCCGTGCGCGACGACCTGAACCACCACGCGCCGCGCGTGATGGCCGTCACGGACCCCCTGCGCGTGATCCTGAATGGTGCGGACGGCCAGCCCGTGCCGGCGCGCACGCTGGACCTGCCGTACTGGCCGCACGACGTGATCCGCGACTCGCCGGACGGACTGGTGGGCCTGCCCGGCGGACAGCGCGTCCCGCCCGAGCAGGCCACGCGTCCCGTGACCCTCAGCGGCGACCTGTTCATTGAGCGCGAGGACTTCAACCCGCAGCCGCCAAAAGGCTTCAAGCGCCTGACGCCGGGCGGCACGGTCCGGCTGCGCGGCGCCGGGATCATCCGCGCCGACCGTTTCGAGACGGACGGCAGCGGGCAGGTCACGGCCGTGCACGCCACGCTGCTGGGCGAGGACGCCCGCGCGGGCGGCGTGATCCACTGGGTGGACGCCGCGACCGCCGTGCCCGCCGAGTTCCGCCTGTACGACCGCCTGTTCCGCGTGCCAAACCCCGAGGGAGCCAACGAGAACGACCTCGCCGCCGACCTTGCCACCGAACTGGAACCGGACTTCGACCCGGAACAGCCCGGCCACGAGGACGCCCACCACGGGAACGCCGCCACCCAGGAAGGTCGGCCGGCCGAGACGGGCTTCCTGCGCTTCCTGAACCCCGACAGTCTGCGCGTCACGCGCGGGTTCGTGGAGGCCAGCGTGACCGGCGACCCGGCGGACACCCGCTACCAGTTCGAGCGGCAGGGGTACTTCTGGCGTGACCCGGTCGATAGTCGCGAGGGCGCGCTGGTGTTCGGGCGGATCATCACCCTGAAAGACACCTGGAGCCGCGAGGCCCCCAGAGAGACGAAAGCGGTCCCCAGGCAGGAGGGGAAGCAGGCCGGAAAACAGAAACCGGACGCGAAGCTGGACGCCGCGAACGCCACCGCTCCCAGCCCCGCGCCCGCCAGCCTGAGCCCGGAGCAGGAGGCCGAGGCCACCCGCCTGAGCGCACGCGGCGTGTCGGACGCCGAGGCCCGCACCCTGGCGCGCGACCCGGCCCTGCTGGCCTTCCTGGCCGGGGCCACGCCGGACGACACCTTCGCGCAGGTGGCCTCCTGGACCGCCAATGACCTCGCGCCGGGCCTGCGTGCCGGTGAGGTGCGGGTGCAGGCGGCCGATCTGGCGCCGCTGGCCGCGATGCTGGGCGCGCGTCAGGTCACGACCCGCGTGGCGCGGGAAGTGCTGGCCCGTGCCGCGCAGACCGGAGAGGCCCCCGCCGCCATCATCGAACGCGAGAACCTCGCCGGGGGCCTGAACCCGGACGAACTGGCCGCCGCCATCGCGCAGGTCATGACCGCCAACCCCGACAAGGTGGACGCCTACCGGGGCGGGCGTACGGCGCTGCTGGGCTTCTTCACCGGGCAGATCATGCGCGCCACGGGCGGCAAGGCCGACCCGGCCACCCTGAACGCCGCCCTGACCGCCGCCCTGAAGGGTTGACCCGCACGGCTGAGCTGAACGGCTGGCGCTGACCGCCCAGTCCCCACCTTTCTGAACCCGGTTCACACGGCCAGCCCTCACGCAAAAGTGGGACGAGCAGGCCGTGTGAAGTTGTTTACAGTGGGTCTCATGAAAATCACTGCCCTGTTCCTGAGTGCCGCGCTGAGCCTCAGCACCGCCGCGTCCGCCCTGACCCTCACGCCCGCGCAGGTGTACACCGTGCCCGGCGCGGACACGCAGTTCGCGGCGTTCCTGCCGGGCGGGCGTGTGGCCGTGAACGCCGACAACGGCATCCTGATCCTGGACTCGAAGCTGCGCACCACCACCGGCTTCTACAGCCTGCAGGGCAGCATCGAGGGGCTGGCAGTCAGTCCGGACGGCACGCGCGTGGCCGCCATGAACACCCGTCAGTGGACGGTGTGGGACGTGGCGACCGGCCGTGAGGTGCGCAGCGGCGAGACCGCGTACGACGCTACCCTGGCCTTCGACGCGCAGGGGGCCCTGCTGATGCTGAACGACGGGACCCTGACCCGCCTGGACCTGGGCACCGGCCGGCGCAGTGACCTGATGGGCGGCGGTGACCTCTACTCGGTGGCCGTCTCGCCCGACGGCACGCGGGCCGCGCTGGCCTTCGAGGACCGCGTGCAGTTCATGACCCTCGCCGACCGGAAGGTGCTGGCCGAGTCCCCGCTGACCGAGGAACCCGGCGTGCTGGGAGCCAGTTTCAGCCCGGACGGGCAGGCGGTCGCCGTCCGGACCGGCAGCGAGGCCCTGGTCCTGCGCGCCGGTCAGGCGCAGGCCGTGAGCCTGGAAGGGGGCGAGGACCTCGACCCGCAGGAGGACTCGCTGCTGTTCCTGAGCGACACGGACCTGCTGGCCGTGTCGTACGGCGAGGCGCAGCGCATCGACCCGCAGACCGGTCGGGCCAGCGGCGAGCCCTTCATGCTCGACGCGGACGGCCCACTGGTCACCGGCCCCGGCGGGGAACTGCTGACCCTGGGCGGTCAGGTGGCCCTGCTGGACCCGCAGGACCTGGAAGCGCCCGCCACGCAGGCGAACATCCTGCCGTCCAGTAACGCCTGGACCGGCGCGTTCGTCGGGAACGTGCCGCACGCGGGTCTGGGACGGTTCCTGAACCTGGGGTCCATGCAGGAACTGAAGGTGGGCGGCAGCGGACGCCTGGACACCTTCGTGGCGCAGGCGAACAACATCTGGACGCTGCGCGACCTGAACGTGGCCGTGCGGCGCGCTGGCGTGACCGTGAACGTCGCCACCCTGGACGAGGACGGCGAGTACGGCACCCTGCACGCCTCGCCGGACGGCACGTTCGCCGTCGCCAGCGGGTACTACGGCATGGCCCTCATGAACGCCACGACCGGCAAGCTGATCCGCAAGGTCACGGCCAAGCAACTGAACGTCGAGGACCTTCACGACGCCCTGCCCACCCCCGACGGCAAGGGCATCTACGTGATTCCGCACGAAGGCAACGTGTTCCGTTACGACGTGGCCACCGGCAAGCAGACCCTGGCCTTCGCGCTGCCCGCCGGGGCCGAAGCGACCGAATTCCAGCAGAGTGCCGGAGGCACGCTGGCCGTGGTGTACGTGGACGACAACGATGGGCGGCGCGTGGCCCTGCTGAAACCCGGCGCGACCACCGCCTTCAAGACCCTGAGCTTCCCGGACAGCGTCCGCGCGCTGAGTTTCAACCCGAACGGCAAGCAACTGGCCGTCCTGACCGGCGCGGCGCAGAACGCCCTGCAGATCTTCGACACGGGCACCGGGGCCCTGTTGACCCGCACCGGTCAGTTCAACACGTCCACCGGGCTGCTGGCGTGGTCGCAGAACGGTCAGCAGGTGATGGTCGGCTCCGGCCTGCTGGGCAAACCCGGCAGCGTCACGGTCTTCAACGTGAAGTAACGACGCACAGACCGCTCCGCCGCACCACCCGCCGGTTCACAGTCCGCCCCCAGAGGATCACTCTTCTGGGGGCGGACTGTGCAGCTGTGTGACTCGGGTAGATTCGGCGCCGCTGTCATACGGACTCCGTCCGTTCTGCTCCTCCTCTGCGGGGCAGCTCTACGAGTCGCGTCCGCTTCTATGAGTCGCGTCCGCTCGGATCCAGCGGCTTTGCAGGCCATTCAACCGGAGTCCGTATCAGTTCAGCATGCGGCCGCCGCTGCCGCCCTTCTCGGCCATCAGCGCCTCGGCGCGGCGCATGTGCTCGATCAGCGTGCCGTGCCAGTCGTCACTTTCCGGCGTGTGGGTCAGGGCCTGCTGCGCGTGGGCGTAGGCGGCGGCGGGGTCCGGGAAGCCCTGCTGGGCCATCACGTCGGTGGCCATCTGGTGCGCGGCGATCCAGTCGCGGCTGTCGGGGGCGGCCTCGCGGATCACGCGCTGGTAGTGTTCGAGCGCCTCGTCCAGCTGGAAGTAATCCAGGGCGACGCTGCCCAGCACCAGACTGGCGGGCACCACGGCCCCCTGCGCCAGGGCCTGCTCGGCCGCCAGTTGCGCTTCCTGCAGGCGGCCCAGGCGGTAATCGCATTCGGCCACGTCGGCCAGGACCTCGGGCAGGTAGGGGTACTCGGGTTCGTTCAGGACCGCCTCGAGTTTCTCGCGGGCCTCGACGGGCCGGTCGAGGTCCAGCAGGGCCACGCCCAGTTCGTGGTTGGCGTAGGGGCGGTCCGTTTCGGTCGCCAGGGCCAGCGCCGTCTCGAAGGCGGTGATGGCCTGCTCCTGCTGGCCCAGGTGGGTCAGGACCTGACCGCGCACCAGGGCCACGCCGTAACTGGGGTCGCCGTACTGCGCTTCCAGGCGGGCGGCCTCGCGGATCATGTCGTGCGCCGTGTCGGGCTGCCCGAGGTTCAGGAGAGTCTGGGCGCGCAGGTAGTGCCAGGTGGCGAGGTTCAGGCTGAGTTCTTCCAGATCGTCCTGCGGGGGATGCGCGGGGTACAGGGGACGGGCCTGGTTCAGCGCGGCGTTCGCGGCTTCCGACTGGCCTTCTTGCAGCAGCAGCGCCGCCTGTTCCTGAAGCATCACGGCGCGGTTCAGGCCCTCGGCGTGGTGCGCGGCCTCGGCGTACAGGTTGACGGCCTCGGTCGTCTGGCCCAGTTGCTCGTGCGCGTCGGCCTCCCAGGACCGCAGCCGCCAGCGCAGGTGCACAGGCAGATCCGCGATGGGAAGGTGCAGGTCCAGCGCCTCCTGCGGTTTCTCGGCCAGGGCCAGGGCGCACATGGCGTGAAAGCGGGCCAGCGGGTCGGCAGCGTCCCGCACGGCCTGCGCGGGCGCGGTGGCGTCCGGGCCGTGGGTGCGGGCGTCGAGTTCCGCGATCAGCGCGAGGTGCAGCGGGTCGGCGCGCACGGCCGGGTCGAGGGTGCGGGCCTCGCGCAGCGCCGCGCCGATCTCGGCGAGGGCCGAGTCGCCGTACAGGGCGTGCACGCTGCCCAGGTACAGGGCCAGCCGGGCGCGTTCGGGTTTGCGGGCTTCCTGCATGGCGGCCTCCAGGATGGAAAAGGCCGCGTCGTAGTCGCCGCCCGCGAGTGCCGCGCAGACTTGCTGCCAGGTGGTGGCCACGTCAATCATTCTTCCTCAGGATAGCGCGGCCGGTCATGCTTTGGGTGGTTGCGGGCCAGGGCGCGGCGTGATGAGGTGAGGGCCATGACACGCAGCGGACAGACGGGCAGACGGTGGAACGGGTGGGCGGTGCTGGCCGGTGTGCTGGCGCTGGTGTGGTTCGCGGGACTGGGCCTGCTGGGCTGGCGGGCGCTGGGTGGTGCGGGCAGCAGTGTCAGCGGGGCGGCGTTCCAGGAGTTGGTGGCGGACGGGCGGATCGAGCGGGTGGTCATGCGGGATGGAGGGAACGTTCAGGCGTGGCTGCGCGGCGGTCAGCGGGTACGGGTGCGCCTGCCGGACAGTGCGGTGATGCCGGACGGTGCGCTGGCCGCGCAACTGGAGGCGCAGAACGTGGACCTGCGCTTCGAGGGGCGCGGCCAGTGGCTCGGGATTGCGCTGAACTTCCTGCCGGTGGCGCTGTTTCTGGCGGTGTGGGTGGGCGTGCCGCTGGGTCTGCTGGCGCTGGGGGTAGCGTGGCGACGCAGTGGCCAGGGGGCACGGGCAAAGGTTGCCGAAGGCTAAAGCGCAGGTGAGGAAGGCTGTGAAATCGGGACAATTTCATACACCTTGAGTCTGGTACACTCAACTTCAGTGGGGCCAAGGGTGCCCCGAACGCCCCATTCACTCCCCCGGAGGACTGTTCTTGAAACGGCTCAATCCCTGGCTGATCGTTCTGTTCGTACTGGCCCTGTTCCTGATGTTCTCGCAGGCACCCATAAGCGGAAGAACCAGCGTGAACTACAACGAATTCAAAGCCCTGCTGGAGCAGGACAAGGTCTCCCAGGTGATCGTGCGTGAGAACACCGCCACCGTCACCCTCAAGGAATCCACCCGGATTCCGCTGCCCACCCCGGCCGGTCAGCAACCCCGCACGACCGACACCCGGTCGTTCACGGTGCGTCTGCCCAGCAGCGTGGCCACGCCCGACAGCGGCCTGATCACGCAGCTGGAGCAGCGGAACGTGGACCTGCGCTTCGAGCAGCCCAGCCAGTGGCTCGGGATTCTGCTGAACTTCCTGCCCATCATCCTGCTGTTCGGCATGATGTACTTCTTCTTCATGCGCTCGCAGGGCGGCCAGAACGGCGTCATGCAGTTCGGGCAGAGCAAGGCCAAGAAGTACGGCAAGGAAAACCGCGTGCAGACCAAGTTCACGGACGTGGCCGGTCACGAGGAAGCCAAGCGGGAACTGATCGAGGTCGTGGATTTCCTGAAGAACCCCGCCAAGTACCACCAGATCGGCGCGGAAATCCCCAAGGGCGTGCTGCTGGTCGGCCCTCCCGGCACCGGTAAGACGCTGCTGGCCCGCGCCATCGCCGGCGAGGCCGACGTGCCGTTCTTCTCGGTCAGTGCCAGCGAATTCATGGAAATGTTCGTGGGCGTCGGCGCGAGCCGCGTACGCACCCTGTTCGAGGACGCCCGCAAGAGTGCGCCCGCGATCATGTTCATCGACGAGATCGACTCCATCGGCCGTAAGCGCGGCGCAGGCATCGGCGGCGGTCACGACGAGCGCGAGCAGACCCTCAACCAGATCCTCTCGGAAATGGACGGCTTCGACAAGGCCAGCAGCGTGATCGTGCTGGGCGCCACCAACCGCCCGGACGTGCTGGACCCCGCACTGCTGCGCCCCGGCCGCTTCGACCGTCAGGTGACCATCGACCTGCCGAACCTCAAGGAGCGCGAGGCGATCCTGAAGGTGCACCTGCGCAACAAGCCCATCGGCAGCGGCGTGGACGTGAACGAGATCGCCAAGAGCACCCCGTACTTCAGCGGCGCGGACCTCAAGAACGTCACGAACGAGGCGGCGCTCGAAGCGGCCCGCATCGGCAAGACCGTGATCGACATGAGCGACTTCTACCGCGCGCTCGACAAGATCACCCTGGGCCTCGAGAACGGCAGCCTGACCATCAGCGACTCCGAGAAGCGCGCCATCGCCTTCCACGAGGCCGGGCACGCCGTGACCGCCGCCGTGATCCCCGGCAGCGACAAGCTCCAGAAGGTCAGCATCATCCCGCGTGGCCGGGCGCTGGGCGCCGCGTTCTACCTGCCCGAAGAGCAGGTGCTGATGAGCAAGGAACGCCTGGAGAACCAGCTGATCGTGGCGCTGGGTGGCCGCGCCGCCGAGGAAGTCTTCATGGGCAGCGTGACCAGTGGCGCCGCCGACGACTTCCGCAAGGCGACGAACATCGCCCGCAAGATGGTCCTGGAGTGGGGCATGGGCGAGAACTTCAAGAACATGGCCCTCACCACCGACAGCGGCCCCGTCTTCCTGGGCGAGGACATGGCCAAGCCCAAGGCGTTCAGCGAGCACACCAGCCAGCTGGTCGACGAGGACGTCAAGCGCATCCTGACCCGCGCCTTCGAGCGCTCGCGTGAGATCATCACCGAGTACAGCGCCGCCATGCACGAGGTCGCCGAGGCCCTGCTGTCTCAGGAACTCATCACGGGTGACGTGGTGCGCGAGGCGGTGGCCCGCGTGAACGGGGCGCCGCAGCCCATGCCGGAACTGGCGAAACTGCCTCCTGCCTGAGCTTTCCCGACCGTCCGGCCCCCCTCCACTGCGAGGGGGGCTGTTCTGTTGCGTGTGTGGCGACTGGTTCTGTGCGCGCCCGGTTCTGTGCGGCGCAGCAGACGGCAGGATTGAACCCGGCGGCGGCGCGGCCCGTATGGTAGGTATGACCCTGGTCATGGCCGACTCCCGCTCCCACCCCGCACGGTCCGCTCCGCAGCCAGCGGACGCGGACGCGTCGCCTGTGCTGCCAGGGCCGGCCGCCGCGGACGACGCGGTGCTGGCTGCCCGGCTGGCGCGGCGGGACGAGGCGGCGCTGGCCGAGGCGTACGACCGGCACGCCGGCGCGGTGCTGGGCGTGCTGAGTCGCCTGCTGGACCAGGGAACGGCGCAGGAGGTCACGCAGGACGTGTTCCTGCGCCTGTGGGACCGGCCGGAGGCGTTCGATCCGGCGCGGGCGGGCCTGCGGGCGTACCTGCTGGTCATGGCGCGCTCGCGGGCGCTGGACCGGCTGCGGGCGGCGCGCGCCACCGTGCCGCTGCACACCGAGGACGGCGAGGAGCGCCCCCTGGCGGACGGGCGGCCCGGCCCGGAGGGCCGCAGCGAGGAACGGGCGCAGCGAGATCAGGTGCGCGCGGCGCTGTCGGGCCTGTCGGACACGCACCGCGAGACGGTCGAGCGGGCGTACCTGCGCGCCGAATCCCGCGAGGAGATCGCACTGGCGATGGGGGTGCCGGTCGGCACGGTGAAAAGCCGCCTGAGTTACGCACTGAAGCACCTGAAAACGCAGCTGGGCAAGGAGGGCGGAGCGTGGCTGGACTGATGAACTGCGGCGACCTGACCGGACGCCTGGAACGGCACGTGCAGTTAGGCGTGCCCCTGAGTGACGGCGAGCAGGCGCACCTGCGGGAGTGCCCGGACTGCCGCGCGGACCTGGCGTTCCTGCGCGACCTGCAACTGGCGCTGCTGGAAGACGTGCCCGAGGTGGCCCCGCCGCCCGGACTGCGGGCCGCGATCCTGGCGCAGGCGAGCGCGGCCCGGCCGCCGCTCGCGGACCCGGTGCCTGTCCCTGACCGGCCGACTGCCCGCCCTGCGCGCCGCTGGTGGCCCGCCGCGCTGAGCGCCGCCGCCGTGGTGACGGGCGTGCTGGCCTCGCTGGCGTTCCTGAACCCGTCCAGTGGCGTGGCGGGCGTCCTGCCGGACCCGGCGGTGGTCGTCAGTACCGGCCGGGACGTGCTGGTCGCCAGTAACGACCGGGGCGGCACGCTGACCGTGCTGCGCGGCGACCACGTGCAGGCCAGCCTGACGGTAGGCGGCACGCAGACGCCCTGGTTCACCGAGGGCGTGCGCCTGGGGGGCCGGGTGTTCCTGGCGGACGCCGCGAACGACCGCGTGCTGGAAGTGCAGACCGCGCCGCTTCAGGTGCGCCGCTCGTACGCCGTGCCGGACGGCGTGGCGGGGCTGAGCGCCGTCAGCGGTCCCGGCGGGGCGCGGGTGTACTTCAAGGGCGTGCGCGGCGAGGTGGGCGTGCTGGGCGGCGCGCAGGTCACGCTGGCCCGCGAGGACGGCATGCCGCTGGCGGACGTGATGGACGGCGTGCTGATGCTGGGCGGGCAACTGTTCGTCACGCACCGCCTGAGCGGCGAACTGTGCAGCCTGAATCCGGACACGCTGGCCGTGCAGCGCCGCGTGATCCTGGGCGGCATGCCCGTGGCGCTCGACACGTACCAGGGTGACCTGCTGGTGCTGGACGTGAACGGACGGCTGCTGCGAGTCACCCTGGCCGGTCGGGTCGTGCAGACCTGGGCGGTGCCGGGCCACCCGGACAAGTTCAGTGTGAACGACACCACCGCCGTCCTGAGCGACCGCGCGGGCATGATGACCCGCGTGCCCCTGACGGGCGGCCCGGTCTCGCAGGTGCCCATGACGCACCCGATGGACGTGGCGACCCTGCCCGACGGGACCTTCGCGGTGGCCGGGGGCGGCCAGGGCCTGCGCGTGCTGGACTCGGGCCTGCACACCACCCTGAACCTGAACGCCGCCGGTCAGTCCCGCTGACCGTCCGGCCCCGTTGAACCTTCCGCCCCGCCCGCCCGTACCCTGACTGGAGGTCCCACCATGAACCGTACCCGCACCCTGCTGTCTGCCGCCCTGATCGCCACCACCCTCGCCACCGTGAACGCACCCGGCTTGGCCGCCACCAAGGCGGCCGCGCCCGCCAGTGAGCGGTACGTGCCGTACAGCAAACTGGCCTTCGACGCCGCGCAGGGCACCCAGCGCGTCCTGTTCTTCGCGGCGTCGTGGTGCCCGAACTGCCGCGCCGCCGACGCCGACATCACCCGGAACCTCGGGAAGATCCCGGCGAACGTGACCATCTTCAAAACAGACTACGACCGGGAAGGCGCGCTGAAGAAGATGTACGGCATCACGTACCAGCACACCTTCGTGCTGGTGGACAGGGACGGCAAGGCCCTGAAGAAATGGGCGGGCGGGAAGCTCGATCAGATTCTCGCGAACACCCGGAAGTAAGCCGTGCTGCTGCTGCTCGTCGCGTTCCTGGGGGGACTGCTGACGGTCCTGTCCCCGTGCGTGCTGCCGGTGCTGCCCGTGCTGCTGTCCGGCACGGTCGGCGGGCGCGCGCGGCCCGCCGGGATCATCACCGGGTTCATCGGGTCGTTCGTGCTGCTCACGCTGTTCCTGGCGAGCGTGGTGAGCGCCCTGAACCTCAGCCCGGACGTGATCCGCTACGGAGCGGTGGCGCTGCTGCTGACCTTCGGCCTGACGCTGGCCGTGCCGTGGCTGCAACACCGCTTTGAGCTGGCCATGAGCCGCGCCCTGCCGCAGCGCCGCCCCGGTGACCGGGATGGCTTCCTGGGTGGCGTGCTGGTCGGCGTGACGCTGGGCGTCGTGTGGACCCCCTGCGTCGGCCCGATCCTGGCAAGCGTGACCACCCTGGCCCTGAGCGGGCAGGTGACAGGCTTCGCGTTCGCCGCGACCCTCGCGTACGCCGTGGGGGTGGCCGTGCCCATGCTGGGCGTGATGCTGGGCGGCCGGCGGCTGCTGCACCGCCCGGCGCTGCTGGGCCGCCTGGGAGAGCTGCAACAGGTGTTCGGCGCGGTGCTGGTGGTGTTCGCGGTGGGCATGGTGTTCGGCGTGGACCGGCAGGTGCAGACCCTGCTGGTCGACCGCCTGCCCGCCCTGCAACAACTGACCTTCCTGGAGGAGACGGACGCCGTGCAGCGGCAGTTGCAGCAGCAGGTGCCCTGACGGCCCCGCAGACGGAGTTCAGGTGTGAAGGCCCCCTCCGGTAAGGCAGGGGGCCTTCGACTGACGGGGCCACCGAACGGGGCCGTCTACTCGCGCCAGATGCTCCAGTGGTCATCCAGGGCGTCCATCTGCTCCGGGGTGCGCCCACCCTGGCGCAGCAGGCTCATGACCTGCCCACGGTGGTGGCTGTCGTGCACGATGGTGTGCATCAGGAAGTGCGCCGGGTCGCTGCGGTACGTGCCCTCGTTCCAGGGGTCCGCGAAGGGCTCCCCGGACGCACGGTGCGCCTGCACGGCGGCGATGGCAGCGGCGTCCCCGGCAGCCAGGGCCTCCGGCAGAGCCGTGGCGGGCGCGTTTGCCCAGCGCCACTGCGGGTCGCCGTCCGCGTCCAGTTCGTCCGGGTTCAGTAGGGGCATGGCGTGGTCGCGGCTCATGTTCCACAGCCAGCCCACCCGGAACGTGGCCATGTGCCGCAGGTGCCGCTCGACCGTCCAGCCGCCCCGGCCGTCGCTCAGGTCGAAGTCCGGGGTGGTCAGGGCAACCAGCAGCGCGTCGTTCACGCGGGCGTTACGGCGGAAGGATTCGAGCAGCAGGGTCAGGTCGGGCGTCTGGTGGGTCATGGGGCCTCCGGGAAACGGGGAAAGGTCTGTGGGGTGGTCCTGCCCAGCATGACACCCGGGGCCAGCGCTGTCAGGGAAGCTGGCAGCGGATGCGTGGCGCGGGCCGCTGCGGCGCGGGGTTCAGCGGTGGCAGCCAGATGGGCGCCAGGGCCGTCTGGGGGCGCGGGGGGATGGGAGCAGGAGTCATGCGTCCTCCGGAAGTGGGTTCACGAAGGGGGCGGCGGACCGACCGGTCTCCAGCGCCGGGAGGTAGAACAGCAGGTCCAGCTGCGGGGGTTTAATTCCCTGGGTGCGCAGCAGCGCGGCGATCTGCGCGGTGTGCCTCACCTCGTGCAGCAGGACGTGCCAGATCAGGCCTTCCAGGGTGAACTGGCGGTGTCCCTCGGGCCAGTCGTCCAGCGTGACGGTGCGGGTCAGGTCGGCGCCTTGCAGGTCACCCAGGTACGCGCGGGTGCCCAGCTCCACGGCGGCCCAGTAAGCCTCGATGGCACTCAGGCTGAGGGTCGTACCGGGGCCGGCCGGAAGCGAGAACACCTCCGGGAAACCCTCCTGCAGCATCGGCAGGCCCTGGAAGTCCCCGTGAATCCAGCCGTCCTCGACCTCGGCGGTGTGCAGAAGCAGGTCCAGGATGGAGTGGAAGCGTTCGCCGCGCAGCAGGGGCGCGCGCAGCACCCCGTCCGGCGTGGCGTGCAGCGTGGTCAGCAGGTCGCGCCGGGCGCGGGTCAGGTGGTCGTACAGCGTGGCTGGGTTCACGGCACTCAGCGCTCGTAGAAGGCGGGGGGCTCGGTACCCAGTGCACGCAGATAGACGTACCCCTGCGCGCGGTGGTGGATCTCGTTGTCCACGGCGTAGATCGCGGCGACCCAGCCGGGCATCTCGCCCCACGGCAGCGCGTGCACCCGGGTGAAGAAGGCAGAGTCAGTGTGGGGGCCGTGCTCGGCGAGGTCGGCGCTGACAGCGTCCCAGGCGGCCAGTAGGTCGGCCTTCGTGCCAGGGCCGGTCGTCCAGTCGGGTTCGGGCCACTCGCCGCTGCGCAGGGCGGTGACGGTCATGGCGTCCACGAGGTGGATCTCGGTGGCCTGCACGCCGAAGGGCCGCATGCCGCCCAGGCTGAAGCTGAAGAGTTGATCTTCCGGGAAGGTCTCGATGACGCGGCGGGTCAGGGCGCGGTGGCCCTGCCAGTGGATGATGAAGTCGGGGATGGACATGACAGCGGCGGCAGACACGGGATCGGGTACGGTCATGAGTGAAACCTCCTGGGGTTGAATCTGTATACAGCATAATCCAGATTCCCGTCAGAACGTGACGCTTATTCCGATTAGACTCAGGACATGTACGACCCAAGCATGCGGGTGCTGACCGTGCTGGAACTCCTCCAGGCCCACGAGGAGGTCAGCGGCGCGGAACTCGCCCGCCGGCTGGAAGTCAGTGCGCGCACCGTGCAGCGCTACGTGGCGCGGCTTCAGGATCTCGGGATTCCCGTCGAGGGCCGCCGGGGTGTGGGCGGCGCGTACCGCCTGAAACCCGGCTTCCGCCTGCCGCCCCTGATGTTCACGCCCGAGGAGGCGCTGGCTGCCGCGCTGGGCCTGCGCACCCTGCGTCACCTGGGCCTGCACGCCCTGGCCCCCGCCGCCGGGGCCGCCGCCGCGAAACTGGCCCGTACGCTGCCGGCCGCGCTGCGCGCCGACGTGCAGGCCCTGGAGGACGGCGTGCAGATGGAGACCTCGCCGTGGGTGGTCAGCACCGACGCGCACCTGCTGGCCGCGCTGCTGCGCGCCGTGCGCGACGGCCGCCGGGTGGCCTTCACGTACGCCGCGCCGGACGTGCCCCCCACGCCCCGGCAGGCGGACGTGTACCGCGTGGTGCACCTGGACGGCCGCTGGTACGCCGCCGCGCACTGCCACCTGCGCGGCGCGCTGCGGTCGTTCCGGCTGGACCGCATGAGCGACCTGACCGTCTGCCCGCAGAGCTTCACGCCCCCCACGGACTTCGACGCGGCGGCGTTCCTGCACGCGGCGCGGCAGGCCCCCGCCGCCTTCGACGTGAGCGTGTGGCTGGACTGCCCACCCGGGGACCTGCGCGGCCGGGTGTCCGTGTGGGGTGCGGAGCTGCGCGCCGAGGGTCGGGGCACCCGCCTGACCACCCGCCGGGACTCGCTGGGCAGTTTCGCGGCGTTCCTGCTGGGCCTGGACTGCCCGTTCCGGGTGGACAGCCCGCCACAGCTGCACGCCGAGTTCCGGCGGCTCGCGCAGCGCTGCGAGGCGCAACTTGCGTACACTGGGGCATGACCAGGCCAACCCAGGAGGACCTCGCGCAGGGCCGGGCGTACACCGCGCCGGGCGTCACCGTGTACTACGACGCGCGGCGCTGCCTGCACGTCGCCAACTGCGTAAAGGGTCTGCCGGACGTGTTCGATACGGCCCGCCGGCCCTGGATTCAACCCGCCAACGCCGGGGCGCAGGCGGTCGCGGCGGTCGTGCGCACCTGCCCGACCGGGGCGCTGCACTACGCCCTGCACGACCAGCCTGACCAGCACGAACAGGAGGCCGAGATGCCGCAGGAACCCACCACCGTCACCCCCACGCCCGACGGGCCGCTGATGATCCGGGGCAACCTCGTGATCGAAACGCCGCAGGGCGAGCAGCGGGAAGTCCGCGCCGCGCTGTGCCGCTGCGGGCAGAGCAGCAACAAACCGTACTGCGACGGCACGCACGCGAAAGTCGACTGGAAAAGCGCGCCCGATCCCTCGTAGCGCGGCGGGACAGAATTCCGCGCGGCAGCCGTAAACTACGCTATGACTGCCTCAACGCTGAATGCCGTGAACATTCCCGACCTGATCCGCAAGAAACGCGACGGCGAAACCCACACCAAACAGGAACTGGAAACCCTGGTGCTGGGTTACACGCGCGGCGACGTGCCGGACTACCAGATGAGCGCGTGGCTGATGGCCGTGTTCCTGCGCGGCATGGCCGAACAGGAAACGGCCGACCTGACCATGGTCATGGCCGAGAGCGGCGACCTGATGAACCTCGGGGACCTGCCCCGTACCGTGGATAAGCACTCCACGGGCGGCGTGGGCGACAAGACCAGCCTGATCCTGACGCCCATGCTGGCCGCGCTGGGCCAGACGGTCGCCAAGATGAGCGGGCGCGGCCTGGCGCACACCGGCGGCACCATCGACAAACTGGAGAGCATTCCCGGCTGGACCAGCGAACTCGACGAGGACCACTTCATCGCGCAGGCCCGCGAGATCGGCCTGGCACTCGTCGGGCAGAGCCGTGACCTTGCCCCGGCCGACGGGAAACTGTATGCCCTGCGCGACGTGACCGCCACCGTGGACTGCCTGCCCCTGATCGCCAGTTCGATCATGAGCAAGAAACTCGCGTCGGGCGCGCACACGGTCGTGCTGGACGTGAAGGTGGGCGCCGGGGCGTTCATGCGCACCCTGGATGCCGGGCGCGGACTGGCCCGCGCGATGGTGGACATCGGTAACCGCGCCGGGCGGCAGGTGCGCGCCGTCCTGACCGACATGGACACCCCGCTGGGCCACATGGCCGGCAACAGCCTGGAGGTGCTGGAGGCCCTGGCGACCCTGCGCGGCGAGGGCCCGCAGGACCTGACGGACCTGTGCGTGGCGCTGGCCGTCGAGGCGCTGGCCGCCCAGGGTGAGGACGAGGCGCAGGCGCGCGAGCGGGCGCTGGCCACCCTGCACGACGGGTCGGCCCTGGCGAAATTCCGGGCGTTCGTGGCCGCGCAGGGCGGAGACGCGACCTACGTGGACGACGTGACCAAGTTCGACGTGGCCCCGGGCCGCGCCGACGTGACCGCCACCGAATCCGGCTTCGTGGCGGGCATCGACGCGCTGAGCGTCGGGCGCGCCGTGCTGGCCCTCGGCGGCGGACGCGAACGCAAGGGCGAGGCCATCGATCACGGCGTGGGCGTGGAACTGCTACGCAAGCCTGGCGAGGCCGTGCAGGCCGGCGAAAGCGTGATCCGCATCTACCACAGAGGCGCCCGTGGCCTGGAAGTCGCGCAGCGCCTGCTGGCCGAGGGACTCAGCGTCAGCGCGCAGGCTCCTGCGCCGGAGCCGCTGATCCTTGACCGCGTGTTCTGAACGACGTTGAAAGTCGATGGTTGATAGAGGGGTCTCCCTTCCATCAACCATCAACTTTTGACCATCACCCCTCTACGGAACGCGCAGGGCCTTGCAGTTCTCGCCGGGCGGGGTTTCCGGGGCGTCGCTGGCGACCACGACGCGCTCGCCCACGGCGACGAAGCCCCGGCAGCGGGCCAGGGCGCGCAGGTAGGTGGGGTCCTGGTGGGCTTTCACGGCGTCCTGAAGGACACGCACGTCCTGTTCCAGGGTGGCGGTGCGGGCCAGGGTCTCGCGGGTCTGGGCGCTCCAGGTGACGCTGCGGTACGCCGAGTTGACCAGCTGGAAGCTCAGTTGCACGATGCCCAGTCCGGCCAGCAGACTGGCGATCATCATGGTCAGCGGCAGGCGTTGCAGGCGCTGAAAACGCCGTTCGGTTCGCTGCCACCACGTCGCCCGGGCCGGCGGCACGGGGGGAGGCGGAAGGTCGGTCACGCCTGCCAGCATAGCGGGCGGCGCGCCCGGTTGGATGGGTGATACGGATTCCGTTTGTTTCGTCGACAGATCGGAAGACCACCGATCTGTCAACTCCACGTCCGGAACCCGCTTCGGCTCCTACTCGCTCCGCTCGGATTGAACGGCTTTGCAAGCCATTCAATCGGAGTCCGTATGAGTGTGAGTTGCGTGGGGGGCGGCGCACCCGGCAGGACAGGGCGCTCTACACTGGGAGCATGACGGTTTCTACTGACGCGGTCCCGGCGGGCGCGGCCTCCCCCACGCGCATTCCCGCGCTGAACTGGGGCGACGCGCACCGCACGACCATCCAGTTGCGGTACGGCGACCTGGACGCCATGGGGCACGTGAACAACGCCCGGTACGCCGAGTTTCTGGAGGTGGCGCGCATGGACCTGTCACGCGCGCTTGAGGTGCGGGACGCCGATGACCGGTCGGTGCTGGCGCGGCTGGAACTGGATTACGTGCGGGATATCCGGCTGGGGCAGGAGGTCGTGATCGAGACGCTGATCGAGCGGGTGGGCCGCACCAGCTGGACGGGCGTGGCCCGCATCCTGGCGGACGGGGTGCCGTGTGCGTTCGCGCGGTCCGTGCAGGTGCGCGTGGACGATCAGGGGCTCCCGGCTGTGATTCCGCCGGGCTTCGCGGAGCGGATCGCGCCGGTGCTGGTGCGGGCGGCCACGCCGTGAGCGCCACGTACGAGGACCGGGTGCTGTACCAGGGGGACGTGTGGGTGCGGATCGATACCCTGCCGCGCATCATGGCGGAGGGCTGGCGGCGCAACCTGATGGACGGCGGGGTGGTCAGCGTGGTGCGCACGCCGTTCCAGTGGTCGATGGGTAGTCCCGTGATCGAGATCGAGACGGGCGGGTATCAGGGCGACGTGGGCCTGTACGTGCCCGAGGTGCAACTGGCCGAGGCGCTGGACCTGCTGGGCTTTGAACCCGAGTCCGGGGAGCCGGGACCAGACGGGCCGGAGTCAGACGGGAACGCCGCTGCCGTCCGCCCGGAGGGTCCGGACCGCTCAGGCACGTGAATTCTGTCGGCCCGCGACCTTAATTCCGGCCCTGGGCGGCGCGGTACAGTTGAAGGCGCAGAGCTGACCTTTCCCGTTTCCCCGTTCCGGCAGGCCGGAGCCGGACCTCACCGGGAGCCTCCACTGGAAGCGTTCCCAGCCGTGGGGTCAGCCCCGTCCCACCGCGATTTCACAGCAGACCCAGGAGCAAGCATGACCAACCCCTCCATTCCCGAACCCATCAGCATCGGCATCGACGTGGGCGGCACCAAGATCGCCAGCGGCGTCCTGCGCGGCGACGAACTGCTCGACGCGCACGTGATCCCCACCCCGGAAACCGGCTGGGAAACCGTACTGGACGCCATTGCCGGCGAGGTCCGCCGCCTTCAGGACCGCCACCCGGACGCCCGCCTGATCGGGGTGGGCATTCCGGGACCGCTGAACACCGACCGCACCCGCGTGAAGTTCGCGCCGAACATCTACGGCTTCACCGACGTGCCGCTGGTCGACGGCCTGCGCGACCGCCTCGCGCAGCGCGTGGTCCTGGAGAACGACGCCAAGGCCGCCGCGCTGGCCGAGGCGCACCTGGGCGCCGCGCGCGGCGCCGAGAGCAGCATCTACGTGACGGTCAGCACCGGCATCGGCGCGGGCATCGTCCTGAACGGCCGCATCTGGCGCGGGCGGCACGGCATTGCCGGTGAGATCGGGCACATCACGGCGCTGCCCGGCGGCCCGGTCAGCGGCGCGGGCCTGGACGGCGCGCTCGAGGCGGTCGCCAGCGGCACCGCCATCGCCCGCGACGCCAGCTTCGCCCTGAACCGCGACGTGAGCACCGCCGAGGCCTTCCAGCTGGCGCAGCAGGGCCACCCGGCCGCGCGGCGCGTGGTCGCGCAGGCCATGCGGCACATCGGCATCGCCCTGGCCGACCTGCAGAAGACCATCGACCCGGAGGTGTTCGTGCTGGGCGGCGGGGTCGCCAGCGTCGGGGATTACTTCTTCCATGGCGTGCAGGCCGCCGCCGACGAGTACGCGCAGGGCTTCGCGTCCGTCACGATCCGCCGCGCGCAGCTGGGCACGAACGCCGGCGTGATCGGCGCGGCCCTCGCGGCCCGGCACGGCTGAACCCATGACGCTCGTGGCGGCCGCCGGGGCCTTCGCGCGGCCGTTCTACGACGCGCCGGGTCGCGCTTACCACACCGCCGCGCACGTCCAGTCCCTGATCCGGGCGCTGGACGGGCGCGGCGTGCTCACGCCGGAACTGGAACTGGCGGCGTGGGGGCACGACCTGATCTACGACCCGCGCGCCGCCGACAACGAGGAACGCAGCGCGGACGTGTTCGGCGCGTGGCTGGCCGCACAGGGCGCCAGTGTGGACATGCAGGCGCAGGTGCGGGACCTGATTCTCGCCACGCGCCACACCGCGCCCCCGACCACGCGGGCCGAAGCCCTGTTCGTGGACGCCGACCTGGGCATCCTGGGTGCCGACCCCGACACCTTCGACGCCTACGACCGCGCCATCCGCGCCGAGTACGCGCACGTTCCGGAGGACGCCTACCGGGCGGGGCGGGCTGCCGTGCTGCACGGCTTCCTGAGCCGCGAGCGGCTGTACCTCACGCCGGAATTCGCGGCGCTGGACGCCCCGGCGCGCGTCAATCTGAGGCGGGCTCTGGAGAGGCTGGCGTAGATCCGGCCAGCCCTGGCAGTCCCAGTTCAGCCAGGATCTCGGTGGTGTGCTGGCCGGGTGTGGGCGGCGCGCGGCGCACCGGCAGGGCCTCGCCCCCAAAACGCCAGGGGGGGCTGGTCACGGTCGTCTCGCCCAGCGTGGGGTGCGGGACGGTCACGGCCACGCCGCGCGCCTGCACGTGCGGGTCCGCGAAGACCTCGGCCAGGTCGTTCACGGGGCCGCACGGCACGCCCGCACGTTCCAGGCGGTCCATGACCTCCTGCCGCGAATAGCGGGCCAGTCCGGGCAGCATCCGGGCGTCCAGGTCCGCGCGGTGCGTCACGCGGCCCTCGTTCGTGGCGAGGCGGGTGTCAGTGCCCAGATCCGTCAGGTCCAGCGCCTCGCAGAAGCGCCGCCACAGTGCGTCGTTCCCCACGGCAATGTTCACGAAACCGTCCGCGCAGGGGAACGTTCCGTACGGCACGATGGACCGGTGGTCGTTCCCGGTGGGAGTGGGCACCTCCCCCGTCGCCAGGAACCGGCCCACCTGTGAGCTGCCCAGTGCCACGACGCTCTCCAGCAGGTTCACGTCCACCCGCTCGCCGCGCCCCGTGCGTTCGCGGGCGTACAGCGCGGCCAGGATCGCCTGCGTGACCAGCGACCCGGCGAACACGTCGGCCACGGCCACGCCCACCCGCAGGGGCGGCCCGCCCGCCTCGCCGTTGTAACTCATCATGCCGCCCATGCCCTGCGCGATCACGTCGTACCCGGCCCGGTCGCGGTACGGGCCATCCAGGCCGAAGCCCGTGATGCTGGCGTAGATCAGGCGCGGATGGGCGGCGCTCAGGGCCTCCCAGCCCAGGCCCAGGCGCTCCAGCGTGCCGGGCCGGAAGTTCTCGATCAGCACGTCACTCCCGGCAATCAGGCGGCGCGCGGCCTCCAGACCGTCCGGGGCTTTCAGGTCCAGGGTCAGGCTGCGCTTGTTCCGGTTCACGCTCAGGAAGTAACTGCTCTCGCGGCCCTCCCCTCCCGCACCGTACTGAAAGGGCGGCCCCCAGGCGCGCGTGTCGTCCCCGCCCGGCGGCTCGACCTTGATCACGTCCGCGCCCAGGTCGCCCAGCAGCATGGTCGAGAACGGCCCCGTCAGCACCCGCGTGAAATCCGCGACGCGCACGCCGCTCAGGGGCAGGGTGGAAGGGGTCACGGGCACAGACCGGCGGGACAGGGCAGGAGCGTCAACATAGGAGTACCTCAGCAGGATCAGACGAGCGCAGCCGGAGGACAGCGGCGCAGCAAAAACAGGGTTGTGGTTGCCGCGCAGCATAGCGCGCCCACCCACTCATACGGATTCCGTCCGTTTCGTTAACAACCCGGAAGGGCACCGGTTGCCAACTCCACTCCCGAAGTCCGTTCTGCTCCTGCTCGCGTCCGCTCGGATTGAACAGCTTTGCAAGCCTTTCAATCGGAGTCCGTATCAGCACACAAAAAACCGCCCTCCGGGTGGGGGGCGGTTCGTGTGTGCCGTGAAAGGTTCAGTCGGCGGCGCTGCCGTGGTGTCCGGCCTGCGCGTTGGCCTTGTCCTTGGCGGCTTCGGCTTCCAGTTTCGCCTTGATCTTCTTCAGGGTGAAGCTGGCCTCGCGTTCGCGCTGGTCGAGCACGCCGCGAATAAAGCGGATGTCGTCCTGAATGCCCGGAATGCGGATCTGTTCCAGGGCGTTCACGCGGCGGCTGGTCTTCTTGATTTCCTCGCCGATGCGCCGCAGTTTCGTCTCGGTCGCGGCGACCTTGACGATGGCTTCCAGCACGCCGCCGAAGTCGGTGGCGGCCTGAATGGTGCGCGCGCCGACGTTGATGGGGCTGAACGTGGCGGTATTCGTGCGCTCCGGGATCTCGATCTTGGGGACCTTCACGCCGTAGATGCTCACGATCTGCATGTCGACAGCGTAGTCGCCGCTGCCGGCGAGGCTGAGGCTCTCGACGGCTTCGGGGCTGTCCCAGGCTTTCGCGCTGAACAGGCTGGTGTACGCGCCCTTGCTGACGCCGGCGAGTTCCTCGCGCGCGGCGAGGGCATCCTTGACGAGCGCGAAGAACTCCCCGATCAGGGCGTCACGCTTGCGTTTCAGGAGGTCCGCGCCGCTCTGAGCGGTTTTCAGGCTGGCCTTGCTGGCCAGCATGGCGCTGCGGGTGGGGCTGATCTGTTCTGCCATAAGTATTCACCTCCCTGGTCGGTCGGTCACGACGGAAGGCGGGAGTTCCGGGCCACGGGGGCCGGGCCGCCTTCCGTCAGGGGGTTACATGCGGTTGCCTTTCCACATCTCGTCCATCTTGGTGCCGTAGTACTTGTCGATGGAGTCCTTGCCGAGGCGGGTCAGCTGGCTCTGGGGCAGTTTGCTCAGGATGCCCCAGGCGACGGTGAGGCTGTCGTCGATGGAGCGGTCCTGGTTGCCCTGGCCGATGAAGTAGTTCTCGAAGTCGTCCGCGAAGCGCAGGAACAGCTTGTCGGTTTCGCTCAGGGCGTCTTCACCGGTGATGGCGACCAGTTTACGCAGGTCCAGGCCGTTGGCGTACGCGGCGAACAGCTGGTCCGATACGTTCTTGTGGTCGGCGCGGGTCTTGCCCTTGCCGATGCCGTTGCCCTGAAGGCGGCTCAGGCTGGGCAGGGGGTTGATCGGGGGGAACACGCCCTTGGCGTTCAGCGCGCGGTCCACCACGATCTGACCTTCGGTGATGTAGCCGGTCAGGTCGGGGATGGGGTGCGTGATGTCGTCGTCGGGCATGGACAGGATCGGGATCTGCGTGACCGAGCCGGGCTTGCCCTGCACCACGCCGGCGCGTTCGTACAGGCTCGCAAGGTCGGTGTACATGTAACCGGGGAAGCCACGGCGACCGGGGATTTCCTCGCGGGCGCCGCCGATTTCACGGAGGGCCTCGCAGTAGTTCGTCAGGTCGGTGAGGATCACCAGCACGTGGTAGCCGTGCTCGAAGGCCAGGTACTCGGCGGTGGTCAGGGCCATGCGGGGGGTCAGCAGACGTTCCACGGCGGGATCGTCGGCCTTGTTCAGGAACAGCACGGAGCGGGCCAGGGCGCCGGTCCGTTCGAATTCCTGCGTGAAGAACGACACTTCGCGCTGGGTCAGGCCCATCGCGGCGAACACGACGGCGAAGTCACCCTCGTGGCCGGGCACCTTGGCCTGACGGGCGATCTGGGCAGCCAGTTCGTTGTGCGGCAGACCCGAGCCCGAGAAGATCGGGAGTTTCTGACCACGGATCAGGCTGGTGTTCACGTCGATGGTGCTGATGCCGGTCTGGATGAACTCCTCGGGCTTGGCGCGCGCGGCGGGGTTCATGGCCTGACCGTTGATGCTCAGGCGCTTCTCGGCGATCACTTCGGGCAGCCCGTCGATGGGGCGGCCCAGGCCGTCGAAGCGGCGGCCGATCATTTCCTTGCTGACGCCCAAGCGGGCCACGTCTTCGACGAGGCTCACGCTGGCGGTCGCGAGGTCCAGACCACGGGTTTCTTCGAACACCTGGATCACAGCGTTCTGGTCGGTCACGGAGATGACCTGACCGCCGCGCAGTTTGCCGGTGGCGTCCTTGATGTTCACGATGGCGCCGTACGCGAGGTCCGAGGCTGCGTTCACGAACAGCAGCGGCCCGGAGATGTACGCGACGTCGTTGTATTCCTTCTGGAGAAGGGTCACGCTTTCACTCCCTTGAAGGTGGTGTCGAGCTCGCTGAGCACGTCGTCACGGTACGCGGCGAAGTCACCTTCGGCGGTGTAACGGGCGCGGGCGAGTTTCTCGATGACGGGGCTCTGGACGATCTCGTCGATGGTCGCGCCGTCCTTGAGGGCCACTTCGGCCTGATCGTAGAACTTCAGGAACATCTTCATCAGGCCGTAGTTCTTGGGCATGCTGGCGCTGGCGTCGACGGGGTCGAAGCCGTTCTGCTGCAGGAAGTCCTGGCGCAGCATGCGGCCCGCCTCGATGATCAGGCGCTCGTTGTCCTGCAGGGCGTCGGGACCGACGAGCTGCACGACTTCCTGCAGCGCCGCTTCCTGCTGCAGCAGGTTGCCGATGCGCTGGCGCAGTTCCGGGAAGTCCTCGCCGACGTTGGCGCGGTACCAGGAGTCCAGGATGGGCGTGAACAGGCTGTAGGAGCCGTTCCAGTTGATGGCGGGGAAGTGACGGCGGCGGGCGAGGCCGGCGTCCAGACGCCAGAACGCACCCGTGATACGCAGGGTGGCCTGCGTGACGGGCTCGGACATGTCACCACCGGCGGGGCTGACCGCGCCGATCACGCTGACCGCGCCGTCGTCGCCCGCGAGGGTCTTGACGGCCCCGGCGCGCTCGTAGAACGCGGCGAGCTTGGCGCCCAGATAGGGCGGGTAGCCTTCTTCGGCGGGCATTTCTTCCAGGCGGCTGGAGATTTCGCGCAGCGCCTCGGCCCAGCGGCTGGTGCTGTCGGCCATCAGGGACACGCTGTAGCCCTGGTCGCGGAAGTACTCGGCCAGCGTGATACCGGTGTAGACGCTCGCTTCACGGGCAGCCACGGGCATGTTGCTGGTGTTGGCGATCAGGATGGTGCGGTGCATGAGGGGCCCGCCGGTCTTGGGGTCTTCCAGTTCCGGGAACTCGACCAGCACGTCCGTCATCTCGTTGCCGCGCTCGCCGCAACCGACGTACACGACGATGTCGGCGTTGCCGTACTTCGCCACGCTCTGCTGCGTCACGGTCTTGCCCGAACCGAAGGGACCGGGGATCGCGGCCGCGCCACCCATCACCAGGGGGAACAGGACGTCCAGGATGCGCATCCCGGTCAGGAACGGCAAGCTGGGGTCGAGTTTCTTGGCGACGGGGCGGGCGGCGCGCACGGGCCAGTAGTGGGCCATGCGCAGTTCCGTGCCGTCCTCGAGTTTCGCGATGGTCTCGTCGATGTTGTACTCACCGGCGGGCGCGATCCAGGCGAGCTTGCCGCTCTTGTCGGGGGGCGTCAGGACCTTGTGCGTGAAGCTGAACTCCGGCACGGTACCCAGGATGGCGCTGCCGCCGATGGTGTCGCCGACCTGCGCGCTGGGCGTGAAGCTCCACTTCTTGGTGCGGTCCAGGCTGGAGACCTCGATGCCGCGCGCGATGAAGTCGCCCGACGCCTCGCGGATCTTGTCCAGGGGGCGCTGAATGCCGTCGTAGATGCCGTTCAGCATGCCCGGCCCGAGCTCGACGCTCAGGGGGAGGCCGGTGGTGGCCACGGGCTCACCGACGGTCAGGCCGCTGGTGTCCTCGTACACCTGCACGAAGGCGGTGTTGCCGTCGAGGCGGATGATCTCGCCCACGAGGCGTTCGGTGCCCACGCGCACGATGTCGTACATTTTCGCGCCGTACATGCCGTCAGCGATGACGGCCGGTCCAGCGATGCTCTGCACGACGCCAGTCTTGTTCTGCGTCATTTGGTACTCCTTGGGAGAGGGAAACGGTTGATGGAAGAAAGTTGATGGAAGAAGGTGGAAAAACGTCGGCTAGAGCTGGTTTTTACCATTATCCATCGACCATCTGCCATCAACCCCCTCACAGTTTGATATCGAAGCCGATGGTGTCGCGCACCAGTTTGCCCATGTAGGCCTTGGCGTCGACGGTGTCCGGGTTGAACGCGTCGCGCAGGCTGGGGATGGGCAGCAGGATCGGCAGGTCGCGTCCGCGCATCACGCGGGCGGTGGCGGTCGCCGGGTCGGGGATCAGGCCGGTGTCCACGGCGATCAGGCCGTAGGTGCCGCTGATGATCACGCGTTCCAGTTCTGCCACGGCGTTCTCGGGGGTGGTCTCGATCACTTCGGCGCCCGCGAGGCGGTAGCCGGTGGCGGTCTCGGCGTCACTGAGAACGGCGACGCGCTGGGTGGAGGTGCCTCTGGTCATGCCTGCACCTCGCGGCGAATCTGGTCGGTGGGCAGCTCGTAGAACTTGCCGCGGCCGATCAGACGCAGTTTGGCGATCTCGATTTCCTTGCGCCGCAGGAAGTCGAGGATGATGCCCACGCCTTCGGGGTCACCGGCGGCGACGTTGCGCGCGGCGGTGTCCAGGGCGGTGCGGGCGGCGACTTCGGCGTCCTCGAGGCTGGGGGCGTCCAGGATGGCCGAGACGTCGCTCAGGCCGCTGGCGTCCCCGCCGGCGAGGCGGGCGTACCCGGCGGCGTCGAGTTTCCCGCCGGCCACGAACAGGTTCGGGTCGAGGGGTTGTCCGGCGCCCGCGCGGGCGATCAGGGCGTTGGTCACGTCGATCTCGCGGCTGAGGTAGCGGCGCAGGCTGGTGTTGCGTGCCACGCTCAGGGCGTAGCGGTAGTAGCCCTGGTCCAGCGCGATTTCGAGGTCCAGCAGGCGGTTGCTGCTGGCGTAGGCCTGCGCGCCGGCGCGCATCGCGGCCGCGAGCGGGTGTCCGCTCAGGGCGATGGCAGCGGCGGCGCTGGGCAGGTCGCTGCTCTGCGCGGCGGTCTGCAGGGCGCTGGCCTTGATGGTGCCGCCGGGGATCAGGCTGGCGCTGATGGTTTCAGCGCCGCGGCCTCCGGCGACGCCGCGCGCCACGGTCTTGAGGTTCACGAGGTCCCACTTCATCAGCAGGGCCTGAATCTCGCGTTTGGCGTCACCGTCGGCGAAGCCCAGGACTTTCTGGGTGGTGTCGAACAGGTTGCGGCTCAGGGCCTGGTCCAGTTCGCTCAGTCCGGCGGTTTCGGTGGTGGTGGCGCGCAGGTTCGCGGCGAGGTCGGTTTCGCTCAGGACCCGCAGGAACTCCTGGTAGCTGCCCGCGGCGAGCGCCGAGTCAAGCGAGCGTCCGTCGAGCAGCTTGGTCCGCATGATGCGGACGCGCGTGTTGATGTAAGCGTAGTCGTCGGGCATGCGGCCTTCCTTACTCGGCCAGCAGTCGGCTGATCTGCGGCGCGAGTTCGCCGCGTACGCGTTCGAGCCTGCCGGTGAGGGTGTTCTGGATGCTGGACTTGCCGCCGGGGCCGACCAGTCGGACGCCGGTCTTGACCTGCTCGTTGACGCGCAGGTCAAGGGTGCGGCCCAGCTGGGCCAGGGCCTGACGGACGGCGTCGTGCTCGCTGAGCGCCGACTCGACCGCTTCGGCGTTCGGGAGGACCTGCAGGCCCTCGGCGATCAGTTTCGCCAGGATCTGCGGGTACTCGGGCGAGGTGACCGAGGAGTGCAGGTACTGCTCGGAGACCTTGAAGGCCTGAACCTGCAGGCTGTCGGAGGCCGACAGGCGCTGGGCGTTGCCTTCGAGGTCGGCGGCGCTACGCGCACGGACCAGTCCGGCCTGACGGGCCGTTTCCAGTTGCCGGGTCCGGCTGTCCAGGAGGGCCTGGGCGCGTTCGCGGGCGTCGGCGACGATCTGCTCGGCGCGGGCCTGTGCGTCGGCGCGCAGGCGCTCGATTTCCGCCTGGGCTTCGTTTTCGAGGAGCTTGTCGAGCGCCATATCAGTTCAGGATGAACAGCGCAAGGAAGCCGAAGATGACCAGGGTTTCGGGCAGCAGGAAGTACAGCAGCAGGCTGCCGGCCTTGCTGGGGTCCTCGGCGACGGCGCCGACGAGGCTGGAGCCGATGCGGGCCTGGGCGATGCCGGTGCCGATGGCGCCGAGGCCGAGGGCCAGGCCGGCGCCGATGGCGCGCAGACCCTGGTACATGTTGTCGGAGTTACCGGCGGCGGCGCCGGCTTCCTGGGCCAGACCGCTGGTGGCGAGGGCGAGGACGAGGGAAGCGACGACGATCTTGTTGTACTTGGTCATGGTGAACACTCCTGAAAGTTATTTAACCGGCCCCTGGGAGGGGCTGAGGCGGCGAAGGGGGTTGTAACGGGGGCTGGATTCAGCGTTGAAACCGGTCGGGTTGAGGAACTCGACCATGTGAAGACGCAGGGGTTGCAGGATGTGGCCGATCAGGGTGAGGGCCAGCACGAAGAAGTGCAGGACGATGCCCAGGATCACGCCGATCAGGATACCGATGAAGCCCAGGGTTTCGCCGAGGCTCCAGCCGAGGTCGGTGCAGAGTTTCGCCAGGATGGCGGACACCAGGCCGACCGCGAAGATACGGGCGTAACTGACGACCGCGCCGCCCTGCGAGAGCAGTTCGACCGGCAGCAGCGGGTAGTGCTTGATGACGCGCAGCCAGCCGACGATGAACGCGGCGAACCCGGCGTACATGACCAGCACGCGCACGTCACTGAAGTTCGTGAAGGCGCTGAAGTCCTTCCCGGCTTTGGTGGCGAAGGCCAGCATGATCAGGGCCAGCACGCCGCCGAACAGCGCGATGCCTTCCCAGGTGTGGGTGCTGTCCTTGTGCTTGATGCCCTGCTGGATGCGGATCGCCCAGGCCCACAGGACCTGCAGGATGCCGAAGCACAGCGCGAACACCAGCGCGACGTTGCTGAAGTAGGCGGTTTCCAGGCGGGGGAACACGATCGGGATCACGCCGTAGTGCTTGACGCCTTCCTCGATGGGGTAGGTCACGCCGGTCCAGCTCCAGAGACTGTTGAGCAGCTCCGGGTTGATGTAGAAGAAGTGCATGTGCTCCAGCAGGGTGCCGAAGAACTCGCCGGTCAGGAAGCCCCACAGGATGGTCCAGGCGGCCATGACGTTCGTCACGAAGCCCAGGTCCTTGAGGGTGGCGGGCGGCACGAACGCGCCGAAGAAGCTGAGGTTCCAGCCTTCGTTGCGCCGGGCCTTGCCGAGCAGCCACATGCCGAACGCCAGGAACATCAGGCCGTAGCCGATGTCGGCCATGATGATCCCGAAGAACAGCGGGAAGAACAGCGCGACGACCCAGGTGGGGTCGAAGGTGCCGTACTTAGGCAGGGTCATCAGGCCCATGACGGTCTGGAAGGGCTGCACGTACCCGTTGTTCTTCAGTTCGACCGGGACCAGCGTGTCGTGGTGTTCGTCCACGGCGTGCAGTTCGTAGCTGACGGCGTCACCGAAGGTGCCGAGCGCCGCCTGAAGGGCCGGCACGCGGTCTTCGGGCACGTAGCCCTGCATGGCGAGGCTGTACTTGCCGCGGGCGGACACGGCGCGCACGTCGTGAATGGCGACCCGGTCTTTCAGGGCGTCACGCAGGGCGTACAGCGCGGGGGTGTGCGTCTGGGCCAGCCGGTCGCGTTCGGCGTTCAGTTCGCGCTGGCGGCTCTCGCCGCTCTGCTTGATCTGGCCCAGGGCGCTGGCGGCCTCACCGAGGCTCATGCTGTCGAAACGGCCGGGCAGGCGCAGTTCGCCGAGGCGGACCTTGCCCAGCGCGGCGCGCGCGGCGTCACGTTCGGTGCGGAGGGTGGCGATCAGGCCCACGCGGTTCTGGCCGACCGTATCGGTGGCCAGGGCGTGGCGATCACGCAGGGTTTCGTTCAGCGCGGCTTCCAGTTCGGCGACGTTGTCGGTCGGCTGAAGCAGGAAGGGCACGGTGCTGACGCGCCGGCTGCTGTCCAGGCCGCCGGCCAGTTTGGCCAGGGCGCGGACGGCGTCGCCGTAGGCGGCTTCGGCGTCCAGATCAGCCTGGAGTTCCTGACGCTGACGGGCGAGCGCGGCCACGGGAAGCGCGGCCTGCTCGATGGTGTCAGCCCAGGTGTTCTGGGCGGGCAGCGGCGCGGGCGCGGGGCGGTAGCTGCCCAGTTCCGCGAGCGTGCTCTCCACGCGGGCAAGCAGGCGCTCGTCCTCGCGGCGGCTCTGGGCGTCTGTTCCGGCCAGGGTCCCGGTGTTCAGTGGACCGCCCGTGATGGGCTTGAGGTGCAGCACCCCGGCATTCTGCAGGGCCGCAATGACGGCTTCGCTGTCGCGCTTGCGCGTGGCGATCACGACCTGCTGCATGGGGTTGATCACGGAAGCACCGCCCTCATGATGGTGTCCACGGCCTGGCCCAGCTTGGCCTCGGCGCGCGTGCGCGTCGCGTCGGCCTGCTGCTGGGCGCCGGCGCTGGCCTGGGCGCGAATCTGCTCGACTTCTGCGGCGAGCTGCTGCTCCTGCTCGGCCTGCATGGCCTTGGCGCGGGCTTCGGCGCCCTGCAGAATGCTCGCGGCTTCCGCTTCGGCGGCCGCGACCGTCGCCTGCGCCTGGGTGCGCGCGGCTTCGATCTGCCCGTCCAGGGCCGCTTCGCGGCTGGCCAGTTCACTTAAGACTCGACTTGAGACGTCCAAAACTCACTCCTCCTTTCCCTTCGTGACTCAAGCACCCCGGTCAAGGCGCCCCATGAACGTCATGAGGTGTGGCGGGGGTGCGGTGAGTTTTTCGGTGGCCCGACCCTTTGTGATAATTGCGTCAGACTCGTACTCAATCCTAACACAGCCTCCTGAAGGCTCTGGGGGGTCAAGCGTCCCTGTCACCCCGGCGCGGCCTGCCCGCCAGAGTGCCCGGACATCGATGGGCGGTGGGGGCGTAACAGAGGAAGGCAGCACCGGAACTTTCCGGTACTGCCTCTTCATGACCCCAGGGTGCGTACAGGTCATACGGATTCCGTCTGTTTCGTTAACAACCCGGCAGGGCACCGGGTTGCCAACTCCACGCCCGGAATCCGTCCTGCTCCCACTCGCGTCCGCTCGGATTGAACGGTTTTTACAAACCATTCAATCGGAGCCTGTATCAGTCGTTGCCGACGAAGACGGGCGCGGCCAGCGGGCTCTGCGCCTCCTGGTAGCCTTCCTCCTGGTGTTCGGCCAGGTCGATGCCCAGCGTCTCGTCGCGTTCGCTGAGGCGCAGGGGCGTGATCAGCGCGACCAGTTTCAGCAGCACGAAAGTGCCGCTGCCCGCCAGGGCCGCCGCCGCCACGATGCCCAGCAGTTGCACGCCGACCTGACCGGCGTTTCCGGCCAGCAGGCCCGTCCCGGCGGGGTTGATCTCGGGGCTGGCCAGCACGCCGGTCAGCAGGGTGCCCACGATGCCGGCCGCGCCGTGGCAGGCGAACACGTCCAGCGCGTCGTCCGGGAACAGGCGGTGCTTGTTGGCCACCAGAAAGAACGAGACGGTGCTGGCCACCGCGCCGATCAGCAGCGCGCCGCCGGGCGTCACGAAGCCGCAGGCGGGCGTCACGGCGACCAGTCCGACAACCGCGCCGGTGGCCGCGCCGATGGCGGTGGGTTTGCCGCCCCGCACCTGATCCCACAGCATCCAGGTGAGCAGCGCGGCGGCGGCGGCCGTGTTGGTGTTCAGCAGGGCGGAGGCGGCCACACCGTTGGCGGCCAGTGCGGAGCCCGCGTTGAAGCCCAGCCACCCGACCCACAGCAGCCCGGTGCCCAGCAGAACCAGCGGCACGCTGTGCGGTACGTGCGCCACACGCGGGTAGCCCAGGCGGGAGCCCAGGACCAGCGCGGCGACCAGTCCGCTGACGCCGCTGGCGACCTCGACGACCGTGCCGCCCGCGAAATCCAGCAGGCCCAGCTTGAACAGCCAGCCGTCACTGCTCCAGACCCAGTGGGCCAGCGGGGCGTACACGACCAGCACCCACAGCGCGCCGAACAGCACGAACGCCGGGAAGCGCATGCGCTCAACGACGCTGCCACTCACGACGGCCAGCGTGATCACCGCGAACAGAATCTGGAATACCGCGAACAGCGGGGTGGGAATGGTGCCGGTCAGCTCTCCGGCGGTGCCGTTCAGACCCACCTGGGACAGGCCGCCGATCAGGGCGTTCCCGCCGGGACCGAAGGCCAGGGTGTACCCCACGGCGACCCAGGCGACGCTGGCGACGCCCATAGCGGCGAAGCTCATCATCATGGTGTTCAGCACGCTCTGGGCGCGGACCAGCCCGCCGTAGAAGATGGCGAGGCCCGGGGTCATCAGCAGGACCAGTGCGGAGGCCAGCAGGATGAAGGCGGTGTCGGCGCCGTTCACAATTGACCCGGGCTGAGGCGGGTCTCGGTGACGGGCGTCAGTGCGGCGGCGTCCTCCTCACCGGTGCGGATGCGGATCACGCGGTCCAGGGGTTGCACGAAGATCTTGCCGTCGCCGACCTCTCCGGTGCGCGCACCCCGGCAGATGGCGTCGATGGCGGCCTGCACGAACGGTTCGCTGACGGCCATGCGGAACTCGACCTTGTCGTGGAATTCCACCATGACGCGCGTGCCCCGGTAGTGCTCGATGACGATCTGCTCGCCACCGTGCCCGCTGACGCGTGAGAGCGTGATGCCGCTGATGCCGGCCTGGAATAACGCTTCTTTGACCTGCTGGACCCGATCGGGTCTGACGACTGCCGTGACCAGTTTCATGAACACAAGGTAACGATCTGTCAAGGCCAAACCGGAAGGTTGTCCAGAAACGCGTGAACGTTTTGCAGCTTAATCCATAAAATCGGCAGACCGAAACGGGAGAAAGTGCTGATTGCCACGCCCGGCCGGACGCCAGGGCAGCAGAGGGCCGGCCCCTGGGGATGCGGTCAGGGGCCGGCCAAACGTGGAGGGTCTGATTGTCAGTGCGGGCCGGGTCAGAATTCCGGACGGGACCCGCGTGGAGGGTTCAGAAGATTCAGCAGGAGCGGGAAGGCGGAACTGGAATCTGGATTCAGTCGCCGCCGACGAACACCGGAGCGCCCAGGCCCGTCTCGCTGTCGGAGTAACCCTGCTCGCTGTGGGCGCTGATGTCGATGCCCGCGATTTCCTGGCCGACCGGGACGCGCAGCGGCATGACCAGACCCACCAGCTTCAGCAGGATGAAGGTGCCCAGGCCAGTCCAGACGATGGCGGCCACCACTCCGATCAGCTGGATGAGCATCTGCTCACCCCAGGGCTTGCCGCTGCCGGTGGTGAAGGCCAGCGCGCCGGTCAGAACGGCCCCCACGATGCCGGCCACCCCGTGGCAGGCGAACACGTCGAGGGCGTCGTCGGCCTTCACGCGGTTTTTCATCTGCACAGCGGCGAAGCTCGCGGCGGCGCCCAGCACACCCACGATCACCGAGGCGGCGGGGCTGACGAAAGCGCAGGCGGGCGTGATGGCAACCAGACCCACGACCAGTCCGGTGGCGGCGCCCACGGCGGTGGGTTTGCCGTTCCGCACGCTTTCCAGGCCCAGCCAGGTCAGCATGGCGGCGGCCGGGGCGATCAGGGTGGTCATGAAGGCCAGTGCGGCCGTCTGGTTGGCGGCCAGGGCGCTGCCGGCGTTGAAGCCCATCCAGCCGAACCACAGCAGACCGGCGCCCAGCAGCACGAAGGGAACGTTGTGCGGAACGTGCGCGGTCTTGGGGAAGCCGATGCGGGCGCCCAGCACCGAGGCGGCCACCAGGCCACTGACGCCGGCGGCGATGTGGATCACGGTGCCGCCCGCGAAGTCCAGCGCGCCCATCTTGAACAGCCAGCCGTCGGCGTTCCAGACCCAGTGGGCCAGCGGGGCATAGATCAGCAGGCTCCACAGGCCGCCGAACAGCACGAACGCCCCGAAGCGCATGCGCTCGATGACGGCCCCGCTGATCAGGGCGACGGCGATGATGGCGAACATGGCCTGGAAGGCCGCGAAGATGTACGAGGGAATCGTGCCGGTCAGCTGCCCCGCCAGGCCGCTGAAGCCCGCGTTGGACAGCCCGCTGAAGAAGGCGTTCCCGCCGGGCGCGAAGGCGATCGAGTACCCGCCGAGCATCCACAGCACGCCGACCAGACCGATGCACACGACGCTCATCATCATGGTGTTCAGGACGCTCTGGGTGCGGCTCAGGCCCCCGTAGAAGAACGCGAGGCCGGGCGTCATCAGCAGGACCATGGCCGAGGCGACGATCATCCAGGCGGTGTCGCCGGTATCCAGTTTGGGCGCCTCGGTCTGCGCGAGGGCCGCGCCGCCCAGCGTGACAGCCAGGGGCAGCAGCGCACCCAGGCGGGCGCGGGGGGTTCGGGTGGGGGTGGTCAGCATGGTCACTCTCCTTGGAGGGGCCTGAAGTCGGGAGATCCGAAGGGGGGGCGGGTCAGGCCGGGTTGGGTCGGGCCGGGTTGGTTCAGGCCGGAGCCAGGCGGGTTTCGGTGACGGGCGTCAGGGCCGCCGTCCCTTCCTCGCCCGTGCGGATGCGGACCACGCGGTCCAGGGACTGCACGAAGATCTTGCCGTCGCCGACCTCGCCGGTCCGGGCGCCCTTGCAGATGGCCTCGATGGCGGCCTGCACGAAGGGTTCGCTGACGGCCATGCGGACTTCGACCTTGTCACGGAACTCGACCATGACGCGGGTGCCGCGGTAGTGCTCCACGATCTCCTGTTCGCCGCCGTGCCCGCTGACGCGGGAGAGCGTGATGCCGCTGATACCGGCCTGGAACAGCGCTTCTTTCACCTGCTGGACCCTCTCGGGCCTGATGACAGCCGTGACCAGTTTCATGGCGTCTCCTTTTTGCAGCTCAATTTGCAGTGGTTGCATCCCTGCATACCCCGAGCTTAGAGACAGATGTGCAGAATGTCAAAATATTTCTGACAATTTGGCTAGATTTCGCCGGACGGATTGCGTCATCTTCCCCTAAAAACGCGTTCTGTTGGCCCAGGGCTGCCCGTGCGACCGAATTTCACGTACAGATTGCACGGCAGCTGAACGAAATCGTGGCAGGCGCCAGCCCTTAGCCCCCTCTCCCCTCCCCTGCGGCCACCGCACAACACAGGCGCGCGGCCGTCCCCGGGAAAAGGACGGCCGCGCCATCAGGTGTTCTGGTGTCTGTAGGTGTGCAGCCCGCGCACCCTCTGCCGGGCCTACAGCGCAGCCGGACCTACACCAACCGGTGGGGCCGCAGCCTTGTCCAGAAGCGCACGGCCAGCACGACCACCACGGCCAGCAGCACGGCTCCCAGCACCGGCGCGAACACAGCCAGCACGCTGAGCAGCACACTCGTACCGTCCTCGACACCGCTGACGACCGGGTTCCCCAGGCCGCCAGTCGTGGCGGTCGCCACCGGCCGCACCGCCGTGCGCGTGGCGTGCACGCCGCCCGCCACGATCAGGCCCAGCGCCATGCTCAGGGCCGGGGGTATGTCGGCCACGCCGGACTGCGAGGCGAACAGCACCGCGCCGGCCGCCGTGTTCACCACGCCGCCCAGCAGGTGCAGCGCGTGATCCACACCCGGAATCTTGTCGCCCACGAAATCCAGCAGGCCCAGCACACCTATGCCCACCAGCACCCAGGTGTTGCCTAGCAGGTCGAAGGGTTCATTCAGGCCCAGTACCCCGAAACGGGACAGCAGGCCCACCAGCAGCAGCGGCACGAAGGCGTTCAGGCCCGCCGCGCCCGACAGGCCCAGCGAGGACAGCAGACCGGAGAGCAGTTCCATACGCCCCACAGTACGCGCCGCCGTGAGGGGGCGTTCCACCCCCCCCGGCTTCCGGCCCCACCGGGGGCAGTGGAGGCCAGACCGTGAAAGTCCGGGCAGTGCAAGTCCGGGGGGAGGGGCGGGCTCGTGTCAGCGCAGGTACGCGACCAGCAGGTCCACCCCGGCGCGCAGGTCGGTCTCGTGCACGGCCTCCACGACGGTGTGGATGTAGCGGGTGGGGAGGCTGAGGGTCAGGGTGGGCACGCCGCCCCGGCTGCGCTGGATGGCCGCGCCGTCCGTGCCGCCCAGGGCCAGCACCTCCAGTTGCGCGGGAATGCCCCGGTCCTGCGCCAGATCCCAGAACTGCTCGACGAGCGCGCGGTGCGAGATCATGCTGGAATCGAACACCTTGATGCCGATGCCCTGGCCCACCTGCGTCACGGCCTCGTCCGGGGCCACGCCGGGCGTGTCGACAGCCAGTGTCACGTCCAGACCGATGCCAACCGTGGGCTCAGCGCCGTACGCGGCGGTGATCGCGCCGCGCAGACCGACCTCCTCCTGGGTGCTGAACACCGCGATCAGTTCGTGCCGCAGGTCCTGGCCGCGCAGGGCGCGCAGCGTTTCGAGCAGCAGAAACACGCTGGCGCGGTCATCCATGGCCTTGCCGCACACCAGCCGCCCGACCCGGCGGGCCGACTGATCCAGCGTGACCATGTCCCCGATCCGCACCTGCGCGCGGACCTCGTCGGCGCTCAGGCCCAGGTCGATGAAGAACTCCTTGACTTCCGGGATCTTCTTGCGTTCCTCAGGAGTCGCGATGTGCACGGGCTTGCCGCCGGGCGTCAGGATGCCGGGCAGCGCCCCGCCGCGCGCGTGCACGGTCACGTCACGCGCGAACAGGTTGCGGGTGTCGAAACCGCCCAGCGCCTGCACGCGCAGGAAGCCCCGGTCGTCGATGAAGCGCACCAGGAAGCCGATCTCGTCCATGTGCGCGCTGATCATCACGCGCTCGGCCACCTCGCCCTTCCTGGGCGGGCGGGCGGCGCGGCGGGCGATCACGTTGCCCATGGCGTCCACGCGGACCTCGTCGGCCAGTCCTTCCAGTTCGGCCAGCACGAAGTCACGCACGGCGTCCTCCTGTCCGGGCACGCCGGGCAGGTCCGACAGGTGCATCAGCACGTCCAGGCGCAGTTCGGGGACGGAGGGAGCCTTCCTATCCTTCTTCCGGGTTTTCGACATGCCCGCCAGTATGCCCCGCCCCGCCCGGCGCGCTGACCGGCGTGGTCCCTGCTGACGGGACGGACGCAGGCGCGGGTTTCGGGGATGCCGGTTTCGGGGGTGGGGGTGGAGGCGGCGGGCGCAGGTCCGTGCCGTTGAACTGCCCCTGCGCCTCAGCCAGCCCGGACGCCGCCCAGACCCCGACGGCGTTCGCGCCCAGCCGCACCAGTTCGGTCAGGTCACCCTTCTCCTCCTCACGCCAGCGGCTCAGCACCCAGTCCGGCACCGCCCAGCCCGCCGGGGGCCGCGAGATGCCGATCTTCAGGCGCGCGAACGCCTCGTGCCCCAGCAGCCGGATGATGTCCCGCAGGCCGTTCTGCCCGCCGTGCCGCCCACCCATGCGGAGCTTCAGCAGCCCGAACGGACTGTCCAGGTCATCCTGCACGACCAGCAGGTCCGCGCCGTCCAGCTTGTAGAACGACATCAGCGGCGTGACCGCCTTGCCCGACGCGTTCATGAACGTCAGCGGTTTGACCAGCAGCACCTTCTCGCCCGCCCCCGGTCCCAGGCGCACCTCGGCCACCTCGGCGTCCTTGCCTTCCTTGCGCCACGTGGCCCCGGCGCGGCGCGCGACCTCGTCGACGACCAGCCAGCCCACGTTGTGCCGCGTCTGCGCGTACCCAACCCCCGGATTGCCCAGGCCCACCACCAGTTTCACGGGCGGCGGTCCTCAGGCTTCCAGGCTGTGCAGGATCTCGCGCCACTTCGCCTCGGTCTCGCGGACACGCAGGTCCGTGCGGGCGCGGTTGTATCCGCCCCGGAACTCCGCGAAGCGCGTGTCGGTCTCGGCGAACAGCAGTCCCAGCGCCTGACGGATGTCGGTCACGTTCCGTTCGGTCAGGGTCGTGTCCTTAGCGTCCAGCACCTCGTCCAGCGTGGCCATCAGGCCCGACAGGGGCCGCAGCCACTGGAACTGCGGGTGGTTCATCACCAGCGAGTACAGCTCGAACGGCCCACCGACCGGGCCGTTCAGGAACTCGTAATCACTTTTCGTGAAGTCCAGCAGCGCGGCGTGAAAATGCCGCAGGGCCGGAACGAGGGCCGTGAGTTTCGCGCGAACAGCAGCGTCAGTCATGCAAAGCAGGGTAGCAGGGGCGCGCGCCGCCACCCACGCCCGCCCCCACCATTTCACGCGGGTGCCGTGCGGGGGTGACCCATGCGGGTGCACGCGCGGGCGCCCGGTGCCTGCGGCACACCCGGGCCGCCGGACGTGTCAGCATGGGGGCATCCACAACTCAACCCCACGGCGCGCCCTGGGCGGCCACTGCCTGCTGCCACCGACCGGCCCGCCACCTTCACGCTCACCGCTTCACCCCACCGTCCTCTCGCACACCCCCCTGGAAGGTACGCATGGATTCCCATCCCGCCCAGCAGGGCGGCCCCAGCACCCACCTGACCGTCGCCTTCTACCCGCCGCAGTGGGCGGCCGAGATGCGCGGCGCGGCCCTGGGCCGCCTGGACGCCCGGCTGCTGCACCTGCACGCCCGCACCCCCCCAGACACGCTGGGCGCCGTGCTGCACGACAGCGCCCGCCTGCTGGGTGCACACCTGACCTACCGCTGCGCCGGGCGGCAGGTGCGCGCCTCCCCCTGGAGTGACGGCGGCACGCTGCGCGGCGTTCCCCTGGAACTGGCCCGGCACGCCCTGATGCTGCCCGGCACGCCCCGCCCGCAGGCCCCGGCGGCGCTGGGACGCGCCCTGCTGAACTGGACGAACGGCACCCTGCTGGTCGTGCAGGCCGGGCAGGTGCGCGAACAGCTGAACCTCGCCGACGAACTCGACCGCCTGCCCCTGCCCCAGTGGCTGGAACAGGGGCTGGACCCGCACGCCCGCGTGACCCTGCACGCCCACCGCCTGCACCCCGGCGGGCAACTGGAACAGTGGCTGGGCCGCCCCCGCCGCTCAGGACACCCGTAACAGGGACAACAGAGGGGGGCCGGGACACGCGGTCCCGGCCCCCCTCTGGCCCAACTGGCGGTCAGGCGGCTGTTACAGGTCGCCCTTGAGGGTGGTGGCGACCTTGAAGCGCACCTTCTTCCCGGCGGGAATGGTGATGCGCTCGCTGGTGCCGGGTTTCACGCCGGTCCGGGCGGCGGTCTGTGCGATGCTCAGCGTTCCCAGGCCCGGTAGTCCCACGCTGGTGCCGCTGCGCAGCGCGCCGATCACGCAGTCGACCAGGGTGCTGACCGCCTCGCCCGCCTGTTTCTTGTTCAGGGTGGTACGCTCGGCGACCATGTCGATGATCTGCGTCTTGGCGATCTTCCCGGCGTCGGCAGCCTTCGGGGCGGCTTTGGCCGGGCGGGTGGCGGGTTTCTTCGCGGCGGGCTTGGTGCTCTTGGCCATGCGGGAACCTCCGGGAACTGAATTGAGCAATGAATTTTTGGCTCAAATGAACACTAACACACTATTGATACCCGTCAAGCGGTGAACGCCGCCCCAGGCGAACGTCAGCCCCCCTCCTCCCCCGCTGCCGGGCCGGTGGGAGGCCGCAGGTTCAGGGTGCGGGTGCGGGCGCTCAGGGCGTCGAAGGTCCACAGTCGCCCGCGCAGCGGCTCGCCCACCCCCCCCAGCACCTTCAGGGCCTCCAGGGCCATCAGGTTCCCCACCACCGCCGGGACCGGGCCGATCACGCCCGACTCGTCGCAGGACAGGTCGTCGCCCGCCTCCGGGAACAGCTGCCGCAAGCCCAGGTGCGGGCCGAACACGCTGACCATGCCGCTGGTGCCGCTGGCCGCGCCCCACACCCACTCGCGGCCCAGCGCGGCGCAGGTATCCGCGATCAGGTACCGCGTCTCGAAGTTGTCGGTGGCGTCGATGATCAGGTCCGCCTGCGCCAGCAGTGCGTGCACGTTGGCAGCATTCAGGCGGGGCGCGGCCTGCACCGCCACGAACGGGTTGATGGCCTGCGCGCGCGCCGCCGTGACGGCCGCCTTGGCGCGCCCCACGTCGCCCAGCGTGAACTGCGTCTGCCGGTGCAGGTTACTGAGGTCCACCGTGTCGTCGTCCGCGATGATCAGGCGGCCCACGCCCGCCCCGGCCAGCGCCACGCACACAGGGCCGCCCAGCCCGCCCGCCCCCACGACCAGCACCGAGGCCGCCCGCACGCGCTCCTGCGCCCCGGCGTCCAGCCACTCGGGCACCAGCAGTTGCCGGGAGTAACGGCGCAACTCGGTACGGGTCAGGCCAGAGTGAGTCAGACCCGGGCTGGTCAGGTCAGGGTCGGGCGGGCGGACGGGATCGGTCATGCGCCGAGTGTAGAACCCGGCCCCGCCAGCCACCGGTCCATCCGCTTCCGCACCGGGCGGCACCGTGCGGAAGCCGGGTAGAATGCCGCGCGTATGCCCGCCCTGATCCTGCTGTCCTCCTACCTGCTGGGTTCGCTGGTGTCGGGCGTGCTGTACTCCCGCGCGCGAGGCGCGGACATCCGCGAGCGTGACCTGCCCGGCGGGAGCGGCACGTACCGGCAGTACGGCGCGGCGGCGGCGGCGCTGGTGACGGGCGGCGACATCCTGAAGGGCGTGCTGGCGGCCCTGATCGCACGGCAGTTTGCTCCGGAACTGGGCTGGCTGGCCGTGCTGGGCGTGGTGCTGGGGCACTGTTACCCGGTGTTCTTCCGGTTCCGGGGTGGGGCGGGCATCGCGCCGCTGCTGGGGGCGCTGGCGGTCCTGGCGCCGCTGACGCTGCTGGCCCTGCTGGGCACGGCCGCGCTGGTCATTCCGGCGTACCGGGCGTGGGGGCAGCGGCGCGTGGGCCTGAACGCCGTGCCGTTCGCGGCGGCGGTGGCCGTGCCGGTGGGACTACTGGTGGCCGCGCGGTACGGGGGCCTGCCGGAACTGCTGGCGGGCGGGGCGGCCATGGCGGCGCGCAGCTTGCACCTGCTGCTGCGCCCGGCAGGGCCCGCGTGAACGTGCGGCGCGGCGGGGTGCGGCGCGGCCGGCGGAGCGCGCTGCTGGTGGGCCTGCTGACCGCCGGGCTGACCGGGACGGCGCAGGGAACGGCCGTGCTGGAGGACCGCACGCTGCGCTCCGAGAACGGCGCGCAGCTGCTGTGGTCCCGCTCGTACCCGGACGCGCTGGGCAGCCTGTCCGGGCCGCTGGAAGTCGGCGAGACCGTGTACCTGGGCGTGGGGCCGGTGGTGTTCGCGTACAGCAGCGCCACGGGCACGCCGCTGGGCCGCGCGGACCTGCCGGGACTGGTCACCTCGCTGGACGCCTCGGGGGGCGTTGTGCGCGTGACGACGCAACTGAGCGGCGTGAACGAACGCTTCACGCTGTCCGGCGAGACCGGCACCCTGAGTGTGCAGGAACGCGTGGTGTTCCCGCCCGACGCGACCGTGACCGGCTGGCTGGCCCGCGCCGCCGACAGCGTGCTCCCCGCCGACGTGCAGGCGGCGGCCGCGCAGGACCCGCTGAATCCGTTCCTGGCGTTGCGGCAGGCGCAGGCCAGTCCGGGTGACCCGTACGCGGCCCTGAGTGCCGTGCGGCGCGCCCTGAACGTCAGCGTGCCGTTCCCGGCCTGGGTGCAGCTGGCGGCCCGGCTGGACGGCGCGGGCTTCCCGTCGGCGGCGGACCTGGCGCTGGACCGGGCGCGGCGGGACGCAGCGGCGCGCGGCGTGGACCCGGACATCCCGATCTCCCGGTCGGCGCTGGGCGCGTTCGGGAATCCCAGCGGGTACGTGGGCACGCTGCTGGAACAGAACCGGCTGGCCCGCGCGGACATCTGGATGACGTACCTGCGCGAGCTGCACCCCCGCTTTCAGGGCGGCCCGGCGCTGTACGCCCGCTACGCGCAGATTCTGGAACAGCAGGGCCGCGAGGGTGAGGCCGAGGAGTGGCGGCAGTTCACGCGGTCCCTGCGCGGCGGCACGCTGTACAACCTGGGTCCCGAGGGCCTGAACAGCGTGCGCGGCGCGGCGCGCCTGACAGCGGCGGCACTGCTGCTGACGCTGCTGGCGGCCCTGCTGACCGTGGCGGCCCGCGCGTGGCCCGCCCAGCGGGAGGATACCCGCGCGCTGGGCGGCCGGTACCGCTCGTGGCTGCGGCATCCGCTGTCGCGGGCGCGGCGGGTGTTCGTGGCGTACGCGTCGCCCGGCGAGCGGCTGCTGCTGACCCTGCTGGGCGCGGCGCTGGTGGGCGCGGTGGGCGGCGTGCAGTGGGCCAGTCAGGTCAGCGTGCAGTTGCAGTCCCCGGCGCTGTCCAGCGGCACGTACGGGGGCGGCTGGTGGAACGCGCAGCTGGCGAACCTGACGCTGCGCCCCGGCCCGGACGCCGCGCTGCTGAGCGGGCTGGCCGCGCAGCTGGACGGCGACAACAGCCTGGCGCGCACGCTGTACACGCAGGCGCTGCCCGACGCCTGCGCCCGCAACAACCTGGGCGTGATCGCACAGGTGCGCGGCGACGAACCGCAGGCGCGCGAACTGTACCGCGCGGCGCTGTCGGACAACCCGGACCTGAGTGCCGCCGCGTTCAACCTAGGCCTGAATCCGGGGTTGGCGTCCCTGGAGTTCCAGCGGACCAACCGTCCGGGCGAGCCGCGCCTGTGCTACCCGGACCAGCGCAGCGTGACGCGGGCCGTCACGGGCGACCTGAGCGTCACGCTGCGCGCGGCCCTGAGTGACCCGGCGGGCCTGCTGGGCAACCCGGCGGTGGGCACGCGGGTGTCGGCGGCGCTGCTGGCATCGGCAGCCCTGACGGCGCTGCTGGCGCTGGCGCTGCTGCTGCCGCGCACGGTCACGCCGCTGCGCCGCTCGCGCCCGCCGGGCTTCCGGCTGCTGGCCCTGGCGCTCCCCGGTGCGGGCGTGCTGGACAGCCCCTGGGGCGGGATGCTGCTGCTGTCGTGGGGCAGCGTGATGGCGGCGCTGGCCCCCGCGACGGGGCTGGTGTTCTTCCCGAACCTGCCGTTCCTGGAGCAGGCGGGGTCGCAGGCGGCGCTGCTGAGCGCCCTGATCCTGACGTACGTGCTGAACACCCTGACCTTCGTGACAGCCGAGGTGCGGCACGCGCGGCGGGTGCGGCGCGACGACCCGGATGCCGAACCGCAAGCCACTCCCTGAAGCTCCATTCTGGGCGTGGCCGCTGGGTGCAGGCGTACAGCGCGCCCGGCGGCGGCCCTGCTAGGGTGCGCGCATGAAGCTGGTGGTCGGTGTTTCCGGTGGAAGCGGCATTCCGTACGCGCACGCGGTCCTGCACGCCCTGCATGACCTGAACGTGGAGTCGCACCTGATCGTGTCCAGCGGCGCCAAGCGGGTCATGACGGCCGAGGGCAGCGGGCCGCAACTGCCGGACCTGACGGCGCTGGCCTCGCACGTGCATGACGACCGGGACCTCGCGGCGGGCGTGGCGAGTGGGTCGTTCCGCACGGACGGCATGCTGATCGTGCCGTGCAGCGCGGGCACGCTGGCGAAGGTCGCGCACGGCTTCGCGGACAACCTGCTGGCCCGCGCGGCGCACGTGACCCTCAAGGAACGGCGCCCGCTGGTGCTGGTGCTGCGCGAGGATCCGCTGCCGCGCCCGGCGCTGCTGAATATGCTGGCCGCGCACGACGCGGGCGCGACGGTCATGACGGCCAGCGCAGGCTTCTACCACGCGCCGCGCAGCGTGGAGGAACTGCTGCACTTCGTGACGGCGCGGGTGCTCGATCAGTTTGGGCTGGACGTGCCGGGTTTCCAGCGCTGGCGTGAGGACACGCCGTGAAGGTCGCGGCGCTGATCCCGGCGGCCGGGTCCGGCACCCGCCTGGGCCTGGGCCCCAAGGCGTTCGTGCCGGTCGAGGGCCGCACGCTGCTGGGCCGCTCGGCCGCCGCGCTCGCCCCGCACGTGCACGAGGTCCTGATCGCCCTGCCGGCCGGGCTGGACCTGCCGGGCGACGTGCCGGGCAGGTCCGTGCTGGGCGGCGACACGCGGCAGGCGAGCGTGCTGGCGCTGCTGCGCGCCACGGACGCCGACGTGGTCCTGATTCACGACGCCGCGCGGCCCTTCCTGCCCTCGCGAGTGATCCGCGACCTGCTGGCCGCCGTGCAGGAGGTCGGGGCCGCCACCGCCGCGCTGCCCGTGGCCGACACGCTGGTGCGGGCCAGCGAGACGGGCGGCTGGGGTACCCTGACGCCCCGCGAGGGCCTGTGGGCCGTGCAGACCCCGCAGGCCTTCCGGCGCGCGGCCCTGATCGCCGCGCACGAGGCCGCGCTGGCCGACGCCCACGCCGCCACCGACGACGCGGGCCTGATCGCCCGCGCGGGGCAGCCCGTGGCCCTGGTGCCCGGCGACGCCCGCCTGCTGAAAGTCACCACACCCGGCGACCTGCTGATCGCGCAGGCCCTGGCGCGGGTGTGGGATGCTGAGGCGTCATGAGCCACGTTCCCGCCGACCCTGCCCTGCCCGTCACGTACTTCGCGCCCGCGAAGGTGAACCTGGGCCTCAGCGTCCGGGACCTGCGCGCCGACGGGTACCACGAACTGCACTCGCTGATGGTTCCGCTGAACGTCGGGGACGACCTGGACATCGCCCCGGCCGACACCCTGACCCTGAGCGTGCAAGGCGCGGACCTGCCGACCGACGAACGCAACCTGGTGTTCCGCGCCGCCCGCGCGTACCTGGACGCCGCCGGCCACCCCGGCGGCGCCGCCATCACGCTGCACAAGCGCCTGCCGCTGGCGTCCGGGCTGGGCGGCGGCAGCAGCGACGCCGCCACCACCCTGATGGCCCTGGCGCGCCTGTACCCGGCGCGCGTGGACCTGCCGGCGCTGGCCCTGAAACTCGGCGCGGACGTGCCGTTCTTCCTGCTGGGCCGCGCCGCCGTGGCGTCCGGCGTGGGCGAGATCCTGGACCCGCTGCCCGTGCCGCCCGTCCCGCTGGTCCTCGTGAACCCCGGCGTGGAGGTCAGCGCCCGCGACGCCTACGCGTGGCTGGACGCCGAGGAAGCCTTCACGCCCGCCCTGGACACCGAGGCCATCCTGGACGCCCTGACCGGAGGCCGTCCCGTGCCGTACCTGAACGCCCTGCAGGGACCGGTCGCTGCCCGCCACGCGCCCGTCCGCGAGGCCCTGAGCGCCCTGGAGACCGCCGGACTGCACTCGGCCCTGATGAGCGGTTCGGGCAGCACCTGCTTCGCCCTGGCGCGCGACGACGCCCACGCGCACGACGCCGCGCACGCCCTGGCCCGGCAGTACCCGCACTGGTGGGTGCAGGCCACGCGCACGCTGTAAGTACGGACCCGGACGCGCGCAGACGCGAAACGGGTTCCGGGGCGTGGGTCATACGGACTCCGGTTGAAAGGTTTGCAAAAACTTTCAACCCGAGCGGAGCGAGCAGGAGAGAAACGGGTTCCGGGCGTGGAGTTGGCAACCCGGCGCGTTGGCAGGTTGTCAACGAAACAGACGGAATCCGTATCAGCAATGGTGCGGACACTTTTGAGGGGTTCAAGGAAGAGGTCTCCTGTACGGTGAAGTTGAAACGACACCACCGCAAGGAGACCTGACCCCATGTTACCAATGCTGCTGCTCTTCCTCGGACTGCCAGCCCATCAAACCCGCTTCTTCGCTCACCTCATTCCCCTCTGGCAAGCCATTCCAGGTCGGGTCAACGCCAGGAACTTCAGCCGCTACAGCGAGTGGGACGAGCGCACCTTCCGCCGATGGATGCACGAGACGCTGCCCTGGGGAGAACTCCACTGGGGACTGGTGCGACTCCTGATTCGCTGGGGTGTTCTCGGTTCACGGTTCATCCTGGCCATCGACGCCAGTTTCATCCCCAAGTCAGGCAAGAACACCGAAGGGCTCGGGGCGTTCTGGAACGGCTCTGCGAGCCGTTCCGACACCGGACTGGAGTTATCCTGCCTGGCCCTGATCAGCCTCACCGGACAGCATGCCTTCCCGCTGGACGTCCGTCAGACCCGGCCCAAACAGGACCGGGCGGATCGCCTGGAACAGTATCTGGAGCAACTGAAAGACGTCTTCACCCGGCGACTCGACGGGCTGTCCGGCCAACTGCGCGCGGTGGTTGCTGACGGTCAGTACGCCAAGAAGATGTTCATGGACGCCATCCACGCCGAACAGATCGCCTTCGTCACCAAGCTCCAGTCGAATGCCAACCTGCTCTACCCGTTCACTGGCGCGCATCCCACACGCCGGGGTGCCCGGCGGAAGTGGGGTGGCAAGGTCGACTTCAAAGACTGGAGCGGCTGGCAGAGCGTTCCGGGTGACGCTCAGGAGCGCGTGTGGACGCGGGTGGTGTGGGCCCCTCACTTCGCCCGCTTTCTGCGGGTGGTGGTGATCGAGCGTCTCGACCGGAAGGGTCAGGTGAAGGCCCATGTAGTCCTGTGCAGCACGGATACGACCATGCCGGCACAGGAGATCCGGGCGCTGTACAGCGCCCGGTTCCAGCTGGAGTTCGTCTTCCGTGATGCCAAGCAGTTCGCGGGGTTGACGACCTGCCAGCTCCGGTCGACGACGGGGCTGGAGAATCACTGGAACGCAGTGTGTTTCGCGTTGTCGCTGGGTCGTGCGGAGTATCTACTGGAGCGGTCTGCCCATCTGGGCAGACCGGCTGGCGTGGTGGCGTTTTCGTACGAGGATGTGAAGCGGCGTGCGTTTAACCGGCTGTTCGCCTCGCGAATTATGGCCAATCTGGGTTTGTCACAGCGATTTGTCGAATTGGAGGAACATCCGTCCAGACCGCTGGATCTTGGCGTTAAAGCCGCTTGAACCTGTCCGCACCATTGATCAGGCCGGTCCGGTCATCGCGGCGCGTCTGCTGCGGTGGCGGGCCAGGTCGTACAGCAGGGCGCTGAGGAACACGGCCGCGCCGAGGCTGAACACGCCGGTCACGCCCGCCAGTTGCCACGCCGCGCCGCCCAGCACGGGCCCGATGGCGTACCCGAGCGCCTCGACGGCCATGACGGTGCCCCACGCGGCGGCCTGCTGGCCTTCGGGGAGGGTGCGGGCGACCAGTCCGTTCCAGCCGGTGATGAACGCGCCGTAGCCCAGGCCGACCAGGGCGCCCAGCGGAAGCAGCAGGGCGGTCATGCCGGGCACGGCGGCCAGCGCGAAGGTCACGGCCAGCAGCAGCAGGCCGGGCAGCAGGGCGCGGCGCGGGTGGCCCCGGTCGGCGCGGCGGCCGATCAGCCAGACGCTCAGGCCGAAGGTGGTCAGGGCCAGCGCGCCGGGCAGCAGCAGGTCGCGCAGGCTCAGGTTCAGGCGGTCCAGCAGGGGGTACAGGACCGTGGTCAGCAGGGCCGGCGCGAGGGTCTGCACGAACGCGGCGGGCAGCAGGGCCGCCACGCGCTGCCAGTCCCGCCACGCGGGCACGGGCGTGCCCGGGGGGGCTGCGGGCGAGGAGAGGCGCAGCCGCACGAGGCTCAGGGCCAGCCCGGCCGCGAGGAGCTGCGCGGCCAGCAGGGCGTTCCAGGTGGCGTCCGGGTGGGTTCGCATGAGCGGCCCGACGATCAGCGCGCCGGTCAGGATGGCGGGCGCGACACTGAGGTTACTGACCGTCAGGGCGCGGGCGGTGCGGCCCGGTACGGCCAGCGCCTGCGAGGCGCTCATGACGCCCGGCCACAGCGCCGCATACCCCAGGCCCCAGGCGGCGCAGGCCAGCACGCCGCTCGCCGGGTACGGCCAGAAGCGGGCCAGCAGCAGCGCCAGCAGGCCCAGCAGCGGCCCCGGCAGCAGGGCGGCGCCCAGACCCCAGCGCTGCACCAGCAGCCCGCCGGGGCCCTTGGCCAGCGCGTCGGCCAGGTAGTGCACGCCGGCCATCACGCCGATCACGGCGGCGCTCAGGCCCAGGCCGGGACCGCTGACCGGCAGGGCCGACACGAACAGCCCGGTGCGCACGGTCTCGCACAGGGTCAGCAGGGCCAGGAGCCGCAGCATGGTCAGGGGCCGCAGCCATAACACAGGGCCGATTGTAAGGCCGGCCGGCGCGGTTCCCTGACTGACCTTGAGGATTGCTGGCCGTAAGTGACCCGTAAGTCCTGCGGGCGTAGCGTGCGGGGACAGGATCACCCCTGAGAGCTGCGGCTCGCCGGTCATCAATCAACGCATCCCGCTTCCCGGACGCCTCACCGTTCTCCCGGCGGGTGACAGGAGTGTGCCCATGACGCTGCATCCCCCCGAGTTCACCCTTCATCCGGCGTTACTGACGCCCGAAACGAGTTTCCCGCAACTGCTGCACGCCCCGCAGCGCCACACCCTGCCGGAGGGCGAACTGCTGGTGTTCCGGTTCATGAACGGGTACGGCGCGGCCGTGACCCGCCCGGCCGGTCCGGACAGCGCCTTCGAGTTCTGCGTGCTGGACTGCACGCTGCCGGACCCGCAGCCGTGCTTCGACACGCCGGTCGCCGGGGCGTTCCTGAACAGCCTGACGCACGCGGGCGCGCAGGGCCTGCTGATGCTGACCGAGCGCCTGCCGACGCACCCGCGCCGCGCCGCCGCGAACCGCGCCCTTCAGGACGAGGTGTTCTGATCCGCTGACCAGCTTTCCCCTGTCCGGCTGGTCCTGCTGCGCCCCCCCCGCCTCCCCTCAGCTTTACCCTCGCCGCTTCACTGCTGCTTGCCCCTGCCTCCAGTTCCCGACTGGGGGCTTTGTCGTGGGGCGCGGCGGGCACGGGCGCTATGCTGCCGGCATCGACAATCACAGGAACGCTGGAGCCGCCGCCGGGCGCTCGCTCCGGCTGTCACCTTGAGGGAGGCTGGACATGACGCAGGGGCAGGCAGACCGGGCAGGTCGGAACGAGAAGAAACGCAGGCGCTCCCCGTGGGCGCTGCTGGGCAGAGGGCTGCTGGGGCTGGCAGCGCTGCTGCTGCTGGCGGGCGGGGGCGCGTTCGCGTGGCTGAAAAGTACCTCCGGAGCGCAGCGCAGTGGGGCCGTGACGGTCGCCGGGGTGTCGGGGCCGGTCACGGTCACGCGTGACGCCTGGGGCGTGCCGCACATCCGCGCCGCGACGGACGCGGACGCCGTGTACGCGCTGGGCTTCGTGCACTGGCAGGACCGCGCGTGGCAGATGGACTTCCAGCGGCGCGTGGCGCAGGGCCGCCTGTCCGAGGTGCTGGGCGGGGCGGCGCTGGAACAGGACCGTTTCCTGCGCACCTGGGGGTTCGGGCGGGCGGCCCAGGCGGCCCTGCCGGCCCTGTCCGCGCAGTCCCGCGCGCTGATCCGGGCGTACACGGCGGGCGTGAACGCCGCGCAGGCGCAGGGGAAAACCGCACTGGAATTCCGGATTCTGGGCTACACGCCGGAACCCTGGCAGGACGTGGACAGCGTCTCCTGGAGCAAACTGATGGCCTTCGACCTGGGCGGGAACTACGAGGAAGAAGTGCTGGGCGCGCAGGTGGTCCGCGCGCTCGGCGAGGACGGCCTGAATCAGGTGACGGCCCCGTACCCGGCGGGCGCACCGACCATCCTGAGCGCCGACGAGTTGACCGGCGCGGCGCAGTCCCTGACCGGCGCCGTCAGTTCTGGAACGGACGGGACGCAGGCGGGCGGGTCACAGGTGGCCCCGCCGCAGGGGCCAGGGTTGCCGCAGGAGACCGTGCAGGCGCTGCGCTCGCACCTGCTGGCCGCGCGGGCCCTGGGCATGCAGGCCGTGCCGGGCAAGGGCAGCAACGACTGGGTGATCGCCGGGAGCCGCACCGCGAGCGGAAAACCCATCCTGGCGGACGACCCGCACCTGGGCCTGACCGCGCCGATGCTGTGGTACCTCGCGGACGTGCAGGGTGACCGCCTGAAGGCCATCGGGGCCAGCATTCCGGGCCTGCCGGCCATCGTGATCGGCCGCAACGACCGCGTGGCGTGGGGCGTGACGAACGTGAACCCGGACGTGCAGGACCTGTACATCGAACCCGAGGACGCGCCCCTGACCAGCCGCCGCGAGGTCATCCGGGTCAAGGGCCAGCCGGACGTGACCCTGACGGTCCGCAGCAGCGCGCACGGGCCGATCATCAGTGACGCCGGGGCGAGGACCGTGGGGCCGCGCGTGGCCCTGAAGTGGACGGCCCTGCAAGGCGGCGACACGACCATGGACGCCTTCCTGGGCCTGAACTACGCGCAGAACTGGGCGGACTTCACGGGCGCGCTGCGCTCGTACGTGGCGCCCAGCCAGAACTTCGTGTACGCCGACGTGGACGGCAACACCGGGCACTACGCGCCGGGCCGCGTGCCCATCCGTAGCGGCTGGGACGGCAGCCTGCCCGTCAGTGGCGACGGCAGCCGCGAGTGGCAGGGCTTCATTCCCTTCGAGCAGTTACCGCACACCCTGAACCCCGCCGACGGGCTGGTCGTCACGGCAAACAATCAGGTGGTGCCCGGCCCCGGCTCGCGCGCGCTGGGCAACGACCGCAACTGGGCCGAACCGTACCGCGCCCAGCGCATCACGGACCTGCTGAGCGCCGCCGGGAAACTGACCGTGCCGGACGTGCAGCGCGTGCAACTGGATACCACCAGCCTCGTCTGGGCGGACCTGAGGGGGCCGCTGCTGGCCACCCGCCCCGGCAGCGACCGGGCGCGGCAGGCACTGGAGCAACTGCGGGCCTGGGACGGCAACGAGACGACCGGCAGCGTGCCTGCCACCCTGTTCGAGGCGTGGCTGATGCAGTTGCAGGAAATGGGGCGCGACGAACTGGGCACCGACACCGTCATGAACAGCCTGTCCGTTCTGAACCAGCTGCGCGAAGCGGACGGGAGCGGCGAACTGTGCGCCGTGAACGGCCAGGGCGACTGCGCGGCCCTGCTGACCCGCACGCTGGACACTGCCCTGGCCGACCTGCAAGGCCGCCTCGGACCCGACATGAAGACCTGGACGTACGGGCGACTGCACACGGTCGCCAGCAACCACCGCGCCTTCGGGAACGTGCAGGCCCTGGCGTGGCTGTTCAACCACTCGGCCCCCACGCCCGGCGGGACGAACACCGTGAACGTCGCCCGGCCCGAACACGGCACCTTCCGGCAGACCCACGGCCCCAGTTACCGGCAGGTCGTGGACCTCGCCAACCCCAACGACAGCGTGTTCATAGGCAGCCTGGGCCAGGACGGCAACCCGCTGGGCGCGCACGCCGCCGACCAGCAACCCCGCTGGATTGCCGGGGAGTACCTGCCCATGAGTACCGATCAGGCCGACTGGGGCCGCGTGAGCACCCTGACCCTGAAGCCCTGAAGTTCCCGTCCCCCCTGCGCCCCCGACCTCCCCACGCCCACGCGGCGGGAAGGCGGGGGCGTTCCCTGCGGGCGGGGGGCGTGCCTTCACGGAAGACAGTTGCGGCGCGGGCAACCCGGTACACTCCAGGGCATGGCTGAACCTCACCGCGTGCGCGACGCCCTGCGCGCCAGCATGACCGCCTGGGCCACCCTGACCGTCCGGGACGATCAGGCCCGCGTGACCCTCGCCCCGGACCTCGACGTGCTCGCCCCGCACCTCGACCAGATCGACCCCGCCTGGAGTCTCACCTGGGCGTGCGACAGCGTCACGCCGCCCGTCGTGCGCGCCCGCCTGACCGTGCACGGCACCGCCCGCGAGGGACTGGCGACCGCGCACACCCTGCCGGACGCGAAACTGGCCGCGCTGGCCGAGATGGCCCGCAGCTACGGCGTGCGCCCCACCAGCGACCCCGTCTGGGTCGAGTACGACCCGGAAGACGGCGCGAACACCACCGAACTGGAAACCGACACGCCCGCCCCCGCCGACCTGCCCGAACGCCCCCTGCCCCCCGCGCCGCCCCGCGACCCGCAGATGGAAAAAGCGCGGCGGCACATCGAGGACCTCCTCGAGCAACTGAAAGTCGCCGGGCGCGGCGGCGAGGCTGCCCGCATCCTCATGCGCGGCTACGGCGAAACGCTGGAAGAAAGCCGCGCCATCTACAAGGAACTGCACTCCATCCTCAAAGGCTGAAACGGAGTCCGTATGAAGCCCGGCGCGCCGGCTCACGCCGGACCCTCAAGGGACGCGTAACGGCCCGGCCAGCCCCTATTGGGGGAAGGCCGGCCGGCATCCCGTACACTGACAACCGATGCGGAAGTTCCTGGCTTTCGGTGACGTGCACGCTGACTTCGACACCCTCTGGGCCGCCCTGCGCGCCGCCAGCTGCGCCGACGCGAACGGCCAGCCCACCCCGCCCGTGCAGGCCGGACTGTATCAGGTCGTCCTGATCGGCGACCTCGTGCACCCCAAGAACGACCGCGAGTACAGCCGCCTGACCGGCCTGCCCCGCTTCGACCACAGGGACCCCGACCACCTGTTCCTCGCCGCGCGCGAACAGGTCAAGCACCTCGACCGCCTGCGCGAGTACCAGAACGCCGCGCCGCACGCCATTCACATCATCCTGGGCAACCACGACGACGCCGTCCTGAACACCAGCTTCATGCTCGGCACCAGCGGCGGCCTCGTCCACGCCGAATTCGACCCGGACCACGGCGGCATCCACCTGCCCGACCACCTGAAACACTGGATGCAGACCTTCCCCCGCGAACTCAGGGTCGGCACCGTGCAGTTCGCGCACGTGTCCCCCCTCCCCGCCCACACGCACTACGACGACCTGTTCTACGCCGACCGCAGCCCCAAACGCTGGTTCCGCGAAACACCCGAGTACGTGCAGATGGCCGGCCTGAGCTTCGGCGTGTACGGCCACACCCAGATCGAAGACGGCATCCTGCTCGACGAAACACACCACCTCGCCATGATCGACGCCCTGCACGGCCGCGAGTACTTGGAACTCATGCTGAACCCCGAACAGCCCGACCCGCTGATCAGCGTCCGCGCCGTCCCCTTCTGACCCGCACCCAGTCCCGACGCACCTCGGCGGCCCGGCCCGCACCCGGTTGACAACCGTAACTGCCACCGCTATCCTTAACCCCGCTGCTTTTACAGCAGCGTACCAGCAGTAACTTCCACCATGGTCCGGTAGTGTAGCGGTTAGCATATCTGCCTGTCACGCAGAAGGTCGCGGGTTCAAATCCCGTCCGGACCGCCAAGGAAGGCTAGGTAGCTCAGCTGGTAGAGCAAACGACTGAAAATCGTTGGGTCGCCGGTTCAAGTCCGGCCCTGGCCACCACCAAGAAAACCCCCACCCCAGCGGTGGGGGTTTTTCGTTGTGCCGCACTTGCACGTACGCCCCGGCCCGACCCTCTGTACGATGCAGGAACCATGACACCCCAGTACACCCCGGAAGCCCTGCGCGCCGTCGCGGCGTTCCTGCCGGTCATGAGTGACCCGGCGTTCCGGTTCACGGACGGTCAGCCGCCCGCCGTGGTGCGGCCGGACGGCGGGATTCAGATGCGGGGGTACGCGTACGACCCGCAGGTAGGTCGCCTGCTGCGCACCCTGGACGAGGTCCAGTGGGTGCATGGAGACGATGGGTTCCAGTGGCCGGAATGGATTCAGGGCGATGAGGCACGGTCACTGAGGGACGACCCGGCCGCGCTGGCACAGGCCAGTGCGCCGCAACTGGCGCGGCTGCTGACGGTCTTCGCCCGGCAGGAGCGCTTCAACGACGGTTCGCGGCTGGGGTTCTGGGAGTCCGGGCTGCTGCTGGGCATCCTGCGCCGCGCGGCCGAGCTGGCAGACGCGGCGGACTGAGCGTTCCTCTTCTGTCGCGGGGAGTCATGTGTTTGCTCGTCCCTGACTGTTATTCCCGGCGTGGTGGATAATGCCCGGCGAGCCCGTCTTCTGTGCGGGCTCCCCCACCACTGGACGACCTGTGCTGTCGTCCCGGCCTGTCCGTATCAAGCGGCGGGACCGTCAGGGAGAGAACATGACGAACACTGTGAACACGCCGGCCACCGCCGGGGCCGATTGCGGCCCCCAGAATCCCGGGTTTGACCGCCGTTACGACGTGCAGGGCCTGGACGCCATCGATACGGCGGTGCTGGGCACCTTCGAGCACGTGCGCGTGGACGACCCGGTGCGGTATCCGGGCGAGCCGATGCAGATTGAGATCGTGACGGACGAGTTCAGCCCGGTGTGCCCCTGGAGTGGCCTGCCGGATTTCGGGCGGTTGGAGATCCGGTACCTGCCGCGTGAGGCGTGCGTGGAGCTGAAGAGCCTGAAGTACTACCTGACCAGCTACCGCTTCGTGGGGATCTACCACGAGCACGCGACGCGGCGGGTGCTGGCGGATCTGGTGGCGCTGCTGAACCCGCTGAGCCTGGAGATCCGCTGTGATTACGGCATGCGTGGGGGCCTGAACACGATCTGCACCGTGCGGTACGTGGCACCCGATCACCAGGGGGCGTAAGCGGATGCCGTGGAAACTGAGTTCGGAGTTCACGTTCGATTCGGCGCACGTGATCACCGAATACGACGGACCGTGCGGGAGGTTGCACGGGCACACCTACCGCGTGCGGATGGAACTCAGCAGTGACAAACTCCGCCCCAGCGCGCACGTGAAGCGCGCCATCATGGTCGCGGACTTCAAGACCCTCAAGTGGGCCAAGAAGGACATCGATGCCGGCGGCCTGGATCACACATACCTGAACGACATCCCGGAACTGGGGGACGACACGACCGCCGAGGTCGTCGCCGCGTACATTCACCGCCACACCATGAAGCGCGTGCGTGCCGACCTGCCCGAAGGTGACGACGGCGCGGACCTGCGCCTGCACGTGACTCTGTGGGAAACGCCCGACAGTTCCTGCGAGTACTGGGAGTGAGGCCGTGAAATACCCGGTGTACGAGCGCTTCTACACGTGGCAGGGCGAGGGCGTGCACCTGGGCCGCGCGGCGTACTTCATCCGCCTGTACGGCTGCCCGCAGTCCTGCCCGTGGTGCGACAGTGCCGGCACGTGGCACCGCGATTACCGCCCGGACGGCGTGACCCTGATGAGCGCCGGGGAACTGGCGGACGTGGTGCGGGCCGAGAGTCCAGAGGGCGCGGTGGTGGTGGTCACGGGGGGCGAACCGATCCTGTTCGACCTGAACCCCCTGACGGACGCGCTGCACGCGCTGGGCCGCCGGGTGCACATCGAGACGAGCGGGATCGCACCGCTGCGGGGTGAACTGGACTGGGTGACGCTGTCGCCCAAACCGTTCGGGCAACTCCCACTGCCGGAGGTCGTGGCACTCGCGGACGAGGTGAAGATCATCGTTCACGACCTGAGTGACATTCAGGCTGGACTGGACACCCTGACCGGCCTGCCGGACGGGGCGGTGATCTGGCTGCACCCCGAGTGGAGTAAAGCTCGCGAGCGGAATCTGACTGTGCTGAACGGCATCACGCAGGCGGTCAAGGAGAATCCGCGCCTGCGGGCCGGGTACCAGATGCACAAGCTGTACCGCGCCGACGACCTCGACGCGCACAGCGACAAACGCCTCATCCCCCTCGGCGGCAACACGGCCCTGGGGTATTGAGCTTCTAGAGCCCTCTTCCCTGGGGAGAGGGTTGGGTGAGGGGTCTTTCGGAGGAATGAGTATGGCTGAAGGCAAGAAGCGCGCGGTGGTGCTGCTGTCGGGCGGGCTGGATTCGAGCACGGTGCTGGGCATGGCGGTGCGGGACGGGTACGCGTGTACGGCGTTGTCGTTCCGGTACGGGCAGCGGCATACGGTGGAGCTGGAGCGGGCGGCGACGGTCGCGGCGCATTTCGGGGCGGAGCACCGGGTGATCGACATCAATATCGGGTCGTTCGGGGGGAGTGCACTGACGGATGAATCCATGGTGGTGCCGACGGACGGGACGGAGGACGGCGTGATTCCGCCGACGTACGTGCCGGGGCGCAACACGGTGTTTATCGCGGTGGGCCTGAGTCTGGCCGAGGCGATCGATGCCGAGCGGGTGTTCCTGGGCATCAACGCGGTGGATTACAGCGGGTACCCGGACTGCCGGCCGGAGTATCTGGCGGCGTATCAGACGCTGGCGGATCTGGCGACGAAGGCGGGCCTGGAGGGACGCGGAGCGGTGCTGACGGCGCCCCTGGCGGAAATGACGAAGGCGGAGACGAAGGCGGAGACGAAGGCGGACATCGTGCGGGAGGCGCTGGCGGTGGGCGTACCCATTGACGTGACCTGGAGTTGCTATCAGGGGGGCGAGGAGCCGTGTGGGGTGTGCGACTCATGCCGCATCCGGGATAAGGCGCTGATCAAGGCGGGCCGCCCGGACCTCGCCACCCGGTACGCGCAGGCGCAGCTGGCGTAAGGAGGCGGCTGGCGGAAGGCGACACTTCCTCCCCCGGCCCGCGCCCATGCCGCCTCATCAGACAATCCGCGCACCGGGGTCTGTTTTAATGGCGGGCATGTCCGATCTCTCCCCTGCCGCCACCCCGCACGACGCCCCGCATGACCCCACGCCCCGCGAGCTGGGGTTCGGCATGCCGGCTGAGTGGGCCGAGCACGCCGCCACCTGGATGAGCTGGCCCGCCGACGACGACCTGTGGTTCGGTCACCTGGAGGGCGTGCGCGCCGAGTTTGCCGGGCTCGTGCGGACCATCGCGCGCTTCGAGCCGCTGCACCTGCTCGTCCGTGATGAGGAGAGCGAGACCGACGCCCGCACCCGTCTGGACGGCGCGAACGTCACCTATCACCGCGTGCCGCTGGATGACGTGTGGGTGCGGGACAACGGCCCCATCTTCGTGAAGCGTGAGGGTGATCTGGCCCTGACGGACTGGCAGTTCAACTCCTGGGGCGGGAAGTTCAACTGGGACCACGACAACCGCGTGCCCGAGTACGTGGCCGGCCACCTCGGCACGCAGCGCTGGGCGCAGCCGTTCGTGCTGGAGGGCGGCGGCCTGGAAGTGAACGGGCTGGGCGTGGGCCTGACCACCCGCTCGTGCTTCCTGACCGACACCCGCAACCCTGGCCTGACCGAGGACGGGTACGCGGCGCTGCTGGCCGAGACGCTGGGCGTGAAGAAACTGCTGTGGCTGGACGGCGGCCTGGAGAACGACCACACCGACGGGCACATCGACACCATCACGCGCTTCACGGACGAGCGCACCATCGTCACCAGCGTCGAACCCAACCCCGAGGACCCCAACCACGCGGTCATGGCGAAGAACCTCGCCGACCTGCGCGCCATGACCGACCAGGACGGCCAGCCCTTCCGCATCGTGGAACTGCCCCTGCCCGCCACCTACCTGGAGGGCGCGGAGGGCCGCCTGCCGCCCACATACGCGAACTTCTACATCGGGAACGGCTTCGTGGTCGTCCCGCAGTACGGCGATCCGAACGACGCCCGCGCCCTGGAGGTCCTGACGCCGCTGTTCCCCGGCCGCGAGGTGATCGGCCTGAGCAGCCGCGCGATCATTGAGGGCGGCGGCAGCTTCCACTGCGTCACGCAGCAGCAACCCACCGGGACGCCCTGGGCGCAGGAAGGCTGACCCATGCCCTTCCAGCCCCTGCCGCAGGATCAGCCGAGCTGCACCGTGGAATGCCCGGCGTGCGGACACCGCTGGCTGGTGCACCAGCAGCAGCTGGGTCTGCTGGGCTCCTGCCCGGTCTGCGGCGCGGCCCGGCCCCGGTACATGGGCAGCGTCGCGCCGGGCAGCGGGCGGCAGGTGTCGTTCGGGAGTTTCCGCGACCTGCTGGATGAGCCGCGCCTGCTGTTCCTGATCGAGGAGACGCTGGGCCTGCGTCCGCTGGACGGCGAACGCTTCGTGGACGCCCAGGGCCGCGAGGTGCCGCTGGAGGACATCCATTTCACCCTCCAGGGGAACGCAGAGTGGCAGGCTCAGGTCTACAACTTCTACATGAACCACGTCCGCTGACCGCGCGTGCCAGAGTGACGGCGTGACTGACCTTGACCTGGGCGGCGGGTACTCGGCCCGCCCGATCTCGCTGGATGACTACCGGGAGACGTGTGCGCGGCTGGAGGACCGGATCTTCGGCGGGAATTCGCTGTACGCCTTCGACCCGCCGGTGCGTCCGGCCCCGCCGCCCGGCGACTCGTGGAACTGGGGCGTGTACCATGGCGCGGCGCTGGTCGGCTGGCACCACGCGCACGCGCTGGACGGGCGGACGGTGTACATGGCCGACACGGGCCTGCTGCCGGAGCATCAGGGACGCGGGGTGTACTTGCGGCTGCTGACGCACCTGCTCGCGGTGTTCCGGGCGGCAGGGTTCACGCTGGTGCAGACGAGCACGGCGTAATGGCCGTCCTGCTGCTCAGCTTCGATCCGGCGTACGCCGCGCACATGGATCGCCGCAGCGGCCTGACCCGCATTTAGTCAGTCGGCGCGGGGCGGAACACGAACACGTGCCCTTCCGGGTCGCGGACAGCGAGGCGGCCGGCGTCAGTGACGCAGGGCAGCCCCTCGGCCTGCACACGGGCGGCCACGGCGGGCACGTCCGCGTAGAACTCCAGCAGGGCGTGGTCGCCGCCCAGCATGTCGGCCAGACCCACCTGCGGGTCCCAGGCGTACAGCCAGCGGTGCGGGGTGCCGTTCCCGTCGGGTTCCGGCCAGGGGCCCAGCGTGAACTGCGCGAAGTCCCGGTCGTCCTGCTCCTTGGCGAACGCGAAGCCGTACGCGCGGGGCAGGCGGGCCTTCATGGCCGCGTAGTCCCCGAAGGCGATGGCCGCCTCGCGCAGGCCCAGGACCGGCAGGGCGTGCGGGTCAGGCGTCAGGGGGTGATCCGGCGCAGGGCACAGCGGCTGGCGCGGATCGTGGCGGTTCACGGTCCGCAGTTCCAGCCCGTGCCCGAACGGATCGAAGAAGTACAGGGTGGGGTCCGGGGCGTCCGGGGTGCCCAGGTCGATCTCCTGCCAGGGCAGGCCGTGCGCGTCCAGCAGGGTCCGGCAGCGGGGCAGGTCCTCGGGCCGCACCTGGAACGCGAGGTCCAGGTGCCCCGCTCCGCGCGCCCGCAGCGGCGCCAGCCAGGGCTCGTTCGGCTGGCGCGTGACCGGCTGCCACAGCGTCACGGTCTGGGCGGCGTTCACGCCGAGCCGCGCGACGCGGCGGTCCTCGTCCAGGTGTTGCAGCGGCAGGCCCAGCACCTACGCGTAGAAACGCACGCCGCGTTCCAGCGAGTTGACTTCCAGGGTCACGCCCGCAAGGTCCAGAATCGGGGAGGGGCCGCTCAGTGCGGTCGGGGCCAGGGTCATGCCCCGAGCGTAGGCCGCAGCCGCGCACGGCGGGTGGGGCGGCCCTTGGGCGGCCGCTCACGCGGCCGCACCGCCGGCGGCCGGTCATGCGGACTGCCGTCTGTTGCGTTAATAACCGGGTTGCCAACTCCACGCCCGGACTCCGCCTAGCTCCTACTCGCTTCACTCGGATTGAATGGTGTTTGCCCACCATCCAATCGGAGTCCGGTTCAGGCGCGGCGGGCGGGGCGGTTCCTGGCGCGTTTGATGGTCGCCACGCCCGCCCCGTCGCGCAGGATGGTCACGTACAGGTCCCACCACGCGCGGGCCTGCGCGGGGTCGCGGGTGAGGTTCTCGAAGCGGTAGTACGCGGCCTCGCCGGTCGGGAGGACGAAGGTGGGCGTGCCGAACACGCCGATTTCGGCGGCGTCTTGCAGGTCGCTGCGCAGCGTGGCGCGCAGGCCCGCGTCGTCGCTCAGGTCGGCGGCGAAGCGTTCCGGGTCCAGCGCGGCCTGCGCGGCGGCGGCCTGGATGGTGTCTGCGTTCAGCGGCTGGCCCTGCTCGTGGCGGGCGCGGAACAGCGCCAGCGCGAAGTTCCAGGCGGCATCCTCACCCTGCCGGGCGGCGGCCTGCGCGGCCAGGAACGCGGCGAGGCTGCCCTGCTGGTACTCGCTACCCTCACCGGCCGGCTGATCGGTCAGCCACCACGCGCTCTGCGCCTGCCCGGCGTTCTCGGCGTGGTTGCCCTGCACCAGCGAGAAGTGCCGCAGCGTGAACGCCTCGCCCCCGGCGCGCAGCACGGCGGCGAGTTCCACGCCCCGCCACGCGTAGGGGCACAGGAAGTCGATGAACACGTCGGTGGGCTGCGTGAGGGTTGCCTGGGGGCCGGCTGTCTGGGTGTCGGTCATGCCGGGCACGCTAGCACCCCCCGCACAGCACGGAAGGTCAGGTGGGCTGCACTCCCGCCACACTTCCCCCAGCGGCACTTCCCCCGACGGCGCGGTGTCCCTCGACGGCGTCCACCTCGGCGGCGGCGCCGGCCACCAGCACGGTATCGTCGGCCTGTAGCACGTCTCCGGCGCGGCAGCGGATGGGTTGCCCACCCCGCCAGATGGCCACGATCAGCGCGCCCGTCTCGCGGCCCAGGGCTTCGACCGTCTGCCCGACCAGGGTGTCGGGCACGCTGATCTCGCGGATGATGAAGTGGTCGCTGGTCACGTCGCCGCTCAGCAGGCGGCTCAGGCGCGGGGCGAGCATCATGGCCGCGATGCGGTTCCCACTGAGCTGGTAGGGGTTGACGACCTCGTCCGCTCCGGCGCGGCGCATCTTCTGCGCGGCGCTCTCGTCACTGGCGCGCGCGATCACCCGCAGCGCCGGATTCAGGCCCTTGGCGGACAGGACCACGTACAGGTTGCTGGGATCACTGTTGATGACCGTGACCAGCGACTCGGCCCGTTCGGCCCCGGCGCGGCGCAGCACGTCCTCGTCGGTGGCGTCCCCGACGAGCGTGTGAATGCCCTGCCCCTGCGCCCACTCCAGGTGCTCGGGCCGGTGATCAATCACGACCACGTCCTTGCGCGCGCCGCGCAGGGCGACACACACGGCCTCGCCCACCTGCCCGTACCCGCACACCACCGTATGTCCCCGCAGGTGAATCAATTTGCGCTCCTTTCGTCGCCGCACCGCCAGTGGGTCGGTCAGGCCGCGCACGACCGTCTCGGCCAGCAGGGTCAGCAGGTACAGCATCAGGCCGATCCCGACCAGCATCAGCAGGGTGCTGAACACCTTGCCGTCCGTGCCGAGCGGCCCCGGCGAGCCGTACCCGACGGTGGTGAGGGTCATGACCGTCATGAACACGCAGTCCAGCCACCCCCAGCCTTCCAGCACCCGGTACCCCAGCGTGCCGAACAGCACCAGCCCCGCGATCAGGGCCAGCAGCAGGGACAGGCGGCGGCGGTCCACAGGAAACAGTGTAGGGCGGGGCGGCCGGGGGGGCTCCGTTCAGATGGTTGCCAACTTCCCGGCCAGCTTCGCCGTAATGAAGTCCTTGAGGGTCTGCACGTCGTTCGGCAGGACCTCGAAGCGCTTGGGGGCGCCCTCGATGCCCTCGAAGCGCGCGGGGCGCTCGGGCAGGCGGCCCACTGCTTCCTGCACGGTTTCCTCGAACTTGGCGGGCAGCGCGGTTTCCAGGCAGATCATGGGCACGCCGGGCCGCTGGTAGCGCTCGCCGATCAGGACGCCGTCGGCGGTGTGCGGGTCGATCAGGCGGCCGTGCTCGCGGTCCACGCGGCGGATGGTGTTCAGGCGGTCCGTATGGGTGCTGCGCCCGGACTTCAGGCCGCTGGCCTGCACGGCGTCCCAGTGCGGCGTGCCGCGCAGGTCCACCGGGCGGCCCTCGCCGACGTCCTGCCACCAGCCGTGCGTCTGCGGGGCGTCGCTGCCCGTGATCAGGTACAGGTAGCGTTCGAAGTTGCTGGCCTTGCCGATGTCCATGCTGGGGCTGCTGGTCATGGCGACCTGTTCGGCCGGGCGCACGTGGTACACGCCGCCGGTGAAGAAGTCGTTCAGCACGTCGTTCTCGTTCGTGGCGACGATCAGTTGCCCGACGGGCAGGCCCATGCTGCGGGCGAGGTACCCGGCGAACACGTTCCCGAAGTTCCCGGACGGCACGCTGAAGTCCGCCTCCTGCCCGTCCGGCAGGTTCAGGGTCAGGTACGCGCGGAAGTAGTACACGGCCTGCGCCAGCACCCGCGCCCAGTTGATGGAGTTCACGGCGCCGATGTCATAGCGGGCCTTGAATTCGGCGTCGGCGTTCACGGCCTTCACGAGGTCCTGGCAGTCGTCGAACACGCCCTCCAGAGCAATGTTGAAGATGTTGTCGTCGTGCAGGCTGAACATCTGCGCCTGCTGAAAGGCACTCATGCGGCCGTGCGGGGAGAGCATGAACACGTTCACGCGGGCCTTGCCGAGCATGGCGTACTCGGCGGCCGACCCGGTGTCGCCGCTGGTGGCGCCCAGGATGTTCAGATGCTCGTCACGCCGCTCCAGCACGTACTCGAACACCTGCCCCAGGAACTGCATGGCCATGTCCTTGAATGCCAGCGAGGGTCCGTTCGACAGTTCCAGCAGGAACAGGCCGCCCCCGTCCGGTCCCGCGTCACCCAGGGGGGTCAGGGGCGTGATCGCCTCGCTGTGGAACGCCTCTTCAGTGTACGTGGCGCGCAGCAGGCGGCGCAGGTCATCTTCCGGAATGTCGCTGATGAAGGGCCGCATGACCTCGAACGCCAGATCGGCGTAACTCAGGCCGCGCCACGCTCCGATCTGCGCGGGCGTGAAGGTCGGAATGCTCTCGGGCATGGCCAGCCCGCCGTCCGGGGCGAGTCCCGAGAGCAGTACGTCCGAGAAGCTCCCCAGGTCCTGCATGCCGCGCGTGGAAACGTACTTCATACGGTCACTCTAAAGGCCGCCCGCGCCCCGGACGGCGCCGGGGGCTAGCCAGACCGGCCTGTCGTCATGGCCGCCTGAAGGCGGGGCGCACCATCCTCACCCGGCCCATCCGGTAGCGTGGGGGCATGAGAGCCCCCGACACCGTGAAGCTGGCCGTCGTGCAGATGCACGTCACGGATCAACTCGAAGACAACGTCACGCGCGCCATCGGTCACGTGCGCAGCGCCGCCGCGCAGGGCGCGCAGGTGATCCTGCTGCCGGAACTGTTCGAGAACCTGTACTTCTGTCAGGTGGAACGCGAGGAGTACTTCGCGCTGGCGCACCCGCTCGAGGGCCACCCGTTCATCGGGCGCTTTCAGGAACTGGCGCGCGAACTGGGCGTCGTGCTGCCCGTCTCTTACTTCGAGGCGGCCGGGCAGGCGCACTACAACAGCCTCGTGTGCATCGACGCGGACGGCACCCTCCTGGGCAACTACCGCAAGACACACATCCCCGACGGCCCCGGTTACGAGGAGAAGTACTACTTCAACCCCGGCGACACCGGCTTCAAGGTCTGGGACACCCGCTATGGGCGCGTGGGCGTGGGCATCTGCTGGGATCAGTGGTACCCGGAAACGGCCCGCGTGATGATGCTTCAGGGTGCGGACTTCCTGCTGTACCCCACCGCCATCGGCAGTGAACCGGCCGAGGTGGAAACCCCGAACAGCCACCACATGTGGCAGCGCGCCATGGTCGGCCACGCCGTGAGCAACAGCACGTACGTGGCCGCCGCCAACCGCATCGGCACCGAGGTCGTGGGCGGCCTGAACCAGACGTACTACGGGCACACCTTCGTCAGCGACTACACCGGCGAGATCGTCGCGGAACTGGCCGAGACCGAGGAAGGCGCCCTGATCCACACCCTGAACATCGCCGAGGCCCGCAAATTCCGCGCCGGGATGGGCTTCTTCCGCGACCGCCGCCCCGAACTGTACGGCCCGCTGCTGACCCTGGACGGCGTGACCCGCAGAGGCTGAACCGGGAGTGGGAAGTGGATCGGCGTCCCCGCCTCCACTCCCTGCTCCCCACTCCCTACTCGCTGGTATCGGGTGCGAGGTTCACGCGGTACAGATGCGGGTGCGGGCCGCCCCGCGCAGCGTAGCGGCCCAGCAGATCGTGCAGGTCGCGTTGCAGGGCCTTGGCATCCTCGCGGGTCAGGTGCAGGGTGCCCCACTCGACGGTCAGGGCGGGCGCCTCTGGACGTAATAGATCGTGCATGTCGAAATGCTCGGCAGTGGGCGTGACGTCCATGACCACGCTGCCCGCGTGGCGGTACAGGCGCACGGCGATGTCCTCTTCACGGCGGACCAGGGGCACGCCGGCCTGCACGACCGCCTGCCGGAAGCGGTCGCTGAAGGTGTCCTCGTGCAGCGAGATCAGGTCTTCCAGGCTGCCCAGCGGGGTCAGGTGGTACGGGATGAGCAGGGCGTCACTGACGGCCCGGTAGTACTTGAGCGGGCGGCCCCGGCGCGCCTCCAGGCGCGTCACGCGGATCAGCCCGGCATCCTGTAGGCGGCCCAGACGGTGGTGCGCGGCGTTCAGGGCCTGCCCGGCAGCGGCGGCCAGCGGGGCGGCGGTCCACTCGCGGGTCATCAGGAGGCGCAGCAGGTCGGTGTAGGCGGGGTTCAGGGCCAGCCGGGCGGCGTGCGGGTCTTCCAGGCGCGTCCAGGCTCGCGGCATGCCCGCAGCGTATCGCAGCGGCGGCCACGTCTACTCGACGCGGGTGCTTGAGGGTCGAGTAGACCGGGGCGCACGCTGGGGCATGACCAATCCGGTGGCAGCCCAGGTGGAGTTCACGCCCGAACAGCAGCGCGTGCAGGCGTCCGTGCAGGCCCTGTGGCACCCGCAGACCCTCCCGGACCCGTACCCGGCGTACGCGGCGCTGCGCGACCTGAACCCGCCCGGGGTGCTGCCCGTGCCGGAATGGGGCATGACCTTCGTCACGTCGCACGCCGTGAACAGCGCCGTGCTGCGCTCCCCGCTGGCGCGCTCGGGAGCCATCATCTCGCAGATGCCGGGCGACACGCAGGGCACCCGACTGCTGCAACCCATGATGCTGTTCCACAACGGCCCCTCGCACGCCCGCCTGCGCGGGCTGGTGCAGGCGGCCTTCACACCGCGCGTGGTCGAGGCGCAGCGCGAACTGGTGCAGGCGGTGCTGAACGACCTGCTGGACGCCCTGCCCACCGACCGGGACGTGGACCTCGTCGCCGGACTGGCCGCGCCCCTGCCGGCCCGCGTGATCATGCGGATGCTGGGCCTGCGCGGCGACGACGAGGCGAAATTCATGCGCTGGACCCAGAGCGTCGCGGACCTGCTGGGCGGCGCGGAAGGCAACCCGGACCTCCTGGCCCGCATCGAGGCGGACGCGAGCGAGATGCGCGCGTACTTCCGTGACCTGGCCGACGAACTGCGCGCCGACCCGCAACCCGGCCTGCTGAGTGCCATGGCCGCCGCGCAGGACGGGGGCGAACGCCTGAGTAGCGACGAACTGCTCTCGAACGCCGTGCTGCTCCTGGCCGCCGGGCACGAAACGACCAGCAACCTGATTCCCGGCGGCCTCCTCGAACTCGCCCGGCAACCCCAGGCCTGGGCCGCCCTGGTCGCCCGCCCCGACCACCCGAACGTCGCGGACGAACTGCTGCGCGTCGTCTCCCCCGTGCAACTCGACGGGCGCACCCTGGCCGGCGACCTCACCACGACCGGCGCGGACGGCCAGCCCATCACCCTCCCGGCCGGCGCGCACGTGCAGACCCTGCTGGCCGCCGCCAACCGCGACCCCGGCGTATTCCCCGACCCCGACCGCATCGACTGGGACCGCCCCAACAGTGCCCGGCACCTCGCCTTCGCCGCCGGCGCGCACTACTGCCTGGGCGCGTCCCTGGCCCGCCTGGAAATCGCGGAAGTGTACGCCGCGCTCGCCCGCCGCTCCCCGAACCTGACCGTCACCGACCCCCACCCCCCATTCAAGGCGAACCTCGTCCTGCGCGGCCCGCAGGAACTCAGGGTCCGGCTCGGGTAGGCCAGTCTCGGATAGGCCAGTCGGCGCATTCCGCCTGCCGGGCCGCCTCGCCTACCCTGGCACATGCCAGACGCCACCCCGGACACCCTGACGCAGATCGCCGCGTACTACGCCCAGGACCGCGAGCATGACCGCCTGACGCGCGGCCTGGGCCTGATCGAGTTCATGCGCACACTGGAGATGCTGTCGCGCCTGCTGCCCCCCGCGCCCGCGACGGTGCTGGACGTGGGGGCAGGTGCGGGCGTGTACGCGCGGGAACTGCTGCGCGCCGGGTACGCCGTGCACGCGCTGGACGCCATGCCCGGTCACGCGGAGCGCCTGCGGGCCGATCCGGCGCTGGCGGGCCTGTCGTCCGTGACGCTGGGGGACGCCCGCGCCCTGCCCTACCCGGATGCCGGGGCGGACGCGGCGCTGCTGCTGGGCCCGCTGTACCACCTGACCGACCCGCGGGACCGCGCCCGCGCACTGGCCGAAGCGGCGCGCGCCGTCCGGCCCGGCGGGGTGGTGCTGGCCGCCGCGATCACCCGCGCCGCCGACATCGCCGGGGACTTCACGAAAGAGGGGGACGCGCTGGACGAGGCGTACGCCCGGCCCATCCGCGAGCACACTTACCGCACCGGCAGGCACCACAACCCCGAACACAGGCGCGGACACTTCACGGACGCGTACTACCATCACCCCCACGAACTCGCGGGGGAACTGACGGGCGCGGGCTTCCGGGACGTGAGCGTGTACGCCGTCGAGGGTCCCGCCGCGCTGCTGCGCGACCCGGACGCCGCCATGCGCGACCCCGCGCGCCGCGAGGGCATCCTGCGCGCCCTGCGCCTGACCGAACGCGACCCGGCCCTGCTGGGCATCAGCCCGCACCTGCTGGCCGCCGGGGTGCGGGCCTGATCCGCCCCCCTGAGCGCTACCGCCCCTCGATCCAGAACACGCCGCCCAAGCCGACGCGGGGCGCGAGGTGCAGGTCGCTGCCGTCCACGAGCAGCGTGGCGCGCAGGGTGGGGCCGGGCTGGTAGGCGCTCAGCAGGCCGTAATGCTGAAGGCGTGGGCTGAATTCCAGGCCCACGGCGGGCGTCCCGGCGGTGAACAGGCGGTGCAGGTGGCGTTCCAGCGCGTCGGCGCGACGCACGCCCCACAGGCCGCGTGCCCGCAGCGGAAGGGCCTGTGCGCGCAGCCAGTCGTTCGTGCCGGTCAGCCAGTCCCACGGGAGCACGGCGCGTTGCCCGCCGCTGGCAGGGACGATGAAGGCCCGCTGGGCGGTCAGCAGTTCGGCGGCCAGGGCGTCGCGCGGCGGCAGGGGCACGTCCAGCCGGTCGGCGTGCCACCGCAGCAGGCACGCGGCGCTCAGGGGACCGCAGCCGACCAACGCGCCGCGCACGGTGCCCTGGCCGCCGTCGTGCGAGGGGCGCGGGCCGGTGAAGGCATGCAGGGTCATGTGGGCAGCGTAGCGGGGTGGGAGGCAGGTTGGCGCAGGTCAACTCTTGAGGCTCGTGTCACGCTGGTGGGGTGACGCTGATACCGCATTCGAAGGAGTGGTACGCACGGCTGGCCCGCGAGCTGGGCGGGTACCGGCACCCCTGGGCGCGGGTGCTGGACGGCCCGGACCCGGAGTTGACGTTCGATGCCCTCCTCACGGAGCGGCTGGGGCCAGCCGTCAGGGTGCTGGAGGCTGGGTACGGGCATGGGCCGGACGCGGCGCGGTTCGGGCCGCTGGCGGGGCGCTGGGCGGCGTTTGACGCAGTGCCGGAGCTGGTGGCGCAGGCGCGCGTGTATGCCCCTCACGCGGACGTGCACGAGTGGAATGCCAAGGGCGAGGTGCCCCCGGACCTGCGCGGTCCCTTCGACCTGATCGTGTCGCGCCGGGGGCCGACGTCGGTGATCCTTCGCCTGCCGGAACTGGCCGCGCCGGGCGCGGAGTTCCTGTACGTGGGGCCGCGCCTGGACGTGCCGCAGGTGCCCGAGCGGCTGGCGGCGGTGGGGTGGGAGGTCCGGGGTGAGTGGCGGGTCAGCGTGAGGGCGCGCGTGCCCACGCGGCAGGACTGGGCGACCCGCTGCGAGTGGATGAACGAGCCGGAGCGCCTCCCCGAATGGGACGCGCACGCGGGGCCGGACGGTCTGCCGTACCGCGAGGAGCGTTACGTGGTGCTGGCCTCAAAGCCCTCGTCAGTGTCGAATCCCTCGTAGCGGGCACCGGTGAAGGACAGGCCGTGCGCGGGCACGTTCGCGCCCGCCTGTGACCGCTGCCGCGAGTGCAGGATGCCCTCGGCCTGCTCGGGGTTCAGGCGGCCCTGCCCGGCCAGCAGGAGCGTGCCGACCAGTCCGCGCACCATGTGCCGCAGGAAGCTCTCGCCGCGCACATGGATTTCCCAGATCAGCGGGCCGGGCTGCACGCGCAGCAGCCTCAGTTCGCGCACGGTCTGGCGGTCTTCCTGGGTGGCGAACGCGGCGAAGTCGTGCGTGCCGGTCAGGGCGGTGGCGGCGGCGTTCATGGCACCTGGGTTCAGGGGCTGCGGGACGTGCAGGGCGCGGCCATGCCACAGCGGGTGCCGCTGCGGGTGCACCAGCAGGCGGTACACGTACTGCCGCTCGGTGCACGAGAACCGCGCGTGGAACCCGGCGGGCGCCTCGGCGGCGTGCAGGACGGCCACCGTGGGCGGCAGGTGGGCGTTCAGCGCGCGGGCCAGTTTCGGGGCGGGCACGCGGAAGGTGTCGGGCACGTCCACGTGCACGGGCATGGCCTCGGCGTGCACGCCGGCGTCCGTGCGGCCGGCCGCGACGGGCCGGAACTCACCGCCGCCCAGCCGGGCCAGCGCGCCGTGCAGGGTGTCCTGCACGCTGGGCAGCGCCGGCTGGGACTGCCAGCCCGCGTAGGGCGCGCCGTCCCAGGCGACGTGCAGCAGCAGGCGGCGGTGCCCGTCGGGGGGGCGGTAGTCCGGGCGGGTCATGGGCGCCTAGCGGTTCAGGGCGCGGCCGAAGCTCTGCGCGGCTCGGAGTTTCATGTCCTCGACGGCGTTCCAGTCGGGCACGACGCGCCGCAGGGCTTCCTCGGCCACCTGTTCGGCGTTCAGGTCGGTGGGGTGGGCGGGCGCGCCGGCGTCGGCGCAGAAGCCCTGCACCTTGGGGTCGTAGGCGACGCCGCTGAAGGGCGTGCCGGTCGCGGCGGCCAGGATCACGGCGTGCAGGCGCACCCCGATCACGTACCCGCTGGCGGCGATGGCGTCCAGCGCGACCTGCGGGTCGCGGGTGCTGATCACGTCGTTCGCGCCGAGGCTGTGGGCGGCCTCGTCGTCGTGGTCGGGCATGAAGCTCAGGGCGGTGACGTGGCGGCCCTCGGCCTGCAGGCGGCGGATCACGTCCCTGAGTTTCGCGGTGGCGTCGGTCACGTCGCCGCGCGGGGCGACGATCACGCGTTTCAGGTCGCGCACGGTGGGCGCGGCGCTCAGCAGCAGGGCGGGGTCGCCGCCCAGTTCAGCGCGCACGCCCAGGCTGCCCAGGGTGTCCAGGCTGCCCTGGTCGCGCACGATGACGGTCACGCCGCGCAGCGCGCGGGCCACGCGGCGGCCGCCCTGTTCGCTCAGGGGGCCGACGCTCTGGTTGAACACGACCACCCGGCGGCCCATGAATTTCGCGAGGCGGATGATCGCCAGGTAGTACGTGAGCGTGCGTGCACTCGTCTTGTCCTGAAGCAGGCCGCCCCCGCCGGACAGCAGCACGCGCGAGCGCATGAGCGCGCCCAGCACGGCGGCGGGTTTCATGCGTTCGGCGCTCTGGCAGTCGTAGGTGCGGGCGGTCTCGGCGGGGGTGTTCGACAGCAGCAGCGGCTCGGCGCTGTACTTGCGCAGTTCGCGGGTGATGGCCAGGGCGATGGCCTCGTCACCGGTGTTCCCGAAGCCGTAGTAGCCGCTGACGGTGACGGTGGTGCGGGTCATGCGTTCACCGGCCGCGCGCCGTACGTGTGCCACAGGCGCAGCGCCGTGCGGACCAGCCAGATGCCGATCAGACCGGCGATCAATCCGATGCCCAGGCCCAGGAAGCAGCGGGTGGCGCTGATCAGCAGCGGCGTGTGGAAGTGAGAGAAGGTGTTCAGGATGCTGGACTGACCGACCACGCCGCCCAGGATCAGCATCGCGCCGAAGTAACCGGGCAGCGCGCCGCTCAGGCCGATGAGGCCCAGCGGGTGTCCGGCCATCTCCTTGAAGCGCGGGCGCACGAGGCTGTCCTGCAGGTCCTGGCGGATGCGGGCCTCGGTGTCGCTGACGCTGGCGCCGGTGGCGTTCCCGCGCCGCAGGAACACCAGCGCGAACACGGCCAGCGCCAGGCCCATCACGACCACGTCACCCAGCTTGATGGGCGCTTTGTAGATGTCCCGCGCGGTCTGCCGCAGGTCCTGGCGGGGCAGGAAGCTCAGGGCGACCAGCAGCAGCGGCAGCGCCAGGGTCAGGCCCACGCCCCGGAACGGTTCGAGGCCCAACACGCTGTCACGGTTCGCGCCGAGCGCCGAGACGAACAGCACGCCGCACAGGCTCAGGCCGGTCGCGATGAACCAGTCGGTCACGCGGGCGCGGCGCAGCACCATGCCCAGCGCGGGGAAGGTCACGGCGGCGATCAGCGCGCCGCCCGCGAAGGGATCGAAGCGGTTCAGACCCAGGGCCAGCGCGCCGCTCGCGGCGGCGACCAGCAGGCCCAGGCGGACCAGCGGGAAGCTCAGGCCCAGCAGCAGCAGCGCCGCGACCGGCCCGATCAGGCTCAGGAGGCGCAGCACTGTGTTCTCGGCGAAGGGCGTGATGACCGGCTCGGCGATCTTCACGCCGGACTTGCCCAGCAGTTCGGTGGTACGCGTCAGCAGGTCCTCGGTCTCGTTGATGGTCGGGTAGGGGCGCAGGTACAGCAGGCGCATGGAGCGCTCGCGGGCCGCGAGGTTGTACTTGCTGGCCAGCGTGATGGGGTCCAGGCGGTTCTGCCACGCGGGGTTCACGCTGAACGCGCGGGCCGCGCCGTGCGTGGCGATCAGGGTGTCCAGGCCACGCTGCGGGGTCGCCTCGATCAGCGCGGGAATGCGTTTGCCCATGCGTTCGTTGATCCGGGCGAGCAGTTCCGGCGTGCGCGCCCCGATGACTTCCTCGCCGTTGAAGGCGATGAACGGCACGTCCGGCCAGTCCGCGCCGGGGTCGCGCAGGGCGTCGTCGGCGTACGGGCGGTACACGATCATGTACCCCTTGGCCTTCAGTTCGCTGATCAGGGCGGCGTTCGGGCCGGTCGGCAGGAAGGTGGGGTCGGTGGGCCACTCGGTCCAGGTGAACCCGCCGACCTGCACCTGCCGGGTCGGAATGGTGAAGCGGGCAGGCAGGCCCTCGGCCACGCCGGGCTTCAGGGACCGCAGGTACACGTTCTGCGGGTTCACGGCCGCGCCGGGAAAGTCGGCTTTCAGGTCCGCGCCGCTGCGCTGGTACACCTCGCCACGCTGCACGAGGTTCCCGATCACGTCCTCGTAGATGGCGACGCTGTTCACGCCCAGTTTCTGGTAGCGGTCCATCAGCGCCTGCGGTTCCAGACCGAACCGGCGGGCCTGCGTGGCCACGGCCGGGTAATCCATGACCAGCGCGGCCGTCTTCTCGCCTCGTTCGTAGTTCACGCGCCCGACGGCCAGCAGCAGCGCCGGAATCAGGGACAGCAGGATCAGGCCCAGCAGCGCCGGAGTCCAGGGGTGACGGGACGGCGGCGGAACGGTCATTCCGCCCTGGGCAGGCGCGTCGCGGGTGGGGGCAGCATCGGTCACAGGCACATCCTAAAGGGGAGAAACAGCGGGAACGGGAAGCGGGTCAGATCGGCGGGCGGGGCCGGGCAGCGGTTCATGCTGCGGCGGCCCCGCCCGCCGGGTCGTCCATCCAAAGGAGCGTCTGGCTCAGGGAGTGTCCGGCGCGGGTAGACGCCGGCGCCAGCCGGGCGGGCCGCGTCAGATGGTGGTGCGGATGCGGGCGGCCAGCATGTCCAGCGCCGGTTCGTTCATGCCGCCGTGCGGGATGATCACGTCCGCGTAGCGTTTGGTGGGTTCCACGAAACTCAGGTGCATGGGCCGCACGTACTCCAGGTACTGCTCAATCACACTTTCGGGCGTCCGGCCGCGTTCCTGCGTGTCGCGCAGCAGGCGGCGGATGAAGCGCACGTCGGCGTCGGCATCCACGAACACTTTCAGGTGCATGCGGGCGCGCAACGCCTCGTCGTACAGCGCGAAGAATCCCTCCAGCACCACGACCGGGCCGGGCAGGACCTTGGTGGTCTGCGCCGAGCGGGTGTGGTTCGTGAAGTCGTACTCGGGCATGTCGATGGGCACGCCGGACAGCAGGGCGTCCACGTGCCGGCCCAGCAGCGCCCAGTCGAACGCGGCGGGGTGGTCGTAATTGGTTTTCAGGCGGGACTCGAAGGGAATGTCGTCCTGGTTGCGGTAGTAGTTGTCCTGGTTCAGGACGGCCACGCCCTCGCGCCCGACCGTTTCGATCACGCGGCGGGTCACGGTGGTCTTGCCGCTGCCGGAACCGCCGGCCACGCCGATCATGAACGGAACGCTCACGCGCTCCTCCCGCCGCCGCCCAGACCGCCAGTCGAGCAGGCACCCAGACTGCCGATCAGGTCAATGCGGCGCTCGGCCATGCGGCGCGCCACGACGTGCGTGGCCTTGCCGTACTGCTCGGCGACGCCCGTGATGCGGTTGACGGTCTGGTAGATGCGCTCGGCCGACTGGTTCATGTCGAGGCCCGTGGCGGCCGAGATCAGCCCCGCAGAGTTGATGGCGAAGTCTGGCATGTACACGATTCCGGCCTCCTTGACGGCCTCCTCACCCCGGCGGGTCAGGGGGTGGTGCTCGCCACCGGCGATCAGGCGGCACTGCAGGCGCGGCACGTCCTGACTGCGGATGGTGTGCCCGTACCCGCAGGGGGCCAGGATGTCGCACGGCGCGTCCAGCAGTTCATGGCACCCCACGACGGTCACGCCGCTCAGCGAGTCGGCCAGGGCCTGCGCGCGCTCCGGGCGGTCGTCGGCCACGGTCAGGCGGGCGCCCTCGCGGTGCAGGTGAACGGCCAGCGCGCGGCCGACTGCCCCGACGCCCATGATGGCCACGCGCACGCCGCGCATGCTCTCGGAGCCCAGGGCGTGCCGGGCGGCGGCTTTCATGCCCCGGTACACGCCGTACCCGGTGACGGAGCTGGTGTCGGTGTGCATGCCCAGCGTGGACCCGGTTTCCTGCGCCACGAAGGCAATGTCGGCCGGGCTGACCCCGATGTCCTCGGTCAGGACCACCCGGGACTCCATGGGCCGCACCTGCCGGCCCAGCGCGCGGAACAGCGCTTCTCTGGCGTGCGGGTCTTCCACGCCGGATTCCGGCATCATCAGGACGCACGCGCCGCCGCCGTAGTTCAGTCCGGCCAGCGCAGCTTTCAGGGTCAGGCTTTCCGAGAGCGCCAGCGCGCCCCGCACGGCCAGTTCTTCATCCTGTTCTCGTAACCTCACGCCGGCAATGGCGGGCCCCAGCACCGTCGAGTGAATCGCCAGTGCGGCGCGCAGGCCACTGGGAGCGTGGTGCAATAACGTCAGGGCTTCATGCCCGCGTGACTGCATCTCCTCAAGTATTAGCATTCGGGACTCCTGTGCCGCCCCCGCCCGCCACTGCTGCGGCGCGCGGTAACGCCCCGTAGCCTACCACCGCGCCCGCCGCCGCAACAGCGGCCTGTGGGGGGATGTGCAGGGCCTCCTGACCACACCCCTGCGCGCCGTGTGACCAGCCCGCCGGGGCCCGCCGGCAACGGTGTGAAAGAACGCTGTCAGACGCCCCTCGTCACCCTGCAACCATGCTCATGCTGGTCTCTCGCCCGGCCTTCCGCGTGGTTCACTGTAACCACGTGGAAAAACTTGGCGTTCCGGCGGACTGGAGTCCCTTACAATGGGGCGCACAAAGGGGGAATTGAATGGAACGGATTGCTCCGCTCGCCAAAATTCTGGCAGAAGCGAACGGGATTGACTGGCAGAAACTCAACGGGACCGGGAGCGGCGGGATGATCGTCGAACAGGACATCCTGAATTACCTCTCCCGCGTCATGAGCGGCGAGGAAGATCCGCCCAGCACGCCCGTGGACCCCACCCCCGCCGGCTGGACCGGGGATGAAATCCCCAGCGCCGACATGCTGAACAAGGCCGGCATGAACGCCGACATGCTCAGCCGCGCGGGCGTCGATACCGACATCACCGCGTTCGTCGAGCAGGCGCGCACCGCCTCGCCGCAGGTGCCCGCCACCCCGGCCGCCAGCACCCTGGCCGACGAGGACCTGGAATTCGAACTGGACGACGAGGACAGTGCGCCCGACGCGCCCGCCCCGGCCTTCAGTACCCCCAGCTTCACGGACCCCGCCCCCATGCCGGCGGCCCCCGTGGCACCGGCCGTGCCGGAAGTGACGGCCCCTGCCTTCGCCACGCCGGTCTTCTCGGCGCCGATGCCCACTGCGCCCGAACCTGTCATGCAGGCGCCGGTCACTCCTGAGCCCGTCATGCAGGTGCCCGTGGTGGAAGCCCCCCGCATGGAAGCCCCTGTCATCGAAGCCCCTGTCATGGAGGCTCCCGTCGTGGAAGCACCTGTCATGGAGACTCCCGTCGTGGAGGCCCCGGTCATGGAGGCGGTGGCACCGCAGGCCCCTGCCGCTCCGCAGGTCGCCGACATTGCCGCGCCCGCCGCCGCGACCGGACTGGCCGCCGGCCTGGGCAGTCTGCTCTCGCGCCTGTACCAGAAACCCGCGCCGGAAGCCGCCTCGCAGGCCACCACGCCTGACATCACTGCGCCTGACATCAACACGCCCGCCTTCACGGCACCCGTGGCAGCCGAGCCGGAAGTCACCGCACCCCCGGTCCACCTGCCCGATCTGACGACACCCGCCGCGCAGATTCCGGATGCGCAGACCCCGGATGTGCAGGTTGCGGCGGAAGCGGAGCCCACCAGCGTGCCCGCCTTCCACTTCGACCCCACCCCGGCCGCCCAGACCCCCGCTGCCCAGCCGGAAGTGCCGGCAACCATGCCCGAGCCTGAACAGACCGGGACGCCCGCCATGCCCACCTGGACGGATGGCCGTGAGGCCGACGATCACGCCTGGACGGAACCGACCCAGACGGAACAGACCCAGGCCGCAGCACCTGCCACAGACGCGGCGCCCCTTGAAGACGCGGCGCCCGTTGCGGAAATCGCTCCCGTCGAGGCCGCGAGCACCGGGGACGTCACGACCGATGAAATGCCGGTTGAAGTGGCAGAGGCGGCCCCCGCAGCCGCAGAAGACACGGTGGACGCCAGCCCCACCGAGCAGGCACCCGTCGAGGAAGCGCCGATTGAAGCCGCTCCGGTCGAGCCTGACCCCGTGGACGAGCCCGCAGAAGAGCCCGCCGCAGAGCCCGTGTCCGCACAGGAGCCCGTCGAAGAGGTCGAAGCGGAGGTCACCGCGCCCGTGGCGGCTGAACTGACGCCCGCAGCGGACGACGCACAGGACACGGAATCTGGAGAAGCTCCGGTTGAGGAGCTTCAGCCCGAGCCTGCGCAGGAACCCCAGGTGCTGGTCGCGCCGGTCGCGGTGGCCGATACCAACTCCACGCAGGTCGTGCACGCGCAGGGCGAGGGCAGCCCGGCGAACGCCGTGTGGTTCGGCGCGTACCTGCGCCGCGACGCGAACGTGACCGCGCTGCATGACCTGCAGGGTCAGGTCAGCGCCGCGCTGGATCAGGCGCTTCCGCTGGGCCTGCTGGTCGCCCGCGCCGCGCAGCGTCACGCGGACACCCTGAGCCTCGGCAGCGTGGCCGTGCAGGGCGAGAGCCACGCGCACACGGTCGGGACCGGCAGCCTGCGTGACGCGCTGGCGCAGCTGGACACCGCGTACGACGGCGACACCCCGGACCTGCTGATCGTGGACGCTGGCGCGCACGGTCTGGATGACCTGCACTACCCGCACACCCTGACCCTCAGCGTGGGCCGCATGCAGAATGGCCGCGCTCCGCTGAGCCTGAACGGTGACGTGGACGCCGCCCGCGCCGCGAAGTTCCTGGCCCAGGTGGCCGAGGCGCTGGAACAGCCCATCCTGCTGGTGCTCTAAGCGCCCGCAACGTAAAGAACCGCCCCACGTTACGGGGCGGTTCTTTTGCGTTGTGCCTGAATTCGCTGTGCCTGAGCAGGAAGGGGGTCAACCTTCTGCCCACCTCCCTGGTTACGCCTCGGTGCCCAGGTGCTCTTTGGCCCAGCCGTAGAATTCCGGTTTATAGAATTCCAGGCGCACTTTCTTGTATTCCTTCGTGGAGTACAGGATGTCGTGGGCGACGCCCTGCGCGACTTCCTGTTCGATGGCGTTGATCTTCCCGAAGGCTTCTTCCTTGCTGCGGCCGTGGACCATGGTGAAGATGGTGTAGGGCCATTCGGGGTAGGTGGGGCGCAGGTAGCAGTGCGAGACGGCCTTGAATTCGGCCATCTGGCGGCCGACCTCGGCCACGCTGTCCTGCGGGACGGCCCAGACGCCCATGGCGTTGAAGGTGAAGCCGGCTTTCTGGTGGCGGAACACGGCGGACACGCGGCGCAGCGCTCCGGCGGCTTTCATCTTCTCGGCGTGTGCGGCGACCTCATCGATGCTCAGGCCCAGGGCGGCGCAGGCGTCGGCGTAGGGTTCCTCGGTGACGGGCAGGTCCTTCTGGAATTCCGTGACGAAGGCCCGGTCGAGGTCCGTGACCGCGTAGCCGATGTTGCGCTGCTCGCTGGTGTACTGGGGTTTGGCCTTGGCGTTCCAGTCTTCCTTGCCGGTCATGTCGAATTCCACGCCGATCTTGAACAGGTGCAGGGTGGGCATCAGGCGGGTCAGGCGCGCGCCGCTGAGTTCGTGGAGTTTCTGCACGTGCGCCTCAAGGTCGCTTTCGGGCGGCACGGCGATGGTGTACCAGAGGTTGAAGCTGTGGTTGCGTTTGTAGTTGTGGCTGACGCCGGGGTGCTGGTTCACGATCTCGGCCCCGGCGTCGAGCTGGTCCTCGTCGTGCACGGCGGCCACGAGGCTGCTCTGGTAGCCCAGGGTGCGGGTGTCGAAGATGGCGCTGACCTGCCGCAGCACGCCCTCTGCTTTCACCTCACGCAGGATGCTCAGGGCCTCGGCTTCGGTCAGGCCGACGTCCTGGGCGATGACGGCGTAGGGCCGCCGGGTGATGGGGATGTCGCGTTGAATACGGTTCAGGAGCTGCTCGCGTGGCGTGGGGGCAGGCTTGGGCGCGGCGGCGGGTGCGGTCATGTCTGCACAATACGCGCCGGCGGGGCGGCGAAACGTCCCCGAACGAACGGTCAGGCGGGTGCAGTGGGGGCTGGTGTGGGCGCACAATGGCGGACATGGTAACGGCAATCGTGATGGTGCAGGCAGAGCGGCAGCGGGTGCAGGAGACGGCCGAGGCGCTGGCAGGCGTGCCGGGCGTGCGCGAGGTGTACTCCGTGACGGGCGAGTGGGACATCGTGGCGATCCTGAAACTCGCCCGCTACGAGGACCTGGACGACGTGGTGACCGGCCACCTGCGCAAGGTCGAGGGCATCGCGCGCACGCAGACGATGCTGGCGTTCCGCACGTACAACGAGGCGCTGCTGGATCAGGGGTTCGGGGTAGGACTCGACGAGAGCCAGGAGCGTTAGAGGGTAGGCACAGCGGGTTTAAGAAGTCTTTAGAGGCCTGCGGGTTTTGTGACCTGCCCTACCTGTGCCTCCTGGGGCGGCGGGTACGTTGACCGTATGACCCGCACACTGCTTCTGCCTGCCCTGCTTCTGGGCGCCGCCCTGTCCAGCGCCGCGTCCGCCAAGCCCATCGTGGTGGGCAGCAAACTCGACCCCGAAGCGCAGATTCTGGGTCAGATGATCGTCCTGACCCTGAAGAACGCGGGCCTGGACGTGACCGACCGCACGAACCTGGGGGATACCGGCGTGAACCGCAAGGCGATCCTGGCGGGCGAAATCGACGTGTACCCCGAGTACACCGGCAACGCCGTGTACCTGTTCCCGAAGGCGAAGATCACGGCCAAGCAGGCGGGCAACACCGGCACCATCTACGGGCTGGCGCGTCAGCTGGACAGCAAGAACGGCGTCACGTGGCTCAAGCCTGCCGCCGTGAACAACACCTGGGTGATCGCGGTGCCCGAGGCCCTGGCGAAGAGCGCCAGGCTGGGCACGGTCGCGGACCTCGCCCGCTACGTGAACGGCGGCGGCAAGCTGAAACTGGCGGGCAGCCCCGAGTTCTTCAACCGGCCCGACACCATGCCGGCCTTTGAAGAGGCGTACGGCTTCAAGCTCAAGGCCGACCAGAAGCTGATCCTGGCGGGCGCCACGCCCCCCCAGACGCAGCAGGCCGCCGCGAACGGCACGAACGGCGTGAACGCCGCCATGGCCTACGGCACGGACGGCACGCTGGCCGCGCTGAAGATGGTGGCCCTGAAGGACCCCAAGGGCGCGCAGGCGGTGTACCAGCCGTCCCCGATCATCCGCACGGCGACCCTGAAAGCCAACCCGCAGATTGAGGCGATCCTGAACAGGACCTTCGCCACGCTGTCCCAGTCGACCATGCAGGGCCTGAACGCCAAGGTGGCGCTGGAAGGCCGCACGGCGCAGGCCGTGGCGCAGGAGTACCTGAAAGCCAAAGGGCTGATCAAGTAACCGCCGTGGGTCAGGGCGCTGCACTGGGGTGGGCCGGCCGGAGTTTCTTTCCGCGCTGGGACTTTCCCCACCCGCGTGCGGGCCGTCCATGAGTAATCCGGGGAACAGGGGGGTGGGAGCCGAGAGGCTGCCTGCCCCCTCTTCTGCTGGCCCTGCCTCTGCCGGCCGGTCAGGTGCGGGCGCGCGGGGCGACGTTCAGGCGGTGCTGGCCCTGGCTGCCCTGCCGATGCTGGCGGGGGCGTGGTTGCCGTGGGTGCTGCTGCGCCCCAACCGCCTCGCACCGGGCGAGTACCTGCGCCTGCCGCCCGTGTGGATGGCGGCGCTGCTGGTGCTGGCGCTGCTCCCACTCGCAGTGGCCCGCTGGCGGCCTGCGCTGACCTGGGTGCCGGCCACCCTGGCGCTGCTGCTGGCCGTGTGGTTGCTGGGCACCCGCACGGGCGCGGCTCTGGTCGGGCAGGCGGACTTCGCGCGGGCCAGTGCCGCCAGCGGCGCGTGGTTGACGCTGCTGGGTGCGGGCGTGGCCCTGTACGGGTCGCGGCTGTGTACCCGCGCGGCGGGCGGTCCCGCCTGGACCGGGCTGCTGTGGGTGGCAGGACTGGCGGCGCTGCTGCTGACCGGCACGCTGTCGAGCTGGTCGGTGCTGGTCGAGGGCCGGAGCGAGGGACCGCGCTGGGTGCAGGAACTCGCGCAGCATCTGCGGCTGGTCGGCACGGCGCTGGGGCTGGCCGTCCTGATCGGCGCGCCGCTGGCCGTATGGGCGTCCGGGCGCGAGCGGGTGGCGGGGGCCGTGCTGGGCGTGGCGAACGCCGTGCAGACCATTCCCAGCCTGGCGCTGCTGGGCCTGCTGATCGCGCCGCTCTCGGCCCTGGCGAACGCCTTCCCGGCGCTGCGGGAGGCGGGCGTGAGTGGCATCGGGGTCACCCCGGCCCTGACGGCCATGACCCTGTACGCGCTGCTGCCGGTACTGAGAAACGGC